>JBGAVL010000088.1:0-18916 GCA_044228145.1 Obscuribacteraceae bacterium (SeqCode)
TGGGCGATCGTTGCGCACCATATGCGGTGATAATGGCGGCGATTTGCCGCAAACAGCTCAAACACTTACCAGAGAGGATTGCTTTACTCACCCAAACCCTGCAAACGTTGCCGGACAAGACATGGCCCTTTCCAATTATTCAGTATATGAACGAACAAATCATTGCAGAGTCAGTCTTTCAGCAAGCTACAGACAACGACAAAATGACGGAAGCGAAAACATACGTCGCATTTGATTTGCTTGCGGACAACAAAGGCGCAGAAGCGAGCCCCATGATCATGTGGGTAAAAGAACATGGAAATAAAGCATTCAACGAATACGATCTGGTCAGCGCGCTGCTCTTGAAGCTAAAGAAATAGCAGCGCCAGTGTTGGTTTAAAGGTTTAATGTCAAGCATTTGAACTTTTTGCCCGCAAATTACGTTTTTACAATTGTGAGGCTTTGAAGTCTCACGATTGTAGTCAGACTTTCATAAGGAGATAACCTATGAAACGCACAACCAAAAAATCTCTGGTCTTCGCAACCACTCTCGCCATCCTCTTTTTCGCCGCGCCTGGAGTCCAGGCCGGCGGAATGCACGACGTTCGCACAAGAAGTTCCAAAGATTCGCCGGCAAGGAAATTTTCCGGCACACAGCCAAACAAAAAATTCATCGCTCACAAAAGGAGGAAATCATTTAAAAGCAGGCAGTCAAAAGATCGCTCAACAAACAGCTTTCCGATGGTCATGGAGAAGGGTGCATAATCCTTCTTCAGAACAAACTGCTCGTTTGAACTGAAAAACAAAACTACAAAACCGATCTAAAATTAGAACTGAAAAACCAAATTAAGAGCCCCAACTGCGCGCAGTTTTTTATACTTAGACTATTCATACAGGTGCTGAGCCAGCCATTTGTTGAAACTCTTGTGCTGCAAATCCATAAAATTGTGTCCGCTCCATTCATATATTTTCAACGTTGATGTTGGAAGAGCCTTGTGGATGTGCTCAACATAAACACAGGGCGCCACCGGGTCGAATCTGCCAACGGACAGGTGAACAGGACACGACACGTTGATTTGTCGGTCGACAAAATTTACGTCCTCAAAATTTTCGACAATTTGCTCTAACGTGTGCACTTTTGTTTCCAACAAAGTGCGCTCACGCCAGGGAAGCTTGTGACCGATTTCCAGAGACTGCAGTCTCGGGAAAGCACCTTTGAGAAACCAGCGAAAGGCTACTCCCATATGTTTTGGCACGCGCCCTGGCAAGGAAGCCGCAAAAACACGTTGAACCAATTCAGGGTGTCTCTCGGCGATGTTGAGAGCGAGAATCGAACCCAGGGAATGTCCAATGAAAACAATCGGGTAATTGAGATCGAGAGTTTGCAAGGTCTCCATCACGTCTGCAATATGAACTTCCAGATCGGTCGTATCAAACGGTTCTTCACTCAATCCGTGCCCGCGCAAATCAAGCGCGTATGCTCGGTGGCCGCGCTTGTGCAAAAACTCCAGTTGCTTATTCCACATTTCACCGTTTGAACCGGTGCCGTGGATCAAAACAACGTCAGGATGCGACTCAGCGTGAATGAAATCGGACTCAAATGTTCGAACATGCAGCTTCATCTTATTGGACTATGTTGTCTGTCCTTGCGAAATGTCCGGAAGTGCATGTTTGACCTTGTCCACACGCACTGCATCTCGAATACTGCCCGAAGCCGGATCGAAGACCGGCGAGAAAGACGGATCGCAAAAACCCAAGATCATTCTAGCTATATCGTAGACCGCTTCTGTTCTGTCCAGACTGTAACGAGTCGGCAACTTGTAATGCTCTCTGTCTGCAATCGGCGTGAAATTCTCGACAATCTGGAGAATCTCTTCCGGGTTCTCAACTTTGTAAGCCAGATTTTCCTTGACCAGAAGCTGAACGGTACCTAATTCCTGAGGCATCGGGTGGGTAATGGTGTCAAAAACCAGGGGCAATTTTTTCGAAATTGCCTCGAAAGTAGTCAGACCACCGGCCTTGGTCACCATTAAGTCCACATGCGACATGATGTCGGCCATGCGATCGTAGTAAGGCATAACGGCAGTCGGAATTGGACTGGTGGCAGCAGCGTTTTTAACTTTGTTGTAGAGCTCTTCGTTGCGCCCGCACAAGAAAATAATCTGGATATCTTTCTTAGTCTTGCTGAGCTGATGATACATGTCCAGCATGTTTCCACCACCTGCCCAGCCGGAATTCAGAAAAACGGTGGTCCGCTCGCCATCCAGACCGAGTGACTCCATGAATTGCTTGCGCGTCGTCGCAGGAGGCTTCAAAAACTGAGGATTTACAGGCATTCCGACGATACGAATCTTCTCAGCCGGCACGCCCCATTCCACCAATTGCTGCTTAGACAGAGAATTGGGCACTACAGTCAAAGCCGCATCCGGGCATGCCCAGCCACGCCAGAAATTGCCGTTGGGGTCGGTAACTACAGTGAGAAGCTTGACCTTGTCTGTAAGCTCGAGATCTTTGAGCACTCTTGCTACATATTGATTGGTCATTGGGTGAACGGAGACAATAACGTCAGGCTGAGACTCCGCAAAGACCTTTGTGAGATAACGCTTGACGATGATGTAGCCGAGCTCTGAATCGTTCGGCTTGAAAGTCTGGATAAACCAGTAGTAGTACTTCATCCATTCCTGCTTGTGACCGAGCAGGTAGTTGTAAAGATCGACAAACTTTTTGTTTACCGGGTGGCTCTTTTCAACGATAGGGTCGGCACTGAGTTCAAAAGTGTAGCCGCGCGAATCGCGAGCAATCAATTCCTTCACCGCCGTATCGATGGCGTTAACGGCACTCCTGTGCCCGCCTCCGGTATCGGAGTAGAAAAAGGTGATGCGGAAATTTGACTTCGGCATAGGGTTCTCGCTTTCCAACGGGTTCTCTTTCTGTCGATAATTTGTTAATGTGGTTCTAATTTGTGGCTTTTTAAGCCACTAGTAAGGGGCTTCCAAAACCGGTAACAAAAGCTATGTACCAAAGTGCAAGATTTCCAACCGTCTTGGCAACCAGCCTGCTGAGCGCGGCGATGTTCTCATCGGCAGCTTATGGGGCAGAGATTTCCAAAAAGATGTTGACCAGCTCAGCCGAGAGGTTTGAAGCTGTGCAGCCGGTGATTCAGTCAACACTGCCTCCAATACCCGGCATAAAGCAGTTGAAAGTGAAGCCTGAGGTAGCTGCTCTATATGAGTACGACAATGTTCCGCTCGGCGACCGCCAACCTCTACTTATGGTACATGGGCTGCATGGCGAGTTCCACCGCAATTTCCGCTGGACCAAGGTCATCAAACACATCAAGGAAGACCAGCAGCTAGACAAGCAATTCAAGATCTATTTCGCCCGCTACTCCACCTCAGACAAGCTGGAGAAGACTGTTCCGGAGTTGCGCAATGTAATTGCCAAGCTTTATTCGATGACAAACAACAAGCCCATCACAATGATGGCGCTCAGTATGGGCGGCAATGTCGCCTATGAGGCTTTCGTCGACAAAGATACTGAAGACAAAATCAAACTCTTCATGGCGTTTGGAGTGCCTTTCCACGGCTCGCCTTTGTTCTCGACCAGCTGGCTGCAATACGGTGTCTATAAGAACATCTGCTTCCCCTGGACGCGTATCGACCACAGCATCGCCTACAGCATTTACTTCAAACGCAATTCAGTTCTGATGACCGACCTGCGTTGGGACAATGCCGACACAAGCGTGCCCGAAATCGGTAGCTACAAGTCGAGATTGCCCTTCGGGCCAAAAGGCACCCTCACAGTCGCCGACTCCGAAAATCGCGCGCTTTTGGCGCTCAATGCCCGCCCGGTCAACAAAAAGAAGATCATCGCTTACGGCGGCTATCTGCTCAATCCATATTTGATGCCGAAAGCTCAACGCTTTATCGAGTCGAATATCATGGCGCCGTATACCTTCGTGACCCTCAAAGTGCCATGCCATTTTGCAGCGGAGCACCCGGTCTTGAAGATGCTCAATCGTGAGATAACCACGGTTGTCTGCAGCCCATCGGCTACGGAAAAGGCAAAAACCAAGTACGTTTACGGGCTCAACGACGGCATTACGCCATTGCAGAGTGCCTTGTGCTTGCCCAATTCGGTTGTCAGTTCGGTGCCCTTGTCCAAAGAATCGGACATCGCCGCCATCAAACCACTCACCGATGTGCGCACAGCCAGAGTCTTCCGCAATATCGACCACCTGACTTTCATTGATGGATACAAGCCTTTGAGCGGTACCCACAACTTGAAAGACCAGTTGAACCCTGCAGAAGGCCCGCACAAGATCTTCGATTGGATCGCGCTTGACTTGAAGCGCTCGCTTGAAGATCAAAGCAAGCTGGCTACCGACGGCGAGTCAAAACCAAGCACAACGAAGACGGAAACAGACTAAGTACTGTTCAGCTTTCCATTTTCACAAACTATTGACGCCGCAAGGAGGCGGCGGTAGCATTCAGCAATGGCAGCACGCAGCAAAGGCGTGCTCTTGCCGTCAAGATCAATCTATAGCAATTTTGAATCAATATAGGTAATTAGATGCCGGCTCGTCCGACAACCGCGAAGACACTTTCCCGCCAGCCCCAACAAGGGCCGGCATCGCCTACATCCGCCGCCTTTGTCGCCAACAATAATAATGACAATGATAATAATCGCTTCTTGCGGTTAGTAAGGCGGCGCATCTAGTCAAAAGATTCAGCCAAACCAGCTTTACGACCGCAAGAATCAAGGTTCTTGCGGTTTTTCTTTATCAACAAAAACCAGAAGGAGTTAGCAAAATGACCACTGTCGAGATTAGTTCGAGCCAGCTGTCACAGCACACGGGTTCTACCGTGCGCATTCACGGCCACATTCAGTCTCTTCGCGACATGGGCAATCTGGCCTTTGTCGTGATTCGAGACATGGCCGGTGCTGTGCAACTGGTTGCCGACGAACACGCGGTGCTGTCGGTCGTCAGACAAGCGGGGACTGAAACGCCTATCATCGCCGAAGGCGTAGTCGTCGCACGTCCCCAGGGTCAAGGTTTTGAGATTCAATTGAAAGAATTGACTCTGCTTTCGACACCGGCGCAATCGCTGCCGGTCGAAATAGGCAAGCAAAGCAAAGTAGATGGACTGGCGCTTTCGACCATGCTCGATTACCGTCCCTTGACTTTGCGCAGTCCCAAAGTGCGCTCGATCTTCAAAATCGAAGCGGTTTTTTGCGAAGCGTTTCGTGAGTTCCTCAGAGAAAGGCAATTCACCGAAATCCATTCGCCCAAAATTGTCGCAACAGGAACCGAAGGCGGAGCGCAGCTTTTCAAACTCAACTACTTCGGTCGCGAAGCCTTTCTTGCGCAAAGCCCGCAATTCTACAAACAGATTATGGTCGGCGCCCTGGAGAGAGTCTTTGAAATCGCACCCGTGTATCGAGCTGAAGAGCACGACACTACGCGCCATCTCAACGAATACATAAGCATGGACGTGGAGATGGGATTTATTGAAGACGAGCGCGATCTGACCGGACTGCTCAACAGACTGATCCAGCATATGTTCGAAAAAGTCTCGCAAAACTGCTCCGAAGAACTCGCTTTGTACGGGGCGACAGTGCCTGAGGTTGGCACTATTCCTGCCATTACGCTTGCCGAAGCGGTTGAAATCATCAACAGCTATCAGAAAAAAGGTAATCAAGAAAAAACCGACCTCGACCCGGAAGGCGAGAAAATTATTTGCGAGCATTTCTTCAAAAAGGAAAACTCCGATCTGGTATTCATCACCGGATACCCGCTTAGCGTAAGGCCTTTCTATGCCATGCCGCTGCCTCAAGACGGTGAGATGTCCAGCCGCAGTTTTGACTTGCTCTTCCGTGGACTGGAAATCACCACCGGCGGACAGCGCATACACAGGCATGAAGAGCTGGTCGAAGCCATCAAAGGACGCGGGCTCGACCCGGAAGCATTCAAAGACTATTTGCAATGCTTCCAGTACGGAATGCCACCACACGGTGGATTTGCAATTGGATTGGAGCGCATCGCCAAACAACTTCTCGGCTTGTCGTCTGTGAAGTTGGCTGCCCTCTTTCCGCGCGACATCAACCGTATGACACCGTAAAGCCAGGCGGCGTAAGGTGCCGGGTTTGAGTCGGCTAGCTGTTATATAGCAGTTGGGCCGTCCCAAACCAGAGGGCACAAGTTCTGTGATTCAGTTGCCTTCAAATATCCGGCACCATATGTCGTTGCAAACTTGTTGCGCTCAGAAAGTGCCAGCTTGCTCAAAGTCATTCTGTGACGCTTGCGGCTGTAATCAGCCAGCGGATGCTCGTAATTGAGTATGGTCGCAAATGCGGCTGTGGAAGACTTGAACAACTTAGCCGCTTCTTCGTAGCGGCGCAGGCGGCAGAACATTTCCGCAGTCGCTGTCAGCGCTGTCCCGGTCGCGACACTGTCGGTGAAGTCGGCGCGGCGACACCAGTCTTTCGCAATGTATGCGTATCTCAAGGCGCCGCTCTCTGAGCCTTCTACAACCAGAGCGTTGACGCAAAGCTTGAGCATGCACAAGTTGTCGACATCTACACGAGTGACGATGCCTTGCAGTGCCGCGTCCAGCTTCGCGACAAGGGCGTCGGCTTTCTCAGTCAGCCTGGCTTCGAAGTGTCCGGCGCAGCTGAAATCAAGCTGTTCGGCGCGCACTTCAATTCCGCGCAACAACTTGGCGAACTGGTTGGACGCCTTCCGTCCTTGTCCAGAAGCCAGGTCTGCGGACTTCAAGCAAGCATCTAAAAGTGCCGGCGAGCCTCCGGCGCTCCCGGGAAGATCCGTCAAATCAGAAGACTTCGCATTGCCGCTCACAGAGCCGGCCGGATAGTTTTGCCCAACTGCTGAATTCATCTCGAGCCTCGATAGGTCAAAAGCCTCAAAAAACATGGACATGAATGCCGCCCAGAAGCGGAAACGTAGTTGTGGTCATAGGTTTCCTGGTAAATGTGGCCGAAAGGCCACTTCATTTGTAGAACTACTATCGTGAGTTCTGAGTGAAAAGATAGGCAAATCCCGTGGCAATATCGTGAAATTTTGAAGATATCGGCAGGTGACAGGAGGTCTGTTTCGCGCCTTGAGCTTTTTATTGGCTGTTGAGGTTTAGGGTTCTCAAGCGCCGGGAATATAAGACGCAGAGAGAAAACAATCCTGCGCCCCTTCTTCCCCCGGGAAGCTTTGTTAAAAGCTTCCTGCTTTGCTTTTCCGGCTTTCTTAGAGCAGATTAACCGTTTTGCCTTTGGATTAATATTGGCAACTGATAATTTCCGCTTATACTTCTTTCAAGTAAGGCGTTAAGGTTTCCTTTATTTTTGGTGAGCTTCTCCGGAAGCACACGGAATCCCCTTTTGTCACCCAGATCTACAGAGAGGAGGTTTCAACATATGCGGGTAGAGCTCATTTACAGGCCCGGCTGCAACTCTTATTCCAGCGTCCGCGACACTCTCGAGATGGTGATAGCTGAAGAGCGCCTCCCCATCCCAGTGGAGCTGGTAGAGGCCGGCAATCAGGCTTCACCCAGAATCCGTATCAATGGCAACGAAGAATCCGGAATCACTCACACGCTCGAGGGTTTGACTGATTTGCTCAGCAAAAAATGGAAAGAAATAACAGAGTGTCCACTCGCGATCTAGTCCATAAAGGTACTCACAACCCGTCCCGTAGGTAGCGGAGCGCTCGATCTAATCCATAAGCACACTTCAAAACCGTTGGCACCCGTGTAATCCGTTAGAATCCGTGTTAAGAACAATTTTCGAAGACCCAGCTGGATAGGACCGCTGGGTCTTTTGCTTGGTTGTGATTAAGGACCAAAGAACGCTTCCCCAGTATTATTGACAAGTTTTTGGGGCTCCAAAATTCAAGTTTTCCCAGGATCCAAATGCTTTTCAATTCCCTGACATACGCTATTTTCCTGCCGATCGTGGTGGCGCTCTACTGGGCGAGCCCTACAAAATGGCGCGTCCCCATTCTCTTGCTTGCCAGCTACATCTTCTACATGAGCTGGCGTCCGGTCTTCATTTTGCTCATTCTGGGGCTGACCGTAGTCAATTATTTCTTCGGCTTCTATATTTCGCGCTCGGAGAAAAAGAAGAAGACCTGGCTGTTTGCCGCAGTGGCGACGAACCTTGCCACCCTTTGTTTTTTCAAATATGCCTATTTCTTGAACGACACGCTTACAACTATGCTTAAGCCATTGGGCGTGGCACCGCCGGCGATGCCGTTCGACATAATTCTTCCTCTGGGCATTTCATTTTTCGTCTTCGAATTCATTCACTACGTGGTTGATGTTTATCGCGGCAGCGCGCCGATTAAGTCCTTTCTGGCCTTTTCGCTGTTCGCCAGTTTCTTCCCCACTCAAATCGCCGGACCGATCAAGCGTTTTCAGGACTTCATACCGCAGTTTCTCTCTCCTGCAAAATTCTCTATAAAGGAATTCGATGCCGGCTTCTCATTGATCCTTCTTGGTTTGTTCAAGAAAGTTTTGCTTGCCGACAATCTGGCATTCTTTGTCCAGGGCGGTTTTCAGCACCCAGAGCTGTTTCACAGCCTTGATCTCTGGCTTTTCACCTACGCTTTTGCGTTTCAGATCTATTTCGATTTCTCGGGTTATACCGACATAGCCAGAGGCTCGGCAATGCTCTTTGGCTACAAAGTACCGATCAACTTCAACTTGCCTTACCTGGCCAAAAACATTTCCGATTTTTGGCACCGCTGGCACATCTCCTTGTCCACATGGTTGCGCGATTATCTCTTCATTCCTCTGGGCGGCTCTCGCGGCTCAAAGTGGAATGTCTATCGCAACCTCATGATCACAATGAGCCTTGGTGGTCTCTGGCATGGCGCGGCAACTCACTTTCTTGTCTGGGGAGTTTTCCATGGTGCGATGCTGGCATTGCATAAGATGTTTAAAGACAGCCGCACCCGGCTCCAAGAAAATGGACACGGCTGGTTGTCCGCCGCTGTAGATTCCAAAGTAGGAACAGTCCTCTCCACACTGTTTACCTTCCATGTTGTCTGCATAGGCTGGGTGCTATTCCGCGCCGACACGCTAGTCATAGCCGGCGACATCGTGAAGAAACTCTTTTTCTTGGACACCGTATTTGGTGGAATGCCCAGCTACGCGATGACTCTGCCGGCCATCAACTACCCGCTTATCTATCCGGCAATTTTCTTGCTGCTCCCCGTGCTTGCCGTCTCGCACGTCGTCATGGGATATGTGGACAAAACCAACTGGGTGGAACGCTCACCCAGGCTGGTGAAAGCAGCATGGTGCTGCACATTGATGCTGATGATTCTGGTGTTTTCACCTGATAAATCGCCAAAATTCATTTACTTCCAGTTCTAGCCCATGGCAAAAGACGCCCGAGTCAAGGCATTTCTTTCCAGTTATGTACTGCTGGGTTTCTTCATGCTGCTAACCGTCGATGTCGGCTTTCGCTTGGCAGACAATTGTTTTCACCTGACAAATCCAACCGAATCGCCTAACCGCAGCCTAATCTGGTATTCAGTAAATGCTTATGCCAATGAACAAACGGCGCCGGATATAGCCTTGCTTGGCTCGAGCCTGATGATGACCGCACATCATGCAGGCGATGCCACCAAACTCAATGCTGTTCTAAATGAAGTGAGCCATTTCCATTCTTCATGCCTGGAGGACTTTTTGGCAGATAAGATTGGGCACAAACCTACTTCCTTCAGTTTTGCCATTGCCGGACAGATGGCGTCAGATTCGTACTTAATCACGCGCTCACTTTTAACTGGAGCGAAACAGCCAAAGGTGATCGTCTATGGAATCGGACCACGCGATCTCATCGACAATACTCTGCCCAGCCCTGCTAGCACAGAGACATTCAAGTTCTTGAGCCGAATCAGTGACTTCTCTGATATTGCTCTGTCGGCCAGATGTTCGCTGAACGAGTATATTCAGTGGGCGCTTGAAAAGGCGTTCTACACACTCTCACACAAAGCAAATCTAGTTGCCATGCAGCACCGACTTGCCTATTCGATTGCGCCTTATGGAATGAACGCAATAACAGCCAACGAACTCACCGGACCTTTCAAATTGCGCCAAATGGCGTTCAGAGAGCTGCCCGATGACAATGGTGCCAATGAGTTGAAAGTTGGACCTTATGGAGCCGAATTCGAACCTTTTCGAGACAACACGGAAGAATATCGACAGCGCTACGCTTGCATCAAAAAGAAAATATACGTGAGCCAGTTGTCGTATCTGGAAAGCTTGATGAAGCTGACCAGAGAAAAAGGAATTCAACTCGTCGTGGTAAACATGCCTCTGACGGCAGGCAATGTGAGCTTGATGCCGCAGGGATTTTACGATCAATATAAGAAAAAGCTCTCCGTCTTGGCGGCAGCAAACGGAGCCAGCTTTCTCGACCTGAACAGACCGGATGTCTTCGAGCAAAAACACTTTGCTGACACTGTTCACCTCAATGGATTGGGCGGCGTTGAATTCTTCAAACTGCTTAGCAACGAACTCGCGCTCAACCGTTCATTCGGTGCAGCATTGTCCAGGACTCACTAGCCGATCAAAATGACTGACATTTCACCAGCAATTGAGGAATCGTCTCAAGTAGGTGAGACTGGCAAACCGAACGCATCGACGCGTTCTCTTCGCTTCGCTTTGTTGTTTGCAGCTGCGTGTTTTGCATTGGCATTCACTGCAACTCGGATTCAAAACACTCGCAAGCCGGTTCTGGAATTGTCATCACTATTTGATTCTGGCGCCTACTTGATGTCGGTGAAAGAAGTAATCGCAATAGCAGGTCTGGTGAAAGGCGGAATGGCTCTTGATGCCGCCGCAAGAGCCATTGGACCGATGTTTTTGTTCAACGGTCCCGTCCTGCCAATCATGGGCGCTGCATTTTATTCGGCTTTCAACATGTATCCAGACTGTACGGACATGCGAGCTGCTCTTCTGTTGCAGGACTGCATTCACTCATTAGCTGCAGCCCTTCTGGCTCTGGCAGGATGGCGATTTACCGGGGGTCGTGTCGTCGGATTATTCGCTGGAGTCGTCTTTGCCCTCTATCCAGGTGCAATCACAGGGACAGGACGATTCCTGACCGAGACTATTACTTCGCTCTTTCTTTCTATGAGCGTTCTTGCCTGCACCTATATTCCAAAGGAAAGGAAGAATTCAAAACTGTATCTCTCGTCGGCGGCCTCTCTGCTGTTCGCACTTTCCATCTCCTTACTGATGCTGACCAAAGCTGCGCTTGCTCCGGGTGCGCTGCTAGCGGTTCTGGCAGTAGTCCTGGTTTTGGTACTTTCGAATGTGGAGAGACGATCGCTTGTCATAGCGTTAGTTTCGACAGTGCTTGGATTTTCTCTTGTGATTGCGCCCTGGCTTATGTTTACGAAAGTAGCAACTGGCGAGTACCAACTGCTAGTGAAGAGAATGCCAACCTTCAACATGGCCGCCGGACTCAGCCCGGAGACTGACGGATGGAGTGCGTTGCCGGACACAGGGCTGATAAATTTGTTTTCGGAGTCTGACGGACCTGCGGCCGTTGCATCGGCACTTTACAGACTAAATCCAGGTGACTTTTACGGACGCATGGCGCGAAAACCACTGCGGCTGTTCCAGTTTCCCTGGAACGACTACAAATTGGATATAGTGGGACTGCCTCTGGCAGCACAGATCATCGCACACCAGATAATCGTACTTTTCGGCTTTTTCGGAATACTTTCCTTCATGGCGTTGCCAATGTCGCTACGCACCTCCGTCAACGAAAAAGAAAAACCTAAAAATGAACCCTCTGCGGATTTGAGCACGGCAAAACAGCCACATCCGGAATTAATTTCTGGTAGTACCATAGGCAGTGACGGCAAAAGGATTGTGCACCTACGATGCGCAGATCCTTCGTCTATGACTACTGTCTTGACCGGCGTTTTCTGCCTTGTGGTAATTGCCGGTCACGTTGCATATTTGCCCTTCGTTGCAGACAGCCGCTACGGATTTACTACAATTCCCTTTCTCATACTTTTTGCTTGCTGGTGTGTGTCAGGATGGTTGAACGCTCGATTTACAAAAGCAAGCATAATCAAACTCTTCATTTCTATGAGTTTCATTACGCTAGCCTTCAGCCTGAAAAATGATGTCTGGCGTTCGCTATTCGCTACCAGCACGCCGGAGATTTTCGCAACTTCCCTGTGCATGGGAGCATTATTGCTCTTCATAGGCTGTTTGATGGCTGTTCGAACTCTGCTCGGAGCGGGTCGAGCAAACGCTCCCGCGAAGGTTTTGATTTTTCTCGTCTCCTATCTTGCATTAACCTTGAGCCTGGCTGCTTCACTTGCTGGCAAGGATATGGCATTTGACTGGGAGGGAAAGTTAAGCGACAAAGAGGAATTTTTGCGCACAGTAAAATTGGATCATGTTGCATCCCCGCCTACCGACGCCATGGTGCTCGTCAATATCCGAGGAGACTGGCGCACTGCGCGGCTCAAAGTCAATGGACAAGAAATCAATCAGCCACCTGTTTCAATTTTGCAGCTCACCGGTCTGTCAATGCTCTGTGGCGACTATCGCACATTCGGCAGCATCCTGCATTCGGATACAGGCGGTCTCGAACAATGGCGTGCATTCATAGTCCCACCCAATATTCTCAATCTGTCCGGTGACAACACAATCTCAATTTGTGGCTCCAAGAATAAGCATTCAGTTGCTTCTCTGACTGGCAGCACCACCAGCGGTGCAACTCCCAAGTCGTCCGATTCGGGTATCATCTCAGGGCCCTCTCTCAAAGTTTTCTCGCCCACCAAGCTCCTCAACTCACCGTTCTGCCTGGATCCCAGGCTGAGAGAGGAATTTCCCAGGTCTGTATCGAAAGGAATTTGCCGCCGAAAGACCAGCGCAGGCACTGTTTTTGAAGACCTGTCCGACTCACCAGGCAACCAGTACGGACAGTACCATATGTTCTTACTCGTAGGCGATTCAAAAGCTACCGAGGTCACAAGTACCAGGCACGCAGCTAATTCTCATCCTATATATATAAATGTCCGACCGGCCCCAGCCGCAGCAAAGTCAAAGACCCCAAAACACAACCGCCTCACTTACGACGGAGCCGCAATTATCGAGAAAAGCGCGTTGGTACAGCCGCATGTGCGACTTACTCTTACGGGCGAAGCCGAAAGCGTAGGCGCTCTTTCAGTGAAATTCTGCCTTCATGATTGGCGTTTGCTTCAGAGCCCAATCGAGCTGGCAAGCGACCCGACGTTAATTGAAGGCACAGGAAAACGAAAATTCAGACTTGTTGCGATTGCCCAATCAAACAATATTGACCCAAATTCCGCCTTCGTGATGATCAAAATCTCATCCGATCTTGTACCATTATCAATCAGCAATTTGAGGCTGGAAGTAGCGCCTCTTACGGCGCCTGCACTCACAATCAGCGGAAAACGCTGGTTTTAGTGTCGGAGCCGCAGGGGTAGTATCCAAATGTATACTACACAACATTTGGGTGCCTACTTGCGAAAACGAACCGAGAAAATCTACCATATGGTCAGTTGCAGTTTTAATTCACTGAGCGCCACACGAGTGTCGCCTTAGGAGGGTCTATGTCCGTTGAAACACCTACAAAAATCGTTGATGCAGCAGCATATTTCGAAGCCAAACTGGCCTACGAAATCGGCCCCATCGGCTTGAACCAGTCCATCGAAAATGGCGAAAAGCTCACTATCGTCGACCTGCGCACCCCAGAACTGTTTGCGAAAGGTCACATTCCTGGCGCTATCAACCTCAAGTACGAAGAACTTGACAAGAACTTAGATAAACTGAGTAAGGACAAGACGACAGTCGTTTATTGCTACGACATCGTTTGCCACCTTTCGGCCAAGGCAGCTCTCGAGCTCGCCAAAAAAGGCTACAAGGTCAAAGAGCTCGAAGGCGGCTATGACAGCTGGACCGAACGCAACCTCAAGGTTGAAGGCACAGGTCAAACCCACAAATCGAGCTCATGCTGCGGTTAATTGGTAACAGGAGAAATCCATGAAGAAATTCAATGTAAGCCTTTTGAGTATGGCTGCTATCGCTCTGGTCGGCACTTCTATTCTTCCAGCCATGGCTGGCGAAGGATGCTGCTCAGCGAAGAAACAAAAAGCGGAAGCTGAAGATTGCTGCAAAGACAAAGCCAAGGCAGAAGCCAAAGGCGAAGCGAAAGCAGCAGACACTGCAAAAACTGCAGATGCCTCCAAACCCGCTGAAACAGAAAAGACAGCCAAGTAAGGCTACAAGCCCATCAACATGGGTTCAACGAAAGCCAGCGCTATTGCAGCGCTGGCTTCGCCTTTTGTCAACAAGGAAATTCTGATTAACCAACGCCGCCGCAACTACTGTTACGATGAGTGTTTCAATGAGGACATGGCATTGAGATCAAATCAGAAAAGGTTTTTCGCTGCGACATTGGGAGTTCTCTTCCTTTCCGGTGCATTGCTCGGCATCTATGTGCTGTCAATTTTGTGGCGCGTTTCTCTGGCGGAACATGAAGTGATGGGCAAAGATCTGATGCTTCACATTTTAAAGTCGAATAAACAATTTACTTCGCCACCAACATTTGAGTCGCGTATGGCTGCGACTTTTGTTCAAAACTATAAAACAGTCGAATTTGATGTTTGGCGCGACAAGATCAATGGTTTTCAACACACCTATGGATCCGCGCTGGCAGCCTACGAATTAGGCGACTTCCTTTCAGACAAACTATTCGTAGCAAATGAATTCGCCGAATGGTTTTTCGATAAAAATGGCGTTTCGCAAAGAGATCTGCGCGACAGACACCGCGATCTCGCCAACAATAAAGTCGGCAGAGAAATCGGCGTTGCCGCAAGAAATGCAGGTTACATCGGTCACGACGCTGACGAATACATGCGCGACCACATAGTTGCTGCAATCGAATTTGACCACACAGTAATCACTCACTGGCTCGATCCGGTAGTTGATACTCTCCCCTCTGAAGCAGCAATGGGCTGCCCGAATCTTCCAAGGAAGAACGGGTTCGATTGCTACAAATTCGCGCGGCAGAAATTCACCCGCACGCGTCACCGCATTGCGCGCAGGATTCACTTTTATTGGAATAAGGTAGAAGCACTAATCACCTAACTTAGCGCATATAACCCTACCGGGGCCGGGATTCAGGAATTTCGTCAGGATTTAATTTCTTTTTTGTCCAAAATGTCGCCAAGGCGTATAGACAACTGAAAGTCTTCCTCTAGATCTTTTATCTATCACAAAAGACACGGTCAAACGTGTCCAGGAGAAACACCAATGGGTTCAAACTCTTTGGACAGCAGCGTACGCCTTGCGCATACAACGACTGATTTCGACACCAGTCCGGATCTCGATGAGGCTTTAGTACACCAGGCTTTGTCTGTATATCAAGCAGCGAGGGACGGCAGAAGCGGAGCCACCGGCTTCCATTCCCGGGAGCTGGACATTCCACTTCGAGTTCAGGACGGCAAAATTGAATTCGAGATCGATTTACCACGCGAAATTCGCCATACTAATTGTTTTCCGTCAAAAGACAGCCACCGCTCACAAAGCGGCGATCATGCCATCATACGAGACTTTGATCCCGAATCTGACTATGCTCCTTCAAAACCATACGCTTGTTCGGCGCGCCATCGTCATGAGCCACGGCCAATCGATGAGCGCATAGTTGCTTGCTCTTCACGCATCCGCATAGAGGAGGTCCCTGTTTTTGGCTGCTCACAGCGAATCAAAGTAGAGATTGATTCTCCCGGATTCTACCTGTGCTCTGCTCACATCAGATTGAAGCCGGACTGGACAAAAGATGAAAGTCCAAACGACGTAAGTTTATGCGTCAGCAGGCTGGGACCTGGCGACAAACGTGATTGGTATGCATGTATTCAAATGCTTCCAATCGACGGCTCGCCACCTAGAAGTGACATCGTGTTGTGTGCAAGCAAGATTGGACCGTTTGTTCCTGAGGATATCGATCGCGTTTATGCATGTGTCGCAAAAATCACTCCTTTTGTCCCAAGGCAAAAAGCAGACACCTTCGCATGCGCAGCTCGGGTCACTATTCCGAAATTCGTGCAATCCGAAATACCGGAAGAGCGACTGACGATTTAATGTTCTGAAAGTCCAGAGTTTCTCCCGACTGCATATACTCATTTGTGGTTATCTCCCCCTTCACACGAGCGCACTCGCACGTCAGGGAGATGCACCGTGAGTCATATAAACCAGTTTGAGCCATCCGCCAGGACGGCTGAAGTAAAAAACAACGCGATTGGACAGGCAGACTTGGACGATGGACTGATCGGCCAGGCGCTTTCCATTTTTCAGGGTTTACGCCAAAGCAAAGCGGCCGACACCAACCCACCTGTCCTTTCCGGCGACCAGTCCCTTCCTTCTGTAGTCCGCAACCAGAGAGATTTGATATCAGGGCTACTGAATGGCCCGTGCGAACAGGCACAAACAATTAGAAACTCGGGGAAGTGCGACATCGTAGACCACAGCGGGTTAGGAGAATCGATTAATCGTTTGATTAACGGCACCAGAGATCAGCTTCCTGAAGTTAGACGCAATGATAAAGGCGATCCCGCAATCTTACCCAACACTGAAATCCATGGCAGAGGTCGACCTAATGGCGAGGAATCCTCAATAGGTCGAGGGGTACAGAACCTGTTCGAAAACCTCGACACAAATGCGCTGCCCAGAGAGCTGCAGACCAACCCACGCGGAATATTTGCATGCACCGCAGAAGTGCCAAACTCTTTAAAAGACGCGCTACGCCGTCTCCAAAATGAATTAAACGGACGAAGCGAAATCATTTTGTGCACCTACCGCATTCCTCCCAAAGAAAACTCATCGATTAAAGAATGGCTCAATCCAAACGGTCCAAGCGACACAATCCTTTGTACCGCAAAGACACCTATTACGGGGCAGAAACCGGAACCAGGCAACTACTACTCTTGCGTGTACTATTACCCGCTCAAGACAAAGGATGGAATCATTCAGCGCCAAAGCGATTAAAATATCAAAGTGACGCAATGAAGGGCATTAATGCCGAGCGAATTTCTGAAGAGAAAATCTCAAATGCCTATGCTTGGCATCGGCATCGGATTGCGAAATGAAATTTGCCGCGACATTCTGCGACATGCCAGCGAAATTGATTTTCTGGAATTTGTTCCCGAAAATTATTCGCGCAACATAGTAAGCACACAGTGGCTGACGCGATATGCTGAGCATTTTCAATTGGTGCCGCATAGCGTCAGCCTTTCGATTGGCAGCGTTGATCCGATAGACTCTGATATTCTGCGGATGGAGCGCGAATTCGCTCATCTCTTCGATGCGCCCTGGTGGAGCGATCATCTCTGTTTTTCAGGCGTGGGTGGCGAATCAGGTCACGATCTTTTTCCGTTGATTTGGACGGAGGAAACAGTTAGTCACGTCGCCCGGAGAGTAAAGCGCGCGCAAGACTATGTGGAGAAACCGCTTGCACTGGAAAATATTCCATACTACACGCGTGCCCCACAAGGTGATTTCGACGAAGCTGAATTCATAACAAGAGTATTGGAAGAAGCAGACTGCGGTATGCTGCTCGACTTGAACAATTTGCATGTCAACTCGCTGAATCATGGCTTCGATCCATTCGCATTTCTCGATCGACTGCCGCTGGAAAGAGTAGTGCAAATTCATATGGCGGGGCACACGAGGTTTGGCAAACGCATTATTGACACACACGGTGCGGCACTGTCGAGCACTGTTTACGAACTATTCGAGCACGCCCTAAAAAAACACCCGCAAATCAATTCTGTGATGATAGAAAGAGATCAAATGTTTCCCACGTTTGATG
Source organism: Obscuribacteraceae bacterium (SeqCode) (assembly GCA_044228145.1). Lineage (GTDB taxonomy): Bacteria > Cyanobacteriota > Vampirovibrionia > Obscuribacterales > Obscuribacteraceae > QKMZ01. Next base: position 17,857 of record JBGAVL010000088.1, read on the forward strand.
AACTGTTAGGAGAACTCAGAAAGCTCAGAGAGATCTGGAATAAGTATCAAACGCCGATGCCAACCGATCAACGCACAGATGTTGATGAAGGTCCGCCCCGCTCCGTCGCTTATTACTCTCCGCCTAAATTAGTGGCAGAACTCGCCAACTTGAAAACAGCTTTGAAAGACGCGTCTCAAAGAGAATCAGCTGATTCAACAGAGACAGTTGAAAACAATGCAGATAACAGCTCACTTTCAGGAACGAATCTATCCGAATATCAAAGAACTTGGTTTAGCCACTGGAAAAATTTAAAAGGCAAAGCGCCCGATCAAGTCGATAAGAAGACATTTCATGCAAGGACTGCCGGCAATTTCACAGCCTCCAGAGATATGGATCTAAAAGCGCTTAGTATGTACGCGTGGCTTCGGGAGAGCAATTTGGACTCTCTGATGCAATCGATTTTTCCTGATGTACACCGCATCTTGAAAGACAAGTGGAATGATATTCTCGAGAAGTATTTCTATGATTTCAATCCGCCGTATTATGCTCTGACAGATTGCGGCGATCACTTTCCTGAATTTCTCTCGAAACACTATCTCCAGTTTTTGAAGTCTTACCCTTTTATTGTGGATCTTGCCGATTTCCAGCTGACCCACTTCAAGGTGGCGCGCAGACACGAAGTAACAGATCTCAGCGACGAAGTATATTTGGGAAGCGCAGATCAAATTAAGAACTGTCGTCCAGTTCTCAATCCTGAAGCGGTTGTGCGCGAGTATTCATACCCAGTACACATGGTAGTCGGCATGCCCGGTACAACATATTGGGATGAAGAGAAAAACTGGTTTGCTTTCGTACCGCGTGGGTTCGATTCATGGTCAAATCACATAAGTGAAACCGCTTACAAGCTGATTGAAAATTCCAAACTTGGAACTTTGAGTTATTCACAGCTTATCGCCGGTGTTCTAACTCCTGAAAAGCGTCAGCAGCCCAATGAGATTGCAGCTCTCATCGAGCTGTTTCAACGGCTACACGAAAACAAGATTTTCATCAGCTGCGAGAGATTTCGAGATGTGCCGAT
>JBGAVL010000089.1:0-18609 GCA_044228145.1 Obscuribacteraceae bacterium (SeqCode)
GGAAGATAACGTGGCTGGGAACCATCGGATTGTTTCTGCTGACATCAAAGCACTAGAAGCGATGATGGAAGCAAACAAGAAGGCACTAGATGAAAACACGGCAAAAACTCACGACATCTACGAGATTGTCGAAATGGGCCGTGGATTCTTCAAAGGGGTGGCATTCACCGGCAAATGGATCAGGCGCATCGTAATGTGGGTTGTTCCTCCGGTGGTCGCCATCGTTGGGCTGTGGCAGTCTTTTACAAACAAGCCGTGACCATGCACAAGCAGCACACAAAGACCTCCCGTGCAGTGATGGCTCTTTGTGTGGTTTCGACACTCGTTGTTCAATCGTTGTGGAGGGCAGTCAGATGGATGAAGAACCGAAAACGCTAGCCGACAAGCTGGCAGATCTGTTACTGATAGGAATCGGCGTGCTGTGCGCTACGTCAATCCTGGTGACGCTGGTGGCACTGTTGAAAGACCGGGCATGAACGCGATAATTGCACTGATCGAAGCACTTGCATCGAAAATTGATGCGCTTACTGCGAAACTGGCAGCGCTTGAGATGCGCATCAAAACTGGTGAGTGCTCGTGCGATACGTGGCGCAGACACACAGGACTGCCACGGGAGACTGAAGATTGAGCGGTCGTTACAAGATAGCAGGCATGGGAGTAAGTGCGGCGCTGCTTGTTGCACTGGCTGTGAATGAGGGGTACACACCTACCGCAGTCATACCGGTCAAAAGTGATGTGCCCACCGTCGGATTTGGCTCGACTGTCAAAGAGGACGGCGCTCCGGTGCGCATGGGCGACACGACGACTCCGGTGCAAGCATTGCAACGCACACTGGCACATATCCAGAAGGACGAGTCCGGTATCAAGCGCTGCGTAACTGCACCGTTGACGCAGACAGAGTATGACGTGATGGTTGACTTCACATACCAATACGGAGTGCCGACATTGTGCAGCAGCAGCATGGTCAAGTTGGCAAACCGTGGGGATTACGCAGGATCGTGTCAAGCATACGCCGAGTACCGGTTTGTGAAGAAGCGCGACTGCTCAATACGCGGCAACGGGTGCTATGGTGTGTGGACCCGCCAACAGGCACGCGTTGCCAAATGCATGGGGGCGCAGTGATAACTCTAGCAGAGTGCCTATCAAATAGTGCATCCCGGATGTATAGCCCGCTTCCGTTCGATGTATTTTTCATAGGCAAGTTCTGGTGTAGCGAATACCCCGATATGTTGTTTTTTACCGGCTATTTCAATAGTTGCCTGCCATCCGCTCCTATGAGGTGTTACCCCAAGAAATCCAGATTTGCTGTTCTTCGTGGCACGCCTTTGATTTTGCGAATTAACACTACGCGTCACATCCCGAAGGTTATCGATACGATTGTCGTCAACGATTCCGTTTATGTGGTCTATGTGACCTACAGGCCACGATCCATGGACGTAAAGCCATGCAAGCCTATAGGCGTAGTACGTCCTGTAACAGACCTTTATGGACCTACGCCCAGAAGTCATGATGCTTCCGGCTATCAATCCTTGTGCCTTGTTGTGGTTGGATGTTTTCCACGTGAATACTCCAGTGGACGGTTCGTAGTGCAGAACTTCGCGCAGACGTTCTGCGGTAAGATCGGTCTTAGCCATGCTGTTGTTCCTTATAAACAATGGTTTGGTCAGAGGCCCCGCCGTGTTTGCTGCACTGCGGGGCTTCGGCATTTTAACTCTTTGATACATAGAGGTAAAGATGAACTATCAGGGTTGGACACGTGCAGGCCAGGGCTACCGGTCAACGTACTCGCCGCTTTCGCGGATGCGTCTTTCAACATCGGAGAATACATTGCCTGCGACAGCTCACGCTCAACAGCGGCTCGCCTTTTGGCAGCAGGAAAGTACCGAGAGGCATGCGACCAGCTCTTGCGCTGGAACCGCGCTCGCGTGGCCGGAGTCTCCGTCGAACTCCCAGGACTGACAAAGCGCCGGGAGATGGAGCGTGATGTTTGCTTGGCGGGGCTGAAATGATGCAGCTAATCGGTTGGCCCCTGCTGTGGATCGGCACTCTTTTCGGTGCCGTGATATTCGGCTACATCCAAGGGCGGGAGCACGTACAAGCCGAATGGGCCTCAGAGAAAGCCGCCACAGTCACAGCCCAGCGCACGAAAGAAAACGAACTGCAAGCTGGCATGGACAAATTACGGACAGAGAAAAATCGTGAACTTGCGCGTCTTAATAATACTGTGCAGCGCTTATCTAGTAGCCTGCGCGACCGCCCAGACAGGCCATTCAGTGGCGCGGATGCCAGCGCTAGACCCGATTCCGAAGGCTGTACTGGAGCAGTCGTTTATCGACAGGATGGAGAGTTTCTTATCGGGGAGGCTACCAGAGCCGATCAACTCCGGATTGCCTTGATCGAATGCAGATCAGCCTATCAAGCTGCTGCTGGAAAGCAACCTGAATAGCTCACTCGGTGAATGAGCTAGACGCGATACTTTTCCTCGATTTGCCTTGCACTACGCTTCTGTGCGCTGCACCAAGTGCCAAAGTATATCAAGCGGCATCCGGGCAATAAAAAAGCCCGCTACCTGAGCGGGCGTGGTTTCAGTTGTCGATTATGCCGCTATCTTCGCATAGCCAGAGCGCTTTGCCATCACCTCTACACCAGTGCTCACAATGGCGGCCAGTTGCTTCATGCTTGGCATCAAAAAATGATCGCGCATGATGTTTGCGATGTCATCCCATGTCGCCAGCATAGCATCGTGTGGCACTCGCTGAATCACCTCTCGGCCAGTGTGATCGTGGGTTATCAGCAAGCGTACACCTATCAGGCTGAATGATGTTAGATCAAGTTCAGCTTGCGCCGGTGCTGGCAGTGCTTTCACTGCATCAGGAAAATGCTTCTGCACCAGTGCTGCCATGCTTTGCCCGTCCATCTTTCCTTGCAGGTAGGCCACAGCTTCATCGAACTGAGCGGGCGTCAGATTCAAATAGCTGTTCACCTTCATCTTACGGTGCAACCTATTCCAAGTTTCGCCATGTCCTTGTTTGCCGGATTCTGCGATGATTTGCACCAGCTCGCGCAGGTGCTGCGCTTGGGCTGGGGAGATGCGGGATAGTGTGCTGGTTGTCAGCGCCGCTTCCATCTTGTTGAAGGTGTCGATGTAGGCCAGTTTCCATTGCAGCGCCTCCTTGCCGGTGAACCCCATTGCCAGCAGCGTGAAGCCATCGCGGGTCATGCGGTAGGCTGTCTCAGCGCGTGTGCCGCCATTTGGTTGCAGAACATCAATTGATGTCTCCCCAAAAATGGGGAGATGATCGGAAGGAAGTTTTGCAATCAAATCACGGATGGCGCGGATAACGCGATCATGCCGCTTGTTGAAGTGCTGGGCGACTTGCGTGCTGGTTGTGGTTACGTGCCCGTCAACTATTTGCAATTCAGGCGCGATTTGAGAAACGGCTGTTGTGGTTGTGCTGTTGGTTTCAGTTTCAGTCATGATTGACCCTTACAGAGTTTTTGAGGTTCACCTAGTCGGTAGGTGGCCGGGCGCTCAAAACCGCTGTAAGACGGCGGGCATATTCCCCTTTCGGGTCTTTCATTAGCCTCACACCCGGCCATGAACCATGAATGCATAGCATTCAGAAAAACATGGGCGTAAAAAAACCGCATGCTTTCGGGCGCGGATGTTGCCGCTAGTGGAAGGTGTGTTCAGCACCAGGCGCGATTGTAGCGGATAGTTTTTTATCTGCAAGGGTATGCATTCACCATAGCTGTGTACACAAACATTGCGGCAATACCGGCTGTGTCGGTTAGATCTTTGTCTGTCATGTTCATACCAAATCCTTGTTATTCTTTAAGAGTTTTTCAATCTTGTCAGCAAGTTTTCGCAGGTCTTGCGCGTCACACGCCCAGCGATCAGTGCGCAGAATCACACAGTCACCCGGATAGACATCGACATGCAGGTTTTGGACATTCTGGTCAGGGTCATACCCATCTGCATCCTGTTGGAATCTCACTGAATCCACATAACACCTTGGGTCTTTACTCATATCCTTCCTCCTCACAAACGCATGGCCGTACCTCTTCACATTGCAAACAATATCCACGTTTGACAAGCTCCAGACGCATTGAGTCTCTTACTCCTTGATCGCCGGGGTTGTTCAGCAATACGAACACCTCAGCGACAAGAGATTGCATGCTTCTATGCAATTTGCCATTTTCATTTCGCTGATAGTCAATTTGTTTCTGCTGCGAATCTATCTTCTCTTGCTGTTCAGCAATTACTCGTTCAAATACTACGCTCATATCTAGTCACTCGCTAAAATTGATTTAAATCGCCGGGGCTTGTATCGTGTTCCGTCATCCAGAGGTGGTACGTAAGGCGAATATTCATGGTGCACTCCGTAGGTAATTTTCACCTGGCGGCCTCCGATTTCTGCAATCAGTTCTTTCACATTCGGGTCGCGGATAGGAATAATTAGGTGCTGCATCTCGTATAGATCAGTCCCCAATTTGCACGCCTTCACCGCCTTCATTTCTGCAACCTTTGGGAAGTCAATATCTTGCAGCTTCTGCCTACCCTTCTCAGTGATGGCGTAGACGTTCATTTCTTTTGTACATCCCTGCTTTGTGCGCTGGCTGCGCGTTTCTACGACTTGCACGTATTCAAGTCTGTATAAAGATCGGATGGCATTTCTTGCAATATCACCTACCGCTTCTTCAAGTTCATGCAAGCTGGCTTTGCCAATTTTTAGAACTGCCCGCAATGTCGCCTCGCTATTTTTTTCTAGACCAATATGCATGTGTTAATCCCCAAGCTGCCATGTGATTTATCAGCCATCATCTCCTCTAGCTGCTCAACGCGCCGATGCAATTCCAAAATATCAGCTTTGGCATCGCGCAGGTCGCGCGTGATGGCTTCGTTGCTCATGCCTGGCACGGCGTTTGTGTTGTACTGCTTCCATTGTTTTTTGGTTCTTTTCAGATTCATATTCAATCCCCAAGCCAGTATTCAAGCGCACGGATCGGTTGGATTTTCAGTTCCATCGCAAGCTGTATTTCAATCTGTGCACCACGCGAGAAGTGCGCTCCTTTGAGCACAGCCGGCCCATCGCACACCATCATCTGTGCTATGTCGGCCCGCATGTGCATCTCCCATGGCGCATCATCCGGCATGCCGTTTTTCGTTGGATTGAACACGTCAAAACCGGCGCTGCGTAGGGCTGATTCGGCGTCGTTGAAAGCCTCGCGGTTGTAGTTCGGAATGCCCGTTATCGGGCCGCATAGGTATAGTTTCTTTTTCATTTCTTGGTATCCAAATCAGTTAAAAGTTTCCATGCTGTTGCTGCGCACAGTGGCACTTGTCCATTCCCAATTGATTTAAGTCTGTCCACCCGATTGGCCACCCCATTAGCCACTCTACCCACGTCGGGTTCAAGTGCCCACCAATATGCTCGCTCAATGGCCTTGAGTTGCGCTCCACTGCAATCACCTGATCTGCTAGTCCAACTTGCGGGTCTTTCGGTGTGCGTCCGGTCAGTTTCACAACTGACGATTTCGCATCTACTACGCTGGCGCTTGGAGTCCGCCACAGCCTGCCAGTCTGTTTGTCTATCATCCCCTCCGCAAGAGCAACCTGAGTCGTTAAGTGAGTGGATTTCGTAACATCCCTCCCGGTTGTTTTTGCGCTCATCCCTGGTTCGTGTGCTTTCGGTGTCGGCCACAACATACCCGGTATCCGGTTCTGTTTTGCGACATCCAGCAAATTGTGTGGCCCCTTGCTGTTGCTCCCATGATTCGGCGCTTCTGGGTTGCATGTCGGAGTTGGATATAGCCACAATCCATAACCTGTCTCTTTGGTGCGGCGCACCAACATCGGCAGCTCCCAGCACTCCCCATCTACAGTCATACCCGAGCGCGGCCAGATCACCGATGACTCGTCCGAGTCCTCTAGTAATGAGCGCTGGGCTGTTTTCCACGAATGCGTATCTTGGTCGTACTTCGCTAATGATGCGGGCCATCTCTGACCATAGCCCGCTGCGCTCGCCGTCGATTCCTGCGCCTTTCCCGGCGACGCTGATGTCTTGGCATGGGAACCCCCCGGCCACGATGTCAACAAGCCCTCTCCATGGCCGTCCGTCGAATGCTTGTACATCGTCAAAGATTGGAAACCATGGAATGAAACCGTCTTTTTGCCGCGCTGATAAGACTTGCTGGCAATACTCATTGATCTCGACGGCACACACTGGCTGATGTCCGAGTAAAACATCGGCAAGAATCCCCCCTCCAGCGCCTGCAAATAGGTGCATAGTTCTGAGTCGCTGCAATTTACTGGCTCCTGTTTGTTCATGTTTTCCTCGTTGTTTGTTTCTTGATTTCACGCTTGCAATCCGGGCAGGTAACGCCGTTTTCTGGATATTCGTTTTCAATGCTCCACATGCCATCATCAATGTCATGCCCGCATAGAGTTCGTTTCAAATTTGCTGCATGCACTCGCGCATGGGTTTCTTCGCCGGATTTGCTTTTGCATCTACGAACAAAGCAAATGATGCGCATTTGTTTTGTCATCGCCCATCCTCCGCAGCTTGCAGCAGTTCGATTACCTTTTCGGACCAGCCTTTGTCATTGACAAAAAAAGCACTTCCTGCTTTGGTTACACACGAATCATCGTCAATAAACCCTATTCTGTGCAATAGCTTTTGTGCCGTTTGCCAATTGGTATTCATCCTGTGCCCAATTTGTCCACGAGTTAGATACTTTTCTTCTGTCACCGGCGCTGGCGCTTTTGCTTTGAACAGTTCAAGCACATTAACCCCGGTGATGACGGCGATTGCCCGGTTTGCACTCTGGATGCATTCAGCTTTGTCACTGCCAAGCGATTCCGACAACCGTAATGCTTCCGGGAATAGCCGGATAGCGTCAATCTGGCGCTCGTATTCAGATTTCGTGAGTTGGTGCGCTACGGTTTCAAGGATTGTTTTTGAGTTTTGCATGTTTGCTTTCGGGAAAAAAAAGCCCGCTGGTGCGGGCTGTTGGTTTGTTACGCTGCGAGTGCTTCGTCTTGCTGTTCATCGTCCAAAATATCGAACAGAGAAGGCATGGAGAACTCGCGTTCTGCTGCACGAAGATAGTGAACTTGATCCATGAAATACCCAGTATTCAATTCCGACCCACCGCCGCGCCGACCTTTCAGAATCGCACGATAAGGAACCGTACCCAACCCGCAGAATGGGTCATATACCAACTCTCCTGGGTTGCTGTACCGTTCAATCAAGCGGTCAACAATATCAATCTGGAGCGGGCATACGTGTTTCTCGACGTTGCGTTTAGACTGCGAACTGTTGAGCGTAATCATGCGCAAAACATCGTGCCATACATCGGGATGATGGCTCCCAGGCGCAAGGCTCATGAAAGTTGACGGTAGCGCTCCACGCGCCTCCAGTTCCTCACCGATCTTCACATGGAAGTCATAGTCGTAGACGTTCTGCAAACTGTAATCCGTGAACATCTTGGCCAGCTTTGCAGGGCCAAGTGAGGCCAGTTCCTCCGCCGTAATTTGCCTGTTGCCGCTTGATCTCCAGAATGCATGTGCGTCCACCTGCCAGTGCGCCCTGGTGTAATCCTTCTTGGATTTTGTTACCGGCACATCAGCATACCCACGGCTGCGGTCAGTCTGTGGCTTGCGAAACAGGACGATGTATTCCGGCGAACCGACTCCCATCTTGCTACCGTCTTTGCACTGCTCAGACCATCCTAGCCGGTACGTTTGATTGTTTTCGCGCACAACATCGGTCACGACTGTAATCATGCCCATGTAGTCGAATCCGTGCTTGCGGCCATGCATGATGGATTCGCAGTGGAAAGGTGATACCGTTGGAGCACCTGCGCCAGTTACATTGCCAAACAAGATGCGATCTTTCACGTGGCAGCAGTACATGCGCCCTGGTCGCAGTGCGCGCAGCAGCTCCGGCGTCAAATAGTCCATCTGCGCCCAGAATTGGTCGTTGCTTTCCGTGTGGCCGAAGTCGTTGTACGAAGGGCTGTATTCGTAGTGATTTGCAAATGGGATGCTTGTCACGATCAGGTCAAGCGTATCATCCTTTTGCAGCTTTGCTTCTTCGACACAATCGTTATTTGCAACAGTGAATCGCTCGCCTTTGACCTCGATACGTTCCACCCCGATTGACCTACTCAATACCTCTTGCATTGCCAACTGGTTCAATCCGTACTCTTTGATAATTTCGCTCATTTTTTGCACCATTCCATCGTGGTTTTTCCATTTGGCAAGCAGCGTGCGCAGTACATCGCGCTCCGCTTCGCTGTAGATAACGTCGATCCTTACTTTGTGCTTTTGCTGGAACCGATGGCACCTATGAACGGCTTGCACGAAATCATTAAATTTGAATCCGATACCTGCAAATATCTCGCGGTGGCAGTGCCTTTGAAAATTGCACCCGGACCCCGCAATAATCGGTTTGGTCGAAAGCAACCTGTACTTGCCATCTCCGAAGTCGATGATGCGCTGCTCGCGCTCGTCCAGGTCTTGACTGCCCCACACGCTGCGCACTTCTGGGAGAGCATCCTGTATGGCGTGTCGCTCCGCTTCTAGGTCGTGCCAAATTACAAAATGATCTTCTGGAGATGCGTTGACAATCTCGACCACCTTCGCCACCCGCGTATCCAGACTGTTGCGCTTTTCCGCAGCAGCAGCTCCTAGCCCGATGGCCGTATCCTGAAACATCAGCGCTTGACCGTCTTTTTCGTGACCGGCCAAGCTGTAATCTGTAGGTACTTCGTGATACACGACCTCCAAATCCGGCAGGTCGTATCCTTCATCAGAGTGCCCAAGATCACTGGGATACTGTACAAACACTGCCCAGCTTGATACCCACAGCCAGAACTCCTGTTCCTTGTGTGGGTACAGTGTCAGGTTCCCCGCTTTCTCAGAGTCGCGCTGAAAGAACCGCGTAAGCGCCTGGCCGGTATCCATCACACCCAGGAAGCCAGCGTAATGGATCAACTCCTTGAACCGATTGGGAGATGGTGTTGCAGTGTTCACCAACTTGAACCGCACACCGGCAAACATTGGAAGGAACTCTTGGTAAGTCTTGCTCCCGTAACTGCGCAAGACGCTGGCTTCGTCCAGGCTCACAGCATTGAATAAAGCCGGGTCCAGCTTGCCATCGCGCACTGTTTCATAGTTTGTGATGTAGTGGTGATGGTCAGGTGTCATCTCGGCGGCACTGCGAATAAAGCGCAGCGACACACCGACCATGGCAGCATCGCGTACCAGCTCCTGGCGCACACCAAGCGGGCAAATAATCAAGCCATTTCCGCCGAAGTGCGTTGTTATCTGGCGCATCCATTCGCACTGCATGATTGACTTGCCAAGGCCGAACTTTGCGAAGATAGCGCGGTTGCCACCTTCTACCGCCCAGCGAACAATGTCGCGCTGGTGCGGGTACAAGATTGGGCTAATGTCCTTCGCTTCTATTCGTGCCCCGGTATAGATCGCTGTCTTGATTTTTGTTTTCAGAAAGTCTTTGTATTGCATGTTTCACTCCCATCTGGACATTAAAAAAGCCGCTTGTTAGGCGGCTTGTTTGTGTTTGTCTGCTTGCTGTATCTCTATCCATCGGAACGCGGTCATTGCCGCATCGTGCATCTGGGCTGGTGTCGATTCAAGCAATATCTCTTCGTACAGACTGATTGCATCAATCAGTTCTTGTCGTGCTGGCCCGTCCAGTCCCCATTTGCCAGTGCGCATGTACCGCTCGGCTGTGCGATTGATAGCCAAGTTGCCACGCTCCATGATTTGAAACGCTGGATTGCCTTCTCCGCCGATTTCCAGCGCTCGGACCTTGCCCTCATTGATGCATACAGAAAGCAAATTGAACGTTTCCATATCTGTGCATGAATGCGTCAGAAACGCCTCCAGAGCCTCGCGCACCTGCAATAAGAACGTAGTTGCATCCCAGATCGGATTGTCACGATACGGCAAGCATTTGGCCATTACAGCGTCCACACCGCCGACTGTTGGCCGTGCGTGAACGACTCCAAACTTTCCAAACTTGTACGTCACCGTGTCGCTGTGTACACGTGCCCTCTTGCGAGCATATGTGGATGTTTCACGCATACTCTTTCGCAATCCTTTCTGCACGTTCTAATTGCCTCTTCGCCCACGCTCGATCAGGTTCGTATTCGACACCGGCCATGGCTGCTGATACATACTCTGCTGCTATCCAACCTTGAGCCTCGATGCATGAAACATCCCCGTTTTTGTGAAGCGAGATGTGATCGCCGACTTGGAACGTGCCGTCGGCGCTGCCTTTGGTGACGATGTAGCGCATGCCTGGTTTCATGTCGCGCCCCTTGATCTGATTTGTTTTGCACACAAGTGCGGTGCGCCCATCACCATCCTGTCTAGGAAGCGCTCTTGCCACTCATCGCACACCAGGGCGCACTCCTCGCGCTCGGTTGTAATCAACCGGTTAGCGAACTCGTAGACGTATGGGTTCAGGTCCATTCTGCCGGGAGCCTGTTCGCGGAGCGTGAATCCGCATTCGATTGCAACGGCTTTGATTTCGTCGCGCGTCATTTCAGGTCCCTCCAACTTCTGCTGTCGGTCATTGGATGTTCCTTGGTTCCTTCGGCATTTTTTGGAAGACAAACTGTGCAGTTCCGATAAGACGGTTCGCAGCCTGTTCACTTCCCTCTGTCAGCGATATGGCCACGGCTGCGACGCTTATCATCTTCATCAGGTAATTGCCGAAGTTTTCTTGGCCGACGACTCGGCAGGATTTAAGGTAGTTTATCAGCGCTTGCTGCGCCAGTTCTTCTGCTTCATCAGGCGTTGCTGGTCGTGAATTCATTTTCGTCTTTCCGTCAGAGATGGCACGCAGGATTTCTGCTTGTGGGTGGGGTGTCAGTTCTTTGTTGCTCATTCTCTGAACTTCTTAATCATTCGATTAATCGCACTGCGCAACGCGGGCCAGTCCTCGGGGGTGATTGCGATCTTCCCGGCTGCGGCACCGTTGTCCTGCTCGACAATGACATATTCACCACCACCATCATCTGCAAGCGTTATTACCGTTGCTTCCTCTGCAATGATGTGCTCGTCTTTCGGCGCGACCGTGATTTGCGTCACGCGCTTGGTGTATTCAGTCATCAAACAGTTTCCCTTCTCTTTGCATTTCCCTGGCCTTTGCTCGTACTGCATCTTTCAGAGTCGTCGAGACAACTTGATCCACCAGCCCGCGAATATGCGCATTCGCCACTTCGCGGATCAGCGGATCAAAGTCAATTTCGCGTACATATGCGATGACCTGCTTTTTCAACAGCTTCATGCCTTCTGCTTCGCCAAACCTTTGAGGCACAAATTGATCGCGCACAATTTGGAATACGACATCTCGCAGAATGTCATCGTCAAGATCAATTTCAATTTTCATGTTCCACTTTCAACGGGATGAAATGAGAAAGCCCTTCTCCTTCGCATGCGTGGCTTACGAACGGCGTGTGCGACTTGTATGTTTCGCGCTCCAGATAGCGCAAGCACAGTTTGCGCTCCTGGCACTGAAACCCATGGCACCGTGCCTCGTCAGTTGGAAATTTGTTGGTTTGCATGCATAACCTCTATAAGTTTGTTGATGTAGTGACGTGCCTTGAGCACATCCTCAATCCCGCCTTTGTCACGTTCCCGCGCGATGTATTTGATGATGTTGCACTTCAGGAATCCTTTAAATTCCTCCGGTGTCATCCATGCTTCCATGGCGGACCACGGCTGTATTCTTTTGGAGGTGTAGTGTTCACCTCCTATCTGTTGCATATCTGCGGTTGTAATCATTGGGTGTCAAAACGGGATTTCAGAATCAAGGTCATCTGCTGCGCTTGTAGACTTCGAATGCTGTTGCGCTGGTGGCCGCAATTTAGGCTCGTAACTGGCCCCGTCGTCACGCTTTCCACCTTGCAACGCGACATCGGCCACGCGCACGCTGAATGCTTTTTTCTGTGTTCCATCTTTCGCCTGGTACTCACGCTCTGACACCTGGCCAACGACTGTCACTTGCTGGCCTTTACGCAGGTACTGCTCCAGCACCTCCGCCCGCTTGCCAAAAAGCGATGCATCCCACCAAATAGCTGGCTTATCCTTGCCCTGGCTGTCAGCCACAGAAAAAGACAGAACAGAAGTACCGTCCGGCAAGCTGCGCATTTCAGCGTCTTTCCCCAAATTGCCTGTGATAGTGATGTAATTCATTTTTTCCCTTCTAGAGTATTTTTTGCCCGTTTGATTAACTTGCGCTCCAGCTCCGTCACCATGTTGGCGAAGTCCACCAGATCACGTTCCATTGCCTCAATTACATCTTCTTCACGATGGATGCGATGTACTGTCAAATCAAGCCCGATTTCAGCCAGCGCAGGCACCCAGATGCACAGGTCTATCCATTGCCTTCCTGTGAGCCACAAGCCGAAATTGCACTGATCTATAAAGTCAGATATGTCACCTTCGCCGACGATGTTGCAAATCCTGTCTGCACTGAGTAGCGTTTTGATTTCAATCAGTCCATCATCACCAACTAGGCCATCGGGCGAATACAAAAACAGTTCATCGTCGGTAGCGATGGCACCTGTTTCTACCACCGTTTCTCCTGTGCGCAACTCGTAGGCGATGCGGCACGCAGGCTCTTGCACGTGACCTTCCCGCATTTGCCACGACTCGAAACCTTGATCTATTGGCCTGCCAGCGATACGCTCAACAGCAACCTGTGCGGCATAACCAAGCAGCTTTGCGGAAGGATCGCCGCGTGTGCGGCCTTCCTTTTCCTGTGCCTTGGTGAGCTGCTTGTAGTCCTTGGCATCTTTACAGCGGCTGGCCGTCATCTTGCCAGCACGCAGGTGCAGCCATTCTTCGCTGCCTTGTTCAATGTGCTGGTATACCTTCATTGCAGTTGGTCTTTCAGTTCGTTGTATTTCCCGTCCAGAACTTGAGACTCTTCCGGTGATATGGCTCCAGTAATGCGCCCATATGCGGCATTGAGCGCATCAATATCTTGAGCAGCTATCATCGCCAGCATCACGTCGTCAAACGTTGCTACGGGCTGTTTTCGCTCGTTTATGACGGTGCGATCTTCGTCCGCTGCTGCGGCTATCTCTTTCAGCCGTGCATGATCGTTTTTAAGTGCTTTGCGCACGTCAGGACTCGCACTTTTCCAGAAGTCTGCGTAAGCCGCCATTCCATGAGCAGCGGCTGCTTCTGCGTCATCTAGTGCGTTTTTTGTTGATCCCGCTGGCTGCGCAGAGTGAACATGTTGCGCAGGTTGCGCGGCTCCCATATGCACAGGCTCTGCCGGGATGTCCATGACTTCTTCAGCAACAGGAAGTCCGCGCAGCACATCAGGGAATACATCGCGCAAGGCAAATGCCCTGGCCCGCATCTGCATCATGCGTTTTGGGTACTGCGTCCACGGGCCTTGTTTCCCAAGCAATCCGGCACGCTTCGCATCATCTGTGCTGAATGTACGAATCTGCTCAGGCTCACCACGGCGTTTTACGCGGCAGGTGGCCTCGGTTGCAGTCTGGGATTCAATTACGTATTCGCATACCGGGCTGGATCGCACCACGGCGATTACAGCATCGCCCCAGATTGCGGGCCTGCCGTTGATTACTGCGATGTTCTGGATCGCCTGCAACGGTTTCAATCCAATCTCGGCGCCCCATTGCACAGCAATTAAACAGTTAGCGGGCTTGCCGCGAAAGTCTTTAGGAACCAACTCACTATCGGCAAGGTACTGGCTGAATGTCAGCGCCTGATCGAACGTTCGAGGCGACAAATCAAACGGCTGATTTGCTCGTTGTGCAGATACTGCGTTGGTTTCAATTGTTGTAAGTGCGCTCATGGTTTACCTTTCAGTTGGTTGCTTTGCGCCACGCAAAACGGTGGCAATGCTTGATCCGGTAGCCGTTTACTACGTAGCGGCAGAACGTTTGCAAATAGATGGTGATATTCATGCGAACCACCATTGCTGTAATACCCACGCCAAACCGCTGCCAATTGCTGCGGCGAGAAACGCATCACAGATTGCGCTCTCTCGATAGTTTTCGTCTTTCATCTCTTCTCCTGTTACAAATAAAAAACCCGCTCGATGGCGGGTTAGGTGGTGCAATTGTTTGTGCTTATTCGCACAGCCCGTAGATGCTGCTGCACACTGGGCCGTCGTCTAGGATCTTGAACATGTCGTATGTTTTCCCACCCCTGCCCGTTTGTGACCACTTGACCATTGCGTCTATGTTTGCGATGGAAACGACTTGCTCCGTTGTAATGCCATCACCAACATTAGCCGCTGCGAAAAATGTCGCTCCGTTCCTCTTGCTTGCCGCCTGCACTGCAGCCTCCCACGCGCGGATTCTGTCTATGGCCTCGGGGAACCGCTTGCTAATCTCTAGTAATTCGTTTTTTCGGCAGTTGATACACGGCATACACCCGACACGCCCCATTCCCATCTCATACAGCGGGTTGTGCTTGATACTGTGCTTGCGATGCATGTCGAAACACTGCTGCGCAGTCCAATCAAGTATTGGCCGGTAATTCCACAGCTCAGCTCCGCTGGCGTGCGTCAGCTTCAATTCGCGTTCAGATAAAAATCTTCTGTTTAGTGATTCATCGCGGCGAACACCTTGCCAGCTCATAACGTCGATTCCTTCTGCAAGTAGCGGCTCTTGAACTTGCTTAATAATCGGGTTGCGCTTCAATTCTTCGCTGCAAAACGCAGCCTTCGTGCTTGGGAACCGGCCTTTCCAAATGCAAAGGTCAAGGAATGGATTCCCGGTAGGCACCAAGGCTGCTGATGCCCGGTCGATTGCAGACTGATGTACACCCTTTTCTTCCCACTTCGTAAGGACGTACTCCTTCTTGCCAGCTATACGATCAGCGAAGTCGGCTTTCACCCAGCGAATAGGAACGCCAGTGGCTTGCTCCAAATAGTGCACATAGTCGTATGTGTGCTGGTGCTCGTTGCCGGTGTCAGCGAACACCGCCTGCATATTCTCTGCACCACGCTCTATTGCCAGCAGCAACAGAGCTGTGCTGTCTTTGCCACCAGATACGGATATTACGTTCGCTTCATCCATTGAATTGTCCAAATAAAAAACCGCCTCAGTGGGCGGTTATGTGTGAATGCTTTGCAGCACAAAAAAACAGCGCGGGTACTGGTAGCGCAGCTCGCGCAAGGCTTCTTGAATGCCTTCAAATGTCAAGCAGTGGACAAAGCAGATGTCCCGCGTTCTGCGGCGCACGGTGATTCGATAGCTGGTCATGGCGCTACCCCAGAAAGCATGCGCTGCTGAAATGCCGCCGATAGTCGATAGACGGACCGAAGAATGGGCCGAACTTCTTGTTCCGTTCTTCACGGTCTTTCTTGAGGTATTCACTGCTCGCTTTCATCTCAATTTCTTGGATGATGTGGTACGTGAACTTCGGCGCAAAGTCGTGAATGCCACACACGAATGCATATCTCAGCTCCATTCGTGGATCGCTTGCCGGAGCAATTCTTAGGAGGTCGTCAGGGTCAGGCTGGTTGTAATCAAGAAAGCACTCAACCGGCAATCCTGTTTCTGTATACCACGTGAATGCATACATACCCGACGTGTCAGGTCGTGTCGATTTGTCTACTGTCGCGCTCATGATGGACCTCCATGAAAAAAGCCAGCGCTGTGGCTGGCTGGTTGAAATTTGGGCAGCACTCTCGCTGCGGTCACGGCTTTTTGCATATTCAGAGTACCGTTATCTGTCAGGAGAGCCGCCGGGTCTTGCGGCGGGCATGTGCAATACCCCACTTGTTGCTGGAACAGACACCCGGAAGGCCGACTTGTGAAAATCGGCTATCCGCGTGCCTCGTCTTGCCTATCATTGCCTATACTTGCCTCGCCACGCCCGTCCTGGCACCGCCTTTCCTCTCCGCGCCCCGCCCTTCTGTGCCAATCCCCGTCAATCCGGGCCTATCTCTTCCTCTCAGAAAAGCCAAAACAACCTCGTCAAAGTCGCTTTGTCTTCGCCGCTCTTTACGAACGGCTAACTTCGGCCTTTTCTGTTCTTGGCATACCGGAATACCTCAACCCCGTAGTTTTTGGCCCCAGGGTGTGGAGCAGACTGGCCGGTTGATGTTCGTGTTGCGTTACCCCATCCGGGCGCAGAGCACTACTGACTTGAGCGCGTGCAGTCTCTTGCTATCCCGCTCCTGCCTGCGGTTCGTCGTTTTGGCTGACTGACCGCGCGATGATTCGCTGCGGTATGACGCTATTCTACACATGTAGAACGAAAAAATCAGAAAAATCTGCATCTGTAGAAAATATTTTTTGCACAGGCGAAAAAAAACCGCCGGATGGCGGTTTGTGTTGTGTTGCTGGAGATTCTTAAACGACAGATGTCTGTAAGGACACAACCTCACCGATGATCTCAGTCTCGCCATTGCATCTGACGCGCGGATACCTGCGCTGGTCTTGATTGTCTGACGTTAACCACCATTGGCCGTCATCTCTCACCAAACGCTTAACAACTACCTCGCCCTCAAAAGATACAAGGAATGCCGTGCCTTGTTTGGGCTGCGTTTGGGCTGTGTTGACTACGATTAGATCGCCAGGATCGAGCCGAGGAACCATGCTTACTCCTGTCACACGTAACGCGATCAGCTTTTCTGGCTTGTAGCCATTCGAGTCGTACCAATCACGTGGGAAGAATATCGGGGGCCGTTCTTCGTCTATGTAATCGACCGCATAACCTGTAACGCCCGCTTTCGCTGTGATGTTCACCATACGGATAGCCGGGTAGTCTGGGTCGTTCTCTATATCTATCAGCTTTGTATGGGTGGCTGTATAGCCAAGAACAGGAGGTGTATAGCCAACCAATGGCGCAGCATCATTGCCCTGTTTGTCTACGAGATGAATTTCATCTAAGAGCAGCAGTTCCAAATCGACGCCTAGCGCCCTAGCTAACTGCGGAGCGAATTGCGACCGAGCACTATCACGCATTTCAAGAGCACTGATGCTACCGATTGATACACCAGACAGACGCGACAAGGCCGCAAGGTCCATGCCTTTGTATTTGCGTAGCTTGCGAACGTTTTTACCAAGTGCCATAGCCATATCTTGACAAAAATAAAAATACGCTTGTTGAAAAGCGGCATCTACATGTGTAGAATGGAGGAATGAAAAACATACATACCGCCATCAAGCTGGCCGGTGGCGTTAAGCAATTGGCCAAGAACATCGGTGTTCCGCACCAGTCTGTGTACTTTTGGGCGTCTGGCGACAGGCGTGTTCCAGCAGAACATTGCCTGACTATTGAATATTTCACAGCAGGTGAGGTGCGCTGCGAAGACCTGCGCCCTGATGTGAACTGGGGAGTCCTTCGCAACCAGCACGCGGAGACTGCCCATGTGTGAAACATCAGCACTCCTGCGCCAGATAGCCGCCGACGTAGCAGCTATCCGCGCACATCTGATGCCAGTACAACACCAGGCAGAAGACATGCCCGCCTGGTTGCGCAATACGCTGTTCAGCGATCCTGCATCACTGGCATCTGCTCCAGCATCGTCTGCAACAGCAGTACAGCCCGCTCCAGAGTCGCACGCTCCAGATCGCTTATCCGTGGGCTTGGGTGGGCAAATTTGACGCACATGGACAAGTTCA
This sequence comes from Obscuribacteraceae bacterium (SeqCode), assembly GCA_044228145.1. Lineage (GTDB taxonomy): Bacteria > Cyanobacteriota > Vampirovibrionia > Obscuribacterales > Obscuribacteraceae > QKMZ01. Next base: position 17,662 of record JBGAVL010000089.1, read on the forward strand.
TCCGCTCCAGCTCTGAGATTGGCAAGCTCCAATCTACCAACCATTCGCCATGGTTTGGCCCGTGCTCTATTGTCGATTTCGCTTTCATGGGGTTGCCTTTCGCGCTTTCTGTTGTTGAAGATGCAAAGTGTATTGCGACTGGCAACCCCGCCAAATTTGGAACTACTTGAATGATTACAAATAACGAGCGTGCCCCGCACCCCGTCGAAAGCACCAAGGTGTACCGACTTAACGGCGTTCCTTTTTTGCCGCACTACACCATCGCAGGCACATATGTCAGCCCTGGCAACAGCAAAACGCGCCGGGAATACACAGAGAAACTGTTGATCAATCTTGGAGCTGTTCCTGATCGTATGGACATCTGGCCCAGGAGGTACGCCTAGATGAGCGAGCAACGTACCGAGATTTCGTTTGAATGCACCGCCCAGGAAACCGCTGTGCTCGATGGCTACTGCCACGCCCACGGCATCAAGCGCACCGTCGTCATGCGCCGCATCCTGAAAGAGTGGAGTGAAAAGAAACACCATGAAGCAATCATGGTCTGTCGGGTTGCAGGTATCAAGCCGGACGGGGCCGGGGTTGGTCGGGAATAGGCCAGCAGCATGATTTTCAACCCGGCTATCGAGCAGCTAGCTACTGCGAGAGAAAAGATTGTTTTCCGACCAGTTCTGCCGGGTGGTTTTCTGTCGGGCATTACGGAAATGCAAATGGCAAAGATGACGTATTCAGAGCAATTGAAACACCCTTTATGGCAGAGGAAACGCCTTGAGGTTCTCAATGCTGCAAATTTTCAATGCGGGTGCTGCGGTGACAAAGAGAAGACTCTCCATGTACACCACAAGCAGTATGTAAAAGGCCGCCTCCCATGGGAGTATGAGGCCTCCGATCTTGAGGTGCTGTGCGTTGACTGCCATGAAGCAGCACATGTTTCAAAAGCGCGGATTGACG
>JBGAVL010000089.1:18619-18897 GCA_044228145.1 Obscuribacteraceae bacterium (SeqCode)
GGTATGGCGAAGAGTATGTTGACCAGGCAATGTGGGAATTTGTCACTGAGGACTTTGCAAGGGCTGGACAGGTTGCGTGGTTCATGGGCAATTACGAGCCAGCAGAAGCGTGTGAATTTAGGGCTTTATGCGAGCAGCTTGGTCCAGATGGCGTTATTTCTGCGCTTAGGAGTGCCGCTCTGATTGACTGCTAACGACTAAATCATGCCCAACAGAATTCTAAGAGAAGGGATATTGACCAGTGAGCGAGTCGCATCGCTCAACTGGGCAGAGGAGGT
>JBGAVL010000008.1:0-42360 GCA_044228145.1 Obscuribacteraceae bacterium (SeqCode)
AAGCTTCAAAGGTGTCGAGACCTGTTTCCGGTCTGGGAGCGGCCGGAATGTACTCAATCGAACCGTAAGGTCCGATGATTCTGCGCATCTCGGCGCTTTGACCGCCCTTGATCACAAACGACTCAGTGAAAAAATATTGCAAGCCCAGCTCGTGCAGCCATTTTTCCAGGGGCGGGCGTTTGCCCTGCTGCGGTCTGTACGCGCATTCAGGAAGCCAGAAGCCCTTCGGGTCGCGTCCGAAATGCCGCTTGTAAGTTTCGACGCCGACTTTGTACTGGGCGAAGAGCGCCGAGTCGGTTTCCATCAGTGGTGAAAAACAGTGGGTGGCTGCCGATGTTGCCACTTCAATGGCGCCGGCGTCTTGGAAACGCCTGAAAGCACCGATCAAGTCGCGATTCCAGCGCTCGTGCCAGTCCTTCTGAATGTGCTGGAACAGGTTGACGTAAAAGCGCGCCAGAAGCAGCTTGTTGGGGTTCGAGTTTTCGCCCCGCACGCTGTAAAGTTTTTCGTCTTTTTGTGCCGCTTCAATTTTGTCTGCAATAAATTTGTCAAAACCGGCTTTGAGGTGATCGTCTGCCAGCTGTTCGGCCAGTACGGGAGTTATGCCTATGGTGAGCTTGGCTTGAATTCCTTCGTCTAAGAGGTCGCCTATTGCATTAAGCAATGGAATATAACTTTCCGCGATGCACTCGTAGACACTCTCTTCACCGAACGGCCACATTCCTGCTTTCCTGTAATACGGCAGATGGCTGTGCAGCATGAAGACAAATGAACCGACACTCACTCAGATATACCTCTTAGGTTCTGTAGCCCTGAGACTTCGCCATGGCGGCAGCCCGCCTCAGACATCCAATAGCAAACGAGTTGCAACACAGGGACAGGCTGGCTGTTGCAATATAGGAACAGGCCGAAATATATCAATAAGAGCGTCAGCGTGTCATCAAAAAACTGCTAATCCGTAACTATTCTTGAAAAGGACAAGGTATCCTTGTATTTAAGTGCTCAAGCGGATGTGCTGCTGTTACAGATCGATCAAAATCCGCCTGGATTGACTCCCAGAGCGCTTCGTGTGAACCAACAGCGAAGAAACTGCGTGGAAAAATCTTGATGTCAGAAGAAGAAAATCCAACCCCTTCGGAAGAAAACCCGACTCCGGTTGTCCCCCGTCGTGTTGTGGCGCCAAAGCCCAAGCCGATTGTCGAAAAAGAGAAGAAAGAAGACAACAAGGTCGTCAAGCTCCTGGAGAAAAATCCTCTGGGCATGACACTTCCGGAGATGGCCGGAGGCACTCGGCAACTGAAAAAGATTAGAACCTTGAGACCCATGCTTAATGAAGCGATCCAATCGGGTCAGGTCATGCCCATCAGCCAGAGGGCAGGGCACACTGTCTATCGACTGGTCAAGAACCTGGGTCCGCGTTAGCGATCTTTCGCGCCACGGACAGAAGTTGTTTTTGGGCTGCGTCCTGATCGGGCTCTCGACTTGAGGCGCTGAATACAAAAACTGTTTTCAGGCGCCCGGTTTTACCGGACAAGATCTGCACACAGCTGACCGGTACAGCAAAACTCCCGGCGATAAATTTCAGCAAAGCGGCATTGGCGGCGCCTTCCTGCGCCTTGGCAGCAATTTTCACCTTGAGCCGGTCGCCCTGAATGCCTGCAAATGAGTTTGCTTTTGCACCGGGCGAGACTTTTAGATCAAGGGTTATACCCTTCTTACCTTCTTTCTGTGCCAATTTGAGCATCGAATCCATCTAATCCAACTAATCCATCTAATCCATCTAAACTGTTCGCCTGTCGGGTGGCAAGCTCCCTACGGTGCAAGCGATCGAAGCCTGCTTTTGGGATTGGCGTCCTGGAATTACGGCTATCTTAAATCAAACTCCCAATACAAAACCCTTCAGATAGACTGTCTCGATCACTGGTCTTGCTAAAATGATCCCATTGTCTGGAGGAATGAGCGTGTCTGTAAAAATCGGAGAAATCGAGCTGGGTGGCGGCAAAGATCTGGTTGTGATTGCCGGACCTTGCGTCATCGAGTCTTGGGAAACCATATTCAACACTGCCACATATCTAAAGGAGCTGTCTGAAAAGCTGGGCTTCTCTCTCGTTTTCAAAGCCTCGTTCGACAAAGCTAATCGCACTTCCATTCACTCTTTTCGAGGACCTGGCCTGACGGAAGGTTTGTCCATGCTGTCCGATATCAAATCAAAATTGAATTTGCCTGTATTGAGCGATATCCATGAAAGCTCTCAGTGCAAGGAAGCCGGCCGGGTGCTCGATGTTTTGCAAATTCCTGCTTTTCTTTGCCGGCAGACTGATTTGCTCGTCGCTGCAGCTGAAACAGGCAAAGTCGTAAACGTCAAGAAAGGTCAATTCGTTGCGCCCACCGACATGCAAAATGTGGTCAGCAAGATTATTGAATGCGGCAATAATAACGCAGTTCTGACCGAACGTGGTACCACATTTGGTTACAATAATCTGGTCGTGGACTTGCGCTCGATTCCTATTATGCAGTCTTTCGGTGTGCCTGTAGTATTTGACGCCCCTCATAGTGTGCAGCTTCCCGGCGGCGGCGGAACAGTCTCCAGCGGGCAGCGTCAATATATCCCGACCCTGGCGAGAGCTGCAGTGGCTGCTGGATGCGACGGAGTATTCATGGAATGCCACCCCAATCCTGATGAAGCGAAAAGCGACGGGCCAAACCAAGTTCCACTCACTCACGTGCGTGCGCTTATCGAACAATTGCTGGCCGTGCATAAGTTGGCCAGGAGCCTTCCTGATTTGGAACTGCCTCAAGCAGGCCAGTGCACTGCCTACGATTTCAAGGCTTCAGAAAGCCTGGATGCCGCTGCTGGAGCTTGCGGCGCTGCCGCTCGTTAAAAACATTTGCAAAAAATCTCATACATTCAATCATGCATTTCAGTTTGCCGGCTCTCGGCTTTTGCCGTGATTCAAAAGATCGCGGCAATGGTTTTGAGCCTGGCCCTGGTTTTTTCCTTCGGCAGCGCGGTCGCCCAGGAAGAGGAGTCCGCCGAACTGACAGTGTCGGATATCGTCGATAAGATCTTCACCGCATATGGTGGCAAAGAAGCGCTCGAGCAAATTGATTATTTGTCCGTGGTAAATGGAAAACAAATTTCCACAGCCGGCGGACGGACGGAGCTCGGCTACCGGTGCGCCAGGAAAAACGGCTAGTGGCGAATAGATCTGGAGCGCCTACCTGAAAAAACAGAAGTGCCTGCACCTTCAGAAAAATCCTCTGCTGAAAAGTCCGCAGATGAAAAGTCTCAGTCCGTTGAGGCGGAGGGTGCAGCCGCCAGCAATCCCAGCAAGACTCCTGAGCCTGAAAAGGCAGTCGAGAAACCTTCGGAAACCAGAGCGGCGCAACCATCTGAAGTCTTCGGTTTTGACGGTCACAATGGCTGGCGCTTGTTTGGTAGAGAAGCATCGTCTCTGTCGGGTGATGAATTGGATGCGCTGACGGAGAAAGTCTGCCGGCATCCCGGTCTTTTGACTTACTGGCAAGAGCCGGATACGGATTTGAAATTGATCGGACGTACTTTATATAAGCAATTGCCAGTCTATACCCTTGTCCTGACGGCTAAAGGGCGCTCGCCGACGACCTTCTATATTGATGAGAAAAACTTCCTGGTGGTCGCTCTCTCTTATGATGTGCCTGGCGACGGCGCCAAGAGTGTGCACTATGCAATTGAGTATTCGCAGTACAGGCCAACAGGTGGCACTCTTTTCCCTTTCCGGCAGATTCAACTTAAAGACTCAGCCAGAGACACCGAACTTTTAGTAACCAGTGCGTCGGTCGGGCAACCCATTGAAGATTCGCTCTTCGACAGGCCCAAACAAAGCGGCAGTTTTCGTTTGTCGCGCAGCCTGATTATTCCGTTTGAGTATGCAGACAATGAGATTGTCGTGAAATGCCGCGTCAACAACAGCGAAGAGGTTGACTTTCTCTTCGACACCGGTGCTTCCGATACGATTATCGACAGGCGTGTGGCTGCGCAAAATTTTCTTGCCAAGCAAGACAAATTTGATATCGCCGGATACAGCGGCATGGTGCAAGCCAATCGATCTGAGTTGAAACGTTTTGAGATTGGCTCTCTGGTGCTAAACGACGTACCGGTGCGGGTGCTCGATATGAACGCTCAATCAAGGCAGATGGGCAGACAGATTGCCGGAATCATCGGCACCAATATCATCAGCCAGTTTTTGGTTACCATTGATTACAGCAAACCCAATATTGTTTTTGAAGATATAGAAACAGCGGCTCGACCGGTAAGAGCTGCCAATGTACCTTTCACCGTCAGGCAATTGCCGTATATCAAAGTTTCTTTGAACGGTCGCGATGAGCAGCTTTTGCTGGTCGACACGGGGGCCGCATTCAATCACTTGCCGACCAGCGTCGCTCAGAGGCATGTGCAGGGAGATCCGGCTACCGTCCGCCATGTTACTGAGGCGACCGGACTGGACGGCAGACCTGTTCAACTGGGGCGAGTGGTAATCGACTCTGTCACTTTAGGCGGACTCTCGCGTCGTGGCGTGCCTTTTACTTATCCGATACAGCAAGATAAAAGAACTGCGCCTAGAAAGCCGACACCTGAAACCAAGGAAAGGGCAGGGTTTTTCCAGGATTCTAATTTCGGCATTTTGGGAAATCCGTTTTGGGAGAATTTCATAGTTACGGTCGACTACCGATTCCAGCGTTTGCTTTTGCAGTTGAACCCCGTCTACAAGCTTAGAAACGATATTGATGACGCGCTTTCCAGAGGCGACACGATGCTGGTTGCCCGTCGAGATTACAGGCAGGCTGAGGTCTTCTACCAGAAAGCCTTGATGCTTGCCGATGGCGCTCGCGACATCAAAATGCAAGCACGCTTGCTTGGGCGACTGGGCAATTTGCGCCGCATCATGGCCAAAGATTTGAACAGGCCCGAACATGCCAAAGCTGCTTATCAGTATTTTGTCCGCGCCCAGGAATTAGCTAAAAAAGTAGGTGCCAGGGATGTGGAAGGACGTATTCTGGCGGACTGGAGTCTCCTATACAGCGACAACGGACAGAAAGCAATCGCCAAGCAGGCCATTGACCGAGCCCTTGTTCTGGCTCCTCAAGACGCCAATGTGAATGTCGATTGCGCCGTGCATCTTTATCGCGCCAAACTCTTTCCTGAAATGCAGAGATATGTTGAGAAGGCTCTGTTCTTAGAGCCGTCGAACTGGTCGGCGTTGTGGTATCAAGTCAAGCTCAGCGAGAACTTTCAAGACCTACCACGGGTGGTGGCTACTTTGAGAGAGATATTGCGCTTTTATCCGTGGTCTAAAGTTGCACAAGAAAAGATGGCGACGGTTAAAGCCAGTATGAATTTGCCGACTGTCACTCCGGCTCAGCAAGAGCCGCAGAGAGTACAGCCTGCCAATCCAATCAATCTTAATCCCAATATCCCCAGTAATCCCAGCAATCCGTGGCTGCCTCGGGTGCCGTCGGTGGTGCCTACTCTTCCCGGTAGAGAGGTGCCGACGATCTCTCCCTGGGGGCAGGGCAACCGACAACAACCGGCTGTGCCGATGATTACGCCGATGAATCGTCAGGTCGGCCCTGCCGCCGCCGGCGGTGGCAGGCAAGTGCCTATGATTGTGCCCACCAATTCGAAAGAGAAAGTGCGTTAGATTTTACCTGGCTGTTATTGCGGCTTTGCATTGCTTGCCGCGGTCTTTACTGCACCGGAAAGGTTTGTGAACTTGGGTGTAAACCAGTATTTGCGCATCTCCTGATAGGCCGTGTCGTAATCGTAGCCGTCTCTCTTCACACGCCAGATACCGATCATGCATCCGGTGCGATCGGAGCCGTGAGCGCAATGGACGAAGACCGCCTCTTTAGTGGTGTTGGTCGTGCTACTCCCCTCAGCTTCAACTTTGCTTTTGGCGCGATCGATTTCGTCCATCAAGCGTTTGATTTGTTTGGCTGTAGGAGCCTTCGAATTCATGGGCATGCTGATATAACGCATGCCCAAATCTTGTGCTGACTGCTTTTCGTCGTACTTTTTTTCTCCCGGGTTTCGCAAATCAAAGATCGTCGTCACACCCATCTCTTTGATCTTCTTCAGACCTTCTTTTGTGGGTTCGCCCCCGCGATAGAGAAACGGGTGGACCTGGTGGAAGTTGGGCAGGTCTTCTCTGGCTTTGACGGCCTTTGTGACGGTACCTTCTGGCTGGGCGGCTTTAGGCGTAACCGTGGCCGGTGTTTCGGCTGCTCTAGCTCCTATACTTAGGAAGCAGTAAGCGCTTAATGACAGGGCAAATGCCCGGATGAGGTTAACTGTTGTTAATAAAGGGCTCACAAATTGAACTCCTTTGCACGAAATTACGTATTCAATAATAGCGGACCATAACGTCTGGCTGGTGGGAGATAAACAGTGGACCTTTCCGACGAGGCCATCGTTGAAGAATTCAGACAGACGGGAGACTCGACAAAGTTCAAGTCTCTGGTTCGCCGATACCAAAACCGCATTTACAACGCGGCCTTTCGTATCTTGGGAAGCCCGGACGAAGCAGAGGAAGTTACTCAAGACACTTTCTTGAAGGTGCACCAAAGTATTTCTGGATTTCGCAAAGAAGCATCCTTTGCCTCTTGGATTTTTCGCATTGCTCATAACTTGTGTGTCGATGTAGTAAGAACAAAACAAAGGCGAACTGGAATGAAAGTAGTTTCCTTCGATCCTCAATCTACGCAAAACGAAGACGAACCTCCCGGCGAAAATGCTTCACTCTCCCAAATTGCTGATCCATTACCGTCGCCGGCGCAAAAGGTTGATCTGGAAGAGCAGCAAATCTTCATCGAAAAGTCTTTGATGGAATTGCCGGAGAGCCAGAGAGCCGTTGTTGTTTTGCACGACATCGAGGGCTTCCAGTATCAAGAGATAGCCGATATCGTCGGCACCAGCGTCGGTACCGTTCGCTCACGCTTACATTACGGACGCATCAAACTTAGAGAACTGCTCGCTCCCTATTTCGACAATCAAGGTGCCCAGACCGCTTCAAGGTGATTTCTATGTCTAGTAAGAATTCCCAATGTGAAACATTTATACCGATGCTTGACGCATTTGTAGACAACGAACTGGACAAGTCCGAGAAGGAACAAGTCCTTGCGCATGTTCAGTCTTGTGATAATTGCAAGCGTCAGGTGAAGGAGATTGAGGCGCTTAAGACTACGCTTTCCGCTTTGCCGCGCAGAAAAATGACAATTGATCTGGCGGACAATTTCGACCAGGTACCGACTACAGGGGCGCAAGCCGCATCCGCAGAGTCGGTGAATGTCATTGCTATCAGTGGCAAACGCAGATGGATAGTCGCTTTTGCCTCAGCGGCGGCTGTTGTTGTAATTGCAATTGCCGGCTCGCTTGTTTTCAGAGGTGGCGGAGAGCAAGTCGCCAATTCAAATCTTCCCACTTCAAATTTTCACAGGGCGCAATCTGTGGATGAGAGAACCGCTGACCCGGAAAATATTGGCAAGGACGTTATCAGTACTGAAGATAAGCATGCATTGGCTGGTAATCAATTGCCTGCAGTTGATATCCATGAGCACAATGGCAGTGGCACTCATGTGGAAGATTCTCAATCAATCAAATCAGGTTCTGAAGAGAAAGTTGCCGCACATAGGCAGAGCCGTCCCGGCGCAGAGACTACGGCCGCTGGCACTCTTGCTAAAACAGCCGGTGCGCATTTGAGCGAGGACATGGGGCAAGATGAGTCTGTCAATACGACCGTTGTCGCTCATGATGAGAATTCCAAAACCAATGTAACCGGCACACAGAAGTATCGTTCTGCTTCGTCCGAGTTGCTGGCCTTGTATGAAGAGGACGACGGTATTGGTTCTGATATTGGCATGACGACTGACGAGGATGGCCTGTATGCAATTAAGCTCTAATCGATTTACATACTTGACTGGCTGGCTGGCGTTAGCGCTTTGCATAATCGTTTTTACCCCGATCTGTTTTGCCCAGACACCAAATGCAAACCAGCCTGATACCGGAACTGGTGCCAGTCCATCTGAATCTCCCGAGAATTTCAGGCGTAAAGCCCGCTATATGCAAGGTGAAATGTCGGGTGCCGACAGCGGTGATATCAATGCCGATATGATGCGTCGAGCCAGAATGCGTAAGGCAATCATGCGGGCTCGCCAGATGAATGGTGCTCAGGGAAATGATCCGTCCGAGACTTTCAATCGCAGCCTTATGAATCCTGGCGATGGAGTGGGCTCCGGAATGGGGCGCAACGCACGCTCAAGATTCATGCCTGACGGTCAAGGAGCAGCAGGTGGCGGCCGGCGTGGCTTCGGCGGACGCGGCGGCGAATTTGGCGGACGTGGTGGCTTCCCTGGAGGTAAGCGGGCACTGGATCTTGCGCCGCTAAACCTGACTGAAGAGCAAAAAGGCAAAATCCAGCAAATGCGCAGTCGAACTTCAACACGGGCGCGCGAGTTGAAAAGCAAACTCTTGAGTGGCGGTCAAGAACTCAGAGACATGATGTTTGACCCGGCTGCTTCCGATGACATGATTCGCGCAAAAGGGCGTGAATTGCGCAAATTGCACGAGCAGGTAGAAGACATCAAGCTAGATGATTTTCTTTCAATTCGCAGTGTGCTTACTGCCGAGCAGCGTAAGCACTTACCGGAAGTAAAACCGGGCGGACCCCGGGCGGCAATGGCAGGTGCCCGAGGCAATTCGGCAGATATGCCGCCACCGCCTGGTGAATTTGGTCCGCCCAACGAGTAATTGAATTACGGCGCTTTCTTTTTCTTCTTTGTGGCTGCCCAGTCGATCAAGAAGTCGCCTTCTCCTTCTTCATCGACGCTGGCGGTGTCCTTGGTATCTTTTGTTGCTTCTTTAGTCTCTTTTGGCGATTCTTTTGGTTCTGCTTTCGGTTTTTCCTTTTTCAAGGCGGCATGAGTCTGCAGCAGAGGCGCATTGTTGAAGCCCATCGGCGGTGGAGGAGGGAACATGCCGAATGGAGGCATGATCGGTGGAGGCGGTGGTACAAGACCATTCTTTGAACGCTTCGGCTGAGTGGTTGCAACTACGGGCGGCTCAATTCTCGGCGCTGGCGGTTTCTCGATCTTCTTGGCAGGTGGTGCTTTTGCCACTTCCTGTTTTGGTTCTTCTTTCTTCTTCTCTTCTTTCTTCGGTTCCGCTTTTACTGCCTTTTGGGGATGCTGGACAACCACTGGCTGTTTGACTGCAGGCGGTTTCACAACCGGTTTGGCAGCGGGCTGTTCTTTCTTTTTGGCAGTGGTTACTGCATGTTTCATAAGGGCAGCGACAATGCTAGGCGGCGCCTTCACTTTCTCGGCCGCTTTCGCTTCCTGTTGTTTGGCTTCCGGCTTGGGCTCGACAGCTTTGCTTGGAGCCGCTTCTTCTTTCTTGGTGCTGGCTTCAGGGTGTTTTATCGCCGTCGCCACCTGCATTGATGCAGATGGGGCTATGCGATGGTCTTTGTTACCTGTCGAGATTTGATTTAGTACATATGATTCCTGAGTGGCAAGCGCTACAAATCCCTTTTCTTGCAACCAGACAACCAGCGCACGTCTGGCCGTTATCGAATTGCGATTACGCTTCAGACAGGTTTGTATCTGGGCCAGAGCCTGATCGTGTTTGGAGCGCACTCTGTAGATTTCTGCCAACTTAATTCGGGCCATCTCCGAATTGGGATTGCGCTTCAGTGATTCATTGAGCCAGGACTCAGCCGTATTCTCTTTGCCGGCGTCGAAAGCCAGGCTGCCCATCTCATAGTAAATGTCCGCGACAATTGTGGAATCGTTTCCGTATTCCTCGATTGCTCGCTTGACGGCTCTCTGATAAGTTTCCAGCGCCGACTCTGTCTGCCCTTCGATATAGCACTGAAAAGCCAGGACACGCAGGTTATAGGGGTCGTCACCGGTCATCAACATGCGATTATCGGCACTGGCTTTGCAGCCGATCCCGGCTAGAAGACAGATGGCGAGAGCGTAGATTGAAAGTGGTAATCGTCTCAAAAGACTGACTTCTCAAAGGACTACTGGATGGCTTGCTGGCAATACCGGGCTCTTTTGAGCCCTTGCGGCAATAACGGCAATTCGGTTAGCCGGTCGAGTCTAGTAAAAGACAAAGCGGCATCCGAGAAACCTATCTCATTGTAAGACTAAATTGTGCTCATCAAACGGGGAAAAACCTAGTTTTATAAAACTGATGTTTAGTACATTTGCGGCTTCAGAGGGCATTCGTGAGAACTGCTGGCTTTCCCTGGTAGAATCTTAGTCTCAAAACAGCTCTTCAGCCCGTCTTTTGGGGTTGAAATTGGTTTTGCCGAATAGGTTCGGCAGCAAGGAGGATTATGCGACGCGGAAGACAGCGACCACGGGGAACTCGCGAACCAGCGCCCGCTCAGGTCAATCAGTCTCAGCAACCTCCAACCGCGAAGTTATTTCTGCGCCACGGAATAGACATCAACACCAACATGGGTGAGGGGTACGGACCCTATCGCATGCCGGGCGAATCCGATGTCCTGCCTTTCGTAACCTCTGCAAACATCGCTTGTGGCGCTCATGCCGGCGATCCTTCGCTGATGGAGGCGGCTCTGGAAGAGGTCCGCTACTACGGGTTGGCGCTGGGGGCACATATTGGTTATCCAGATATTCAGGGATTCGGTAGAAGGGAGATTCACCTTTCCACATCAGAACTGCGCGCTTCAGTCCTCTACCAGATTGGCGCCTTGTCCGGTATGGCTCGTACGTTTGGTTTCGAACTGACTCAAGTAAGACCGCACGGCTTTCTCTACCGGCAGATGTCACACGATGTTCGTATCGCTACAGTGGTCGCCAAGGCTCTGGCCGAATTCGATCGCTGGCTGGTTTTGATTGGCCCGTCCGGAAGCAACCTTCTGGCCGCCGGTGAAAGAGCAGGGATTCGTGTTGCGCAGGAAGCCTGGCTGGACAGAGCCTACGACAATAACGGCAATCTTTTGCCGCATACCCACAGCCGCGCTCAAATGCGTTCTCATAACGAGATCATGAATCAGGCCCGTTCGCTTATCAATCACGGAGAAGCGATTGCTGCCGATGGCTCAAGAGTCAAAATCGACTTCCAGACCATTCACTTGCATGCTGGCATGCCGCAGGCTCGGGCTATTGCCGAAGAATTGCGCTACATGATCCCTAATCCATGCGCACTGACTTCAGAGCCGTTTACTGTCGACGAAGAAAAAGATTCTCCTTTGCCATATTTGCTCTAGCTCTGGTCTTTCAGTTTGAGCGCACTTTGCACGGCTATGGCAAACGTTTGGCCGGCGGAACGATTTCGTCGTACCAGCTGCCGTAATATTCCGGGTAGTCTTCGCCTGTGGTCGATGTGATCGTTTTTTGCAGAGCTTTCATGATTGCTTTGCGTCCACCGCGTTTATAGCGCTTTAACCATTCCAGCTCTTTGGGATCGATTTTGACGCCTGCCAAAAGCAATTCTTTGACGATGCTGATTTCATGCACAATTGCTTCGGTTTCTTCTTCCAGGCAGCGCGTGACGAATTCCTGTCTACCCGTGACACCGGGAACAGGGTCGATGGTTGGACGTATTACCGCATGAACGAATTCGTGGGCAATGCTTATCAGTTTGTAGTTACGCGGGCACCATCTGCCGATGTAGATGGTGCGTTTTTTGCGGTCGTAATAAGCCCGGCAGGGTCCGTCTACCAGCCTAATCTTCACACCTTCCTGGCGGATGCGTTCGATGTCTTCAACCAAAGTTGGACACTTGAGTGCACACTCGACTAGGCGTTTTCCGAATTGGCGTTTCAGGTTTCTGAACTGTGATGCCGAGGTCATTTAAAGATTCCCTTTTATATTAAATGAACTTACATTAATTCTATACCAAATCGCGGGCGCTTTGAAACGTGCTGTAATGCCCGCTGGATTTGCGTTTTGGCGACTAGCCAAGAGGAGAGGACGTTTATAGCAAAAATAAACTTTTGCTAATCTCGCATTCTCGCGCCTGACTGCTGTTTGGCGGTGACTCTTTGCAGTGCAAGCGCTCAGAGCTCTGGCACCTATATGGTATTGACAGCCGCACCAGGCCGGATGTTCCCGGCAAAAAAGCCCGCCAACATTAGAGGTTCGGCTGACCGGGCATTGCCGGCACTGGTAAAAACCCTTATATGGACAGTACCCTGCCTTATAGGGAAAATGGGAGTATCACTCACAGAATCCGCCCCAATCATTCATACCGCTTTCGAGCGGACAGTTATTTGAACATTCCCAAAGAAGTGAAATCGTTGAAAGCAGCAAACTCCGCTGCCATGTGGGCTTTGATGAACAAGCTCAGCGAATTGGTGCGCGGTTCTTTAAAGAAACCCCGCGCAATAGCGGACTTGGCTGAGAAGATTGTCGATGAACTGGGACACTCGCTTGCCCTTGAACGCTGTGCAGTTTTGCTTTTCTCTGAGGAAGGATCGGCGCTGGAAGTGAAGGCAGAGTACGTCGGCGGTCAAAAGTCCGCGCTTGTAGGCAAGACTTACCATTTAGGCGTGCGATCCGAATTTATCAAACTGCTAAGAGACGGGCGGCCGTTGCCACTGCAAGACATTCTCACCGTAGGCGCCACAGCCCTCGAGACATTCGTCGGCGATGGCAAAAGCGGCTGTGTGATTGCATTTCCTTTGATCGGTCACGCGGGCCCGATAGGATGTTTGACTATGCACGCCGTCGAAGCAGGGCATTTTTCCGATGAACTGATTGAAATTTGCGAGGCTCTTTCACAACAAGTGGCGATCGCCATTGATCTTGCCGAAACGCTCCAGTCCCGCAACCGGCAGGCGAGTTTTTTCACTCAAGCAAAATCAGCGTGCCTGATTGTCGATTCGGAAAGCTTGCTGGTTCTTAGCGCAAACGCCAGTGCGGCGCGCCTTCTCACGGGCGCCAGTGTAACCATTGATGGTGTCAATTTGACCGATCTTTTGGCACCGAAAAAGACGGTCAACGACGTTGTCGCAACAACGATGAATTCGGGCAGCACGCAATTCGCTCAAGATCTCACTCTCTCGGCCGCTAAGTCCGAAGGTGGTTTCATCGGACTTCTGGCCTATCCAATTCACGAAACAGATGCTCACACCGATTCAAAAGATCGAAAACTGGCCGTGATTTTGTACGACCAGAAGCGCCCAACTCTGCTGGCAAAACCAGCTGGGCAAGAGGATGTACGTGCGCAACAAGGAGAGAACAGTCAGGTTGCGCTGTCAAAACAGCTGACCTGGGAGAGATGGATGCGCCAGATCGTGTGTCGGCTTCATTCTTCGCTCGATCGAGACAGCATCATGCAATCGGTTGTCGACAGTTTGGGGCGGGCGCTCAGTGTTTCGCGCTGCATGGTAGTTCGAACCGAGTCGATAACTGCTCCGATTGTTACGCACGAATTTGCCGAACCCGATGTTTCGCCTCTGGGATTGGGGCGGACCGGCCAGTTTCCTGCCCGCACTGCCGGGCACTTTAAGACCAGAGTGAAGGCAGTCGGCGATATCGTCGCCGAAAGACCCAACCTGCAAATCAGCGATGAGGAGCTGGAATGGTTCCTCGACAATGGTTTCAGTAGTATCGCCGGGGCCCCGATTTCGCATCATGGGCAAATTTACGGCGTTGTCGTAGCCATCTCCTGTGGAGTACCCCGCAAATGGCTGCCCCATGAGCTGGATATGCTGGAGGTGGCTGCAGCAGAAGCAGCTATAGCGCTGGAAAACAGCCAGGCATTCATGCAGGTAAAAGATCAGCTGTTCAACATGAATTTGCTCGGCAACCTTACTCAACAGCTGACCAATACTCTGGAGATGGCCTCCAAAACCAATCGTCCGGAAGGTCTCGAGGATAAGGGACGCTCAGAGACAGGCGGGCCGCCCCTGTCGTTTCGTGAGTTGGAAGTCTTGAAATTGATTGCCTCCGGGCTGGCCAATCGCGAAATTGCGCAGCGCCTCTTTTTGACCGAGTCGACCGTTGAATTGCATGCTTCTCGTATTCGCAAAAAGCTCAAGCTGAAGAGCCGCACCGCGCTTGTGAAATACGCCTGCGACAACGACCTGGTTTAGAGCAGTTTATCGACTGGTCTAAACCAATTTACAGGCGCCCGCGTGTTTTGATTTCCAGATATGTATCGACCAGTTTGTCGGAAAGGTCCTGGGGTGGGCAATCCAGGACGAGGCAGCCGCGCCTTTGCAAGACCGAAAGGGCCAGCTCTCTTTGGGAAATCAAATCACAGGCGATGGCGCGCTGATAAATTTGCTCGATGGGAATGCTTTTGTCGAGTCCATCTTTGAGTATGCCTTCATGGGCCATCTTGGTCACCTGTCTGTCTTTGAGCGTGACGCAAAAAGGTAAATGTCTGCCTCTCAAACTGGCCAGACCGGCAAGCATCGATTGAGAACCGACTGCGTCGGTCAAATCGGTAAGCAGAACCATCAGGCAACGCCCTTTCTGCAATGACGAAAAATAAGAGAGCATGCCCAGATAATCGGGTTCAACCATGCGCGGCTCTACATCGAAAACCGCCTCCAGTATTTTTTTCAAGTAGGCCTTGCCGCGACGAGGAGGCAGGTAAGCCAGTGGTTTGTCTGCAAACACCCCAAAGGAAACCTGGTCGTTGTGAGTGAGCCCTGTGAGAGCCAGACAAAGTCCGGCATTGAGGGCATGATCGAAACGAGTCAGCCCTTCGAGATCAGACAACATCATGCGTCCGGCGTCCACTAATATGAGCAGCCTTTGCTCTTGCTCAACTTCATAAGTTCTGACCACCGGGCGGTCGCGCCTGGCTGTTGCTTTCCAGTCGATTTGTTTACTGTCGTCGCCGACGGTGTATTCGCGCAGGCTGGCAAAATCCGTACCCTGTCCGCGTTTTCTCTGTTTTAATTCACCCAGCTCGGTGGTGCGGCTCAGCTTGATGGAAAGATCGTGCAGAGCCTTCAAGTCGCTGTATACCTTTGCTTCTCGAGATGCCTTTGTCGTCGATTGCCGGTAGAACAGTCCCAAAAAACTGAGGTAACGAACGTGAATATCTCCGAATTTGTAGAGCCCGCGCCGGCGCGGAGTGAGGTTATAGCGGAGCGTGACCTGCTCACCGCTTTTGATTTTACATTCGAACTCTTCCAGGCTGGCATTGAGATTGAGCGGATAATCGTCTCTGACGCGCACTTTTAAATCGGTATTGCTTTTGTTGTGCACAAATAGAAGAACATCATTGACTCTGCCAATCGAGAGCCGATCTTGGTTTTCGCGACTGGCTGAGATCAGGCGGGGTCTGGCCGTCAACTGAAAATCCACTGCCACCGCCACCAGTATCAACACATCATAAACAAGACCGAAAGTGCGAGCACCTTCTACAAAATACGAGAGCGCAAAAATAACCGCTCCCAGAACAAGCAGAAGGTACAGTCGCCGGCTGGCAGTTAATTTCATAAGCGCCTGTCAGCGGGGAACGGCAACTTGGCGCAGCAGGTTTGCAATAACCTGGCTGACTGTAACGCCGTCCAATTCGGCCTCGGCAGTAAGAATAAGGCGGTGGCGCAGAACCGGCTCGGCGACAAATTTGACATTGTCGGGCGTGACGAAATCCTTGCCCTCAATAGCGGCATGTGATTTGGCCGCCGCCAGCCAGCTCAAAGCGGCCCGGGGGCTGGCGCCAAGCTGAAGGTCCGAGAGACTGCGCGACTTATGCACTATCTCCATCAGATAGGTCAAAATCGATTCTTCTACTTTCACTCTGTCTAATTGCTGGCGGGCGCTGAGAATTTCTTCCACCGTCACGCAAGGCTCAAGCGGCGGAGACTTCTTGCGATAAAAGCCATCCTGCCAGTTGTTGAGCATCAGTCTCTCGGCGTCAGCGTCCGGATAGCCGATCATCACTTTGAGCATAAAGCGATCGAGCTGCGCTTCAGGAAGTGGGTAAGTGCCTTCGAATTCAACCGGGTTTTGAGTGGCAACAACCATAAATAGGTCCGGCAGTTTTTGGGTGTGCCCATCCAGTGTCACCTGTCTTTCTTCCATGGCTTCCAGAAGTGCGGACTGAGTCTTGGGCGGAGTGCGATTTATTTCGTCTGCCAAAAGTAGGCTTGTGAAAATCGGGCCTTTTTTTAGTGTAAAAGTCTTGTTATTGAGATCGTAGATGCTTGTGCCCAGAATGTCAGAAGGCAGCATGTCAGGGGTCAGTTGCACGCGCCCGAATTCAGCACCGATAAGTGACGCCAGTGTTTTTACCAGCATGGTTTTTGCGGTGCCGGGCACGCCTTCCAAAAGCACATGTCCTTCGGCCAGCAATGCTACCAGTAGCTGGTCAATCACCATCGGTTGCCCGACTATCACTGAGGCTATGCGTTCTTGCAAGCGTTTGAAAACTGTCCCGATTTCTGTCATCTATTAGATTCCGCCTGTGTTTTTTCGTCTGTAGAATCTGCAAAAGTTCTGGTTATCTTATCGCAGGTACCGACCAAGGTTCTCAAATCCGAGTCACTCAAATGCTTCTTGCTTAATGCTCGCTCATAATTGTTGATTAACTCGTCAATATTGATGCTCGATCTCTGCTTTGAAGAATTCCATGCCGAAACAATGTTTTCAGAGCTTTCGTGTGGTGAAATGCCAAGCGCTTTGCAAAGGCGGTTCTTGAAAGATTGCCCGAGGATTTCCAGTACGGCCGTGTTCGCTCTTGCGCGTCTGAATGCATTTGACAGACCATAGATAAATTCGAGATTGGAAATCTTTCTCGATACGACAACCTGGCGTATTGCACCAAACCGCTGAGCGGCACTGAATACTCCCACTACCAGTATCAACATCAGTTGCCAGAAGACGAGGCCGGTTGGGCCTCTGAGAAGAAAGTGAAAAACGTTTGTCGCCGATGAGAAGCCATGGCAGCGTTCGTCGAAAATTACTGCACCATTGGCGGTGCTCATCCAGTTGGCGAGAAACTGAAAATTCGGCCAGGCCTCCTGGTTGGATAGACGGCGATTCGAGCAGAGACTGGGAACCGTGCCTAAAAGGACGCGCCCTTTTCCGTGTTTGACGAGAGCAATAAGCGTTCCGGACTTGTCGGCAAGCAGCGCAGTTCCACCTATTAACCGGCGCTCGGCGCTGAGCAATAGCGACGGGACGTGTGCAAATTCGGGCACAGATGTTTTCTGCAATTGCAGTTTTTTGTCGACCAGATCTTCGCCATCTTTGGATTCGATGCCTAACTTATCGATGAGGCGGCGCGTCAATTTGTAGGAAAAGTGGTCGAAGTAAACCAGATCGTTGCCCTTGTGCACCCATTCGAGAATTTGCTTGGCGTCAAGTTCTGAAAGCGATTCTGTCGGCTGGCAGATGACGAGCATACCTTTCGTGTCCGTCAGATTTCTGTAGGGCAATTGCCAGGTGAAGTTCTGCTGCCCAATTTTTGTCACGATGTCTTTCATGCCTGAAAGACCGCTTGGCTTTTTATTGAACACTGATATGAGGATCTCGGTTTCGGGCCAAAAACGGTCTTTTTGCTCGTCGAAAGCAATGCCCGAGTAAACGGACAATCCGCTGACCAGAAGCAGGGCAAATAATTGCCACCATATACGGTTGGGTCTGTCTTCTGCCGCGCCGGTCATGGAACTGTTTCAGACTCCTTCGTTTGCGTGCCATTTCTTTCAGACAGCTTCTCAATTGCCGGGTGGGCGGAATCTATCAATTGCAGGCAGCGATCGAAGTCGTTTCGATCTGCAGGTTTGCTTCCAAACCAGACAAGCTCCACAAGGTCCGCCAGCTTCCGAAAAATCAGCTGAATCTCGCGGCTTTTGTGCAGTTGATACCAATACTCGTAATTGGTTTTCGTCGGAGCAAAGGGAGCCACGTTTTTTTCATCCAGGAGCCGCAAAAAAGAAAGATAAGCGGCTCGGCATGCGGATTTGAAATGTTCTCTTTCGGCCAGCGACTTGGCCTCAATAAGCCAACCTTCAGAAGTCAAAAGTCTTTCGCTTTCCAGCGCACCTGCGCGGGCAAGGCGGCTCATTTGGGTCAATTTCGTCATGCGCATGAAGACGAGGTAAATTATGATCAGCGCACATAGTCCGCCTGCAATGTACAGAAGAATTTGCATTAAGTTGCCGACCATGCGCGTGTCGGAAAAATCTGAATTGAATAAGTGCAGTTGCTCGAATAGATCCTTCAGGAATCTCAGCACCCGGCTGAGCATTTCCTGCAGATAGACAAGAAATTGCGGCGGCTTATGGTAATGGTAGCGACTGGCGACGTCGGCAATTGCAGCACTAATATCTTTGAATTCCATGAATTAAGCGCTGTCTCAAGGTTTTTCTTCAGCGATGGCGGCAGCAGGCTTAGATATGCTGTCGAGCTGACGAATCAGATCAATGCCTTCTTTTCTCATCCGTAAATCATAGTAAAAAAGTCCGGTCGCCATGAATGAAATCGGCCAGGTAACCATGCTTATGATCGATTCCCAGGCCTGGTTGACGAGAGTAAAGTAAAACGGCATCTTGCCCGGATCGGTAACAAAATCTGTAGTCATGCCCTGTCGCATGAATTCAAAAATTGAAACCAAAACAATTGGCAGCGACAGCGGGTACTGCACAGCCATTAAGGCGATGAAAAGCAGAGTGCAGAAATATCCTGCTCGCCAAAAATCTTGAAATAGAAGACTCAGACTGCGTTTAAAGAGTCCGACTATCGGCAAATCTTCGCACGCACCTACTCCAAATGCCAAATAGAGCGCTATGGAAGTGATGGTTATCGTCACCAGAAAGCCAATTATGGAAAAAACGATGCCAGCAAACAATGGATAAGTGCTGGCTGTGTTGGCTTTGAAAAACGCCATGCACACAGACATTGCGACCAGCCACAATATTGAAGTGCCAATTATGAAAAGGTAAGAAAGCAAAATCAATCCGACAATTTTCCACTTTCGCCGCATGATATATGCATTGGCGTCGTTGTAGGTTGAGTCATAACCATCAACCAGCCGAATAAAGGCAAGTTGTTTAAGCGTCAGATAGAATCCGACACTGATCAAACCCAGTATGCCAATCAGGGCGACGAAGGCGGAGATGCCCATTAAGGTCCAGTCTTTTTGATCAAAACGCACGGAAAAGTTGGTCACACCCCAGTGAAACGCAACCTTGGCTGTGGTGAGAAAAACAGTTGGCCATAAAAGAACGTGGAAAAAAAGTTTGAAATTTTTCCGATAGAGTCTGATGGCGCGACCAATAAGGTCACCAACCGACTGTAACTGCTGGGGAGGTGGATCAAACAAAACTGTTTCCATCATGTCAATTTTAGCGAATCCTAAACTTGTCTGCCGGTCAAAAGATTGGCTGGATTCAACTTTGCTGCCCCCTCTTCATTTTGTGCGGTTGCCATGGTTATATTCTGGAATCCGAACCGATAACGGTTGAATTTCAAAAATTCGCAAAAAGAGCCTTTCAGTTTCCAAAGGAGTCCTAGGCGGCATGGTCATGAACGGTCCCAGACTTTTTACGCATCTTTTGCCGCCTGTAAAACCAGTGCCGAACCACTTTACGGCTTCCGCCGTTGTCATAGAGGAAGGTCATATCCTGCTTGTACACCACCGGCGCATTGGGGCGTGGCTGCCGCCGGGTGGTCATATCGACGAGGGTGAATTGCCGCACGAGGCGGCCATGCGGGAGGTTTTCGAGGAAACCGGGGTGCGGGTCATGGTGCTGACTTCTGAATTGCCGATTTCGATCGATAGTGAGGCTTTTTTTCTTCAGCAGCCATTGTGCATGCATGGAGTTTTTGCTGTGGAAAAAGGAGTTGAGCTATATCACGTCGATCTGGCCTATCTTTGCGCAGTTGACCGCAGTGAATCGGGAGAAATGCCTCTTTTGACGGTGGCGGAGGAAGTTCACGATGCCGCCTGGATACCAATAGACGGTCTTGGCAGCCTCAACTTAGCTAAGAATGTAAGAGAGGTGGTCGATATGGCTCTTTCAAAATTGGCAGGGTAGCAACACAAACAGATCTAAATAAGCGATACTAGGATCCTGAGGGGCACTTTGAGGCGCGCAGGACTCTTGTGATATTGCCTACGGCTCCGCGAGTCTTCCGAGCAGAAAGAACTTTCGATGACCGTAGCGCTACTACAAAAACTTTCAGGGGTGAGGGATTTAAGGAAAATCCTTGAGACCACTGTGAAGGAAATCGGCGAAACTTTCGACGCCGATTCCTGCCAGATCATGGTCAGCAATCCGCTCGATCCCAACGTCACCTCTATTTGCGAATTTAAGCCGCACAAGGACGTGAAGCTGCCTGACAACATGCCTCATGTCTCGATGCCTCTGGTCATTCAGGGTCGAACCTTCGGTGCATTGAGCTTGACCAGGAGTGCAGATGTTTCACGCGAAGAAGTGAATTCCATGCGCGTCGCTCTGGGAGAGCTGGGTGACATTATTCGCCATGCGCAAATCAATGACGTCATTCAGAGAGACACTTTTAGAGATACGTTTCTGGTTGAAATCGGTAACGTAATGGCTTATTCGCTGGGGATCGGCGATGCGCTCTTTATGGTGGTCAATATTCTTGGCAAGGTTTTGCAGGCCAGCCGCTGTCTTTTCATTTGCACAGACGATACGCAGGCGGGCTGGAAGTGTTATGAATTCTGGCAGCAAGACAAAGTGCAAAGCTGCCAGGACTATTACTGGCCAACTACACATTCGCCCTTGATTGCCCAGGTCTTACTCAGTCGAACTCCGCTCAAGGTTTTCGAAGGGCAACTCAATTCTTATGTGTCTCCAGTTCAAGACGAATTGCAATTGATCAGCGTCAAGTCTTTGCTCGGTATTCCGTTGCGAACGGAAAACGCCACTCACGGCTGCGTTATTCTGCAGCAGTGCGATTATCGCCGAGCCTGGACGCGTGGCGAGATGGACATGGTGCAGAATGTGGCCGACAAGGTCGCCGAAGCGCTGCTTAAATTGCCTGCCGAAAAGCGTGCGCGTGAGCCGATCATGCAACTTCACCAGCGGGTGGTTCAGGACACTGCCGGTCCCAATGAAAAGGCATCGATAGGATCGGTGCGCAATGCGCTCAAAGGTGCTCTCGGTGCACAGGCGATTCCTTCGGCGCGAAAAACATCGCAACCGGCTGTGCCGCCGCAAGCGAAGGCTGCACCAACAGTGCCGCCATCCGCCCCTCCTGTCGCGCCACCACCCCCCCCACCAGTCACGCCACCACCCGCCCCTCCTGTCGCGCCGCCACCTGCCCCTCCTGTCGCGCCACCACCCGTGCCACTGCAAGAAGCGGCTGCCGCAACCTCCGCTGATACTTCGGCTAATATTCCGGTGCCGAAAATTACTCCGGTCGTGCGCGCGCAGGGAAAAGGACAAGCCCCCCAGACAGGCTCTGGCAATGCCTTTGCCAACTTTCTCGAACCGGCCCAGTTTGATAGCACTGCAACAGCCGACGTTTTGCCAATCAGTGCGGATGAAATTCTTACCCAAACAGCAGATCTGACCGAGCAACTGGGCGAAATCAAACCCAAAGATCCATACGCCGATATTGATTTTGGAGAGTTCACTGACTTTTCGGACTTCTCGCCGCAGGATGTTGTGGCGGCGGCTGAAGCGTCATCTGGGCAACAGTCGGTGTCGGCTACCGCCGATGCGCTACCTCCGGTTCAGGCCCCCAGCGAGGCGCTGATTCAGAGCCCACCCGTGGCGCCGAACGCTGACTCGGCAAGAGTGCCAGAACCTGTCGCGCCAGCACCTGCACCCGCTCCAGCGCCCGCGCCCGCTCCAGCGCCCGCGCCCGCTCCAGCGCCAGCCCCTGCCCCTGCCCCTGCCCCTGCGGCCGCTGCTGAAGCGCCTTCCGCCAGTGATTGGTCAAATCTCGATGCCATTCCCACTCCCAAGTCTGCCCCTGCTGCCGCCAGTGCCTGGGGCGATCTCGACTCCATTCAAACACCCAAGGCGGCTTCCAATGCATCTGCTGGTGCAGGATTGCGCGGCAAACTGGGTAAAGGCAAAGCGCCCAGTCCTGCGGCTCAAGGCAGCGCGCTGCTTGCTTCCATGCACAAGGATAAGTCGCAGTTCAAAGCTGTTGAATCTCCGCAGGCTGAGCCTGAGGCGCCGGCGGCTAAACCTGAATTCATTCAAGGTCCTCCGATTGAAATTGACGAAGCGAAAGCTCAAGCAAAATTGCAGGAAATTCTTTCTTCAGCTAATCCGACCAGCGACTACATATTCGCAACACCCGGTCTTGATGCGCGAATGCTCGGTCGTATCGACGGGTGGGTCTCGCAAATCGAAGCGAAAGACAAATATTTGAACGGGCATGCCCGGCCGGTTGCGGAGTATTCCGTGTCCATCGCCAAAGGCATCGGCCTGGACGAGACCGCTCAGAATTTAGTCAGGCAAGCCGCCCTGGTTCATGATGTTGGCAAGCTGGGAGCAGCTGCGCCAATCTTACAAAAACGCGAAGAAGAATTGCACGATTCAGAACTGATTACTGTCATGCGCCACCCTATTGATGGTGCTGAGCTTTTGGAGTCCTTCCCTGATCTCGCTCACTTGGCGCCGATTGTGAGAGCACATCATGAAGAATACAACGGCGAAGGTTTCCCTGCCGGTTTGAAAGAAACCGAAATTCCTATCGAGGCGCGCATTATTTGCCTGGCCAACGCGTATCACAACATGGTCAGCGATATGCGCTATGGACCCGGCATAGATCCGCAGCAAGCGCAGGCAGAAATAACTCGCGGCGCCGGAAGGCAATGGGATCCTACGCTGGTGCAGGCCTTCCTGCAGTGTTTGCAGAGCGGTGTTGTGCCTGCCAAACCTAACTGAGAAAAAAATCGAAAAGGATCGAAATTTGAATTGACAGTTCAGTGCATGCCAATCACATGCAGTTGAGTATTCGTTCAAAAAAAATGGAAATATCAAAAAAAGAGGTGGAATGTTTCCACCTCTTTTTAAACTCTCGATTGACGCTTAGTCGCCGGTTTTATCCACCGATCAGGTCACTGACGTCCATGCCGCGCAGGCTCAAAGAAATCTTGTGTTCTTTAGGAGAGAACTTCTTGATGATTGCTTTCACTTGCTGACCGACTTGCACTACTTCTTCCGGTTTGACGTTCGGTGTATCCGACATTTCAACCGTCGGCAACAGTGCATCTACACCCGGGTAGATTTGAACGAATGCGCCGAAACTTTGGATCTTGCGCACAGTGCCTGACACCACTTGCCCGTCCTGGAATTTGTCTTCGATTTCTTTCCAGGGATCAGGCTGCATCTGTTTCAAGCTGAGAGAGATGTGACCCTTCTCTTGATCGACCTTGAGCACCTTAGTGGTGATAACTTGGCCGACTTTGAGAACATCCGATGGATGGGAAACGCGTTCCCAGGAAATTTCCGAAATTGGCAGCAAGCCGTCCAGTCCACCCAGATCGATGAAAGCGCCGAAGTCGGCGATACGGACTACTTCGCCGGTTACTTCTTGACCGGCTGCCAGTGTGCTCAAAATCTTTTCGCGTTGAGCGGCCTTTTCTTCTTGAACTGCCAGGCGTTGGCTGAGGATCAGTTTGTTGCGCTTGGTGTCTGTTTCCAAAATCTTCATGGGGATTTCCATGCCGATCAATTCTTCCGGCGTGGTTCCTTTGACGCGCAACTGGCTGGCTGGGACGAATCCGCGCAAACCATAAACATCTACGACTACGCCGCCTTTGACGACTGCAGAAATCTTGGCGCGAATGGTGTCGTCGTTCTTCTTTTGTTGTTCGAGCAGAACCCAGCCGCGGGCCTGAGCAACTCTTTTCAGGGAAAGCGTCAGCTGTCCGTTCTCGTTTTCCTCACGCAGGATATAGAATTCCAGTTCTTCGCCGTCTTTGACAACATCTGAAATCTTGTCGACGGGAACGTTGGAAATCTCCTTCAGAGGCACGAAGCCCTCCGACTTGCTGCCCACATCGACCAGTACTCCGTCACGCTCGACTCGAACGACGAGACCCTTGACGATGTCGCCCTGCTCGTAGCGGCGCGTATTCATCGTTTCATCAAGAAGGCGCTCGAATTCCGACCGCGTGTCCTGGTCGTGTTGTAACTGCTTTTCCGTCACTGAAATTGCCACTCCTTTAACCTCTAGAAGTTGTTGCATCGATGCGGTCGAAACCTCGCTCACGTTTTTCCGCGATATGCCCGAGCACTCGCTGGAGCATCGACGCGCCGAAATGTCGGCAGGTCACAAACCGAAGATCTTAATCTTGGCATGCGACCGAAACTTTCCGCCACGCGGCGGAAACGTACAATATAAGACAACCTGCGCGGGGACTTCAAGGTTATCTATTGAGGTTTGGTTCAACCTTTAGACTTGCTTTATAGTTTGTCTCTGGGGGATTTCTCAAATTAGCCCCTCCTGCGCCTGTTTTCGGGCGTTGACGGTGTTGTACATGAGGCGAATTTAGAGAAATTGCCTTATCCTCTATTTATCTAATTTGCCGTAACTTTTCTCTACGTCGCCGTAACTTTTCTCTACGTTGGGCAAAACTTCTCTCTCCAGCGCCGAGACTTTTCTCCATATTTGCTCAAATTCTCCACCTCCTCATCGCCCCGTTTCCCCATAAAAGGTGCGCTTGGCTTCTGTGTGCTTGGTCAGCGCCAACCTCTCTATATGTATTAGGGCTGGAAAATAAGCAAGTGTATAAGTGATGGCGATCTGCTGCATAGCCTGATGCTGTGAGCTTTTTCATAGTTGCACGCAGCTCTTGAACAGGACATATAATGTGGCCGGTTCATTGTTCATCAAGGTTTTGACAGGCGAGGCAAGCATATGAAGCCAGCAAGCTTTTATCGTAAATCAGTCGTGGGAGCAGCAAGTGTTCTTACACTCTCATTAGTTTTTGGTATCGGCGCTGGTGCGCAAACAGTGACAACGCCGGCTGAACCCCCGGAATTGGCTGCTTCCAGCCACGCAGTCGAACAAGCAAAGGTAAAACTCGAGCAATGCCGCAAGCAGTTGGATGCTTCCAGAGCACTCCTTCGAGCTGCCGAAGCGGAGTACAAGGCGGCCGTAGCCAGTAAGGCGGCTTTGGGTCTGAGAACCCATGCCAAGCAGCTTGCCGACCTTTCCGGGCTACCGGCGCACATTTCAGACTCCGCGCCTGTGGTCGTTCCGGTAGATCTGCAAAGCCTTCCCTCTCTAGGCGTGGGGACGCAAGTGAAGTCAGGACAACCAGTTGTCTCTGGACAACCAGTGCAACCGCTAGACCTGTCTCCCACGCGAATCAACGCTGTTGACTTCAATGCCGAACCGGCACCCACTCCGGGGATGCAGCCAGCCAACGGTGCTCGGCCGTAAGGCGTTACGTCGCAGGTGGCGACGTCCCAATCTAATCAAGCATCTGTCAGCGGTCGCTCTGCCGGCCGCTTTTCTTTATGGCCGAAACTCCGATCTTTTCAACCGCAGCCTTAGCTGCCATCTGCTCTGCTGCCTTCTTGGTGGTGCCGCTGCCTGATGCGAGTGTGTTGCCTTCCACAGCCACCGAAACTGAGAAGATCGGTTCATGCGGCGGACCTTCAATTCTGTCCACCGTATAAACTGGTACTCCCTGTCCGCCGCCTTGGCTGTATTCCTGGAGCTGAGCCTTGTAGTTATCTTTGGCTTCGTCTTTGTCCACATCCGTAGCGCGGCTTCCGAAGAGACGCAAGACCAGATTTTGCACTTCGAACAAACCGAGATCGTTGTATACGGCTCCGAAAATGGCTTCCATCGAACGCGCCATGATGGAAGGGCGCATCTGAACCTGCCGCCCGAGCAGGATGTATTTACTCAACCCGAAGTCCTGGGCAATCTCCGCTAGCGTTTTGTCCGAAACCAATACTGAGCGGATCGCTGTCAGCTGCCCTTCGTCATAGTCAGGAAAGCGCTCCAGTAGATACTCGCTGACCACAAATCGCAGTACAGAGTCGCCGAAAAACTCCAGTCGCTCGTAGTCTCGGCAGCCAGGTGACTCGGCGGCGAAAGATGAGTGGGTAAGCGCTTCATTCAAAACCGCCAGGCGTCCGAAGAGGACGCCTAGTTTGTGGCAGAGTTGCTCGAGCTCTTTAATTCGTTTGGGATTGAGTGCGTTGTTTTCTGACATTGATGATTCTTCTGGGATTCCAAAAAAGACTGTCTGCTTGAGTATCCATTATTTTTACTTACTAAAGCCCTTATCTTGAATACTTGAGAGAAACAGAGCCATGTTTGTTAACCATTGTTGCACTTGCAACCTTGATAAGCCCATGGGTATTCTGTTTTAACGTTTGGTAACGGCGCAAGGAGGAAAATAGTCAAGCGATGGTGTCGCTCGAAACCCGCCCAGAATCAGCTTGTCCGCTAACTTGAGATTCTTGAAATTTTTGCCAGTTTTGAAAAAGACTAAATCGATGATCTTTCATTTTTCAAAACCGAACCGTTAACGGTTCGGTTTTTCAGTGCTGTTTCCGCTTGGCGTCGACTTGGTTTGCGCGGCGGTAGTCAAGCATTGAGCAAATTTCAGAAGCAGACCTATACCGGCTGTACGTCCACAAACATTACTTTTTAAAGCTAATTTCAGCTCGCTTCTTACCTGCCTATAATCTAGTTACTGTGCGGCGTTAAGTCAGGCCTGATATGCTTTACGCGGCGGTGAAAGTGACCGCCAATTGCCAGAATTTTCGGCTCGGGGATAGCGATGTATCAACTTCAGTTGGCGCAGATTTTCTTGTTTGTTCTGATGGGCTTTGCCCTTCCGGCGCTTGGAATGATCCTGCTCGCCTGGGTATTGCAGCTAATGTTCGGTTATCACAGACCGTCAAAAACCAAAATCCAGCCTTATGAATGCGGTATGAAGCCACTGCAGGAAGCCCATGTGCAGTTTGATATTCGCTACTACCTTTATGCGCTTCTCTTTATTCTTTTCGATATCGAAATCGTATTCATTATTCCCTGGGCCCTGGCAACCGACCAGGTCGGCAAAGCGCTTAATTTCAAGATGTTCGGACCGATCGAAATGACGATTTTTCTATTCATCCTGGTGGTTGGACTTGCCTATGCCTGGAAAAAGGGTGCTCTTGAGTGGGAGTAATGATAGATGACCCAAGGTAACGCTCAGGGCGTTAACGAATTGGCCGATGAGCTGAAAGATACAGTCACGCTCACTTCGCTTGAGAAAATGATTGAAGCTATGGGCGAGTTGTTGTCGCCTGTAGTCAGCCCGATTGCCAATGCGGCCCGCTCTAATTCAGTCTGGCCTTTGACTTTCGGAACTTCTTGTTGCGCAATCGAGATGATGTCGGTCGGTATGTCGAAATACGATATATCGCGTTTCGGTTCTGAAGTGTTTCGCGCCACTCCCAGGCAAGCCGACATGATTATCACGGCTGGCACAATCACGCGCAAAATGGCGCCGGCTCTAATTACTCTTTACGAGCAAATGCCTGAGCCCAAGTACGTCATCGCCATGGGTGCTTGCACTGTGACTGGTGGCATGTTCAATGACAGTTATTCAGTCGTCCAGGGGGTTGACCGCATCATTCCGGTCGACATCTACTTGCCCGGCTGCCCGCCACGTCCGGAAGGCATTCTTGATGCGCTTCTAAAATTGCAGCAAAAGATTCGCACGGAGTCTTATGCAGAGCGCAATAAGAAAAAATACAGGCAAAACGCAGTTCGCTATGTGGACTACGACACCGGGCGACCGCTTGAGGATCTCATTGATGAAGCCAAATACGAAACGGCATTAGCGCTTGATCCCCTCAAGAGTTTGCAAGAGAAAGCGTAGAACTGGCCTGGAAAGCTACACGAACCTAAAAGGGACCTGGAAATGTCAGAGACACCAGCAGCAAAACCACCCGAGGAGCCGAAAGGCCCGGGTTTGTGCGGGCAGTTCTTGAAGGATCACGGCATTGCTACCACGCGCTTGCCTGATTCATGTGGCGTAGAAACAATAGAAATAGACGGTGCTCATCTTGAAGCGGCGATGAAGCTTTTGAGAGGCTCTTCTGAGATCAAGCTTGATTACCTTGTGGCAATAAGTGGCGTTGATAGCTCTGACACTTTTGATTCGGTGTACCAGCTCTGGTCTTACACAAATAATAACGAGCTGATCATAAAAGTAAGAGTGAAAAAGACCGATGTGGTGGAAGGGCAATTGCCATTGGTTCCGTCTCTGGCTCGTTTCTGGAGTGCAGCCAATTGGCATGAGCGAGAGACTTACGATCTGGTCGGCATACGCTATTACGGTCATCCATATTTAAGGCGGATTCTCAATGTTTGGGATTGGGATGGTCATCCCTTGCGTCGCGACTACAAGCAATTGGTAGACGCCCTCAATGATAAGGCGCCGGGCAGCATGCGCTAAGCGTCAAACTCAATTTAGAGACTTTTTGAAAGGACAGAGGCTAAGGACCAAATGGCAACGGATACAGAAGTCGATCTGACACCACGGTTGAAAACAGATGAGATGCTCATCAACATGGGCCCTCAGCACCCGGCCACTCACGGTGTGCTGCGTTTGATTTTGACTCTGGACGGTGAAATCGTTCGCCATACTGAGCCGATTCTCGGACACTTGCACCGAGCTCAGGAATGGCAGGGGCAGAACCGCACCTGGTTTCAGTATCAGGCCTTAATTGATAGAGTCGATTACCTCTCCGGGATGTTCACATCCTGGGCAATGGCTAGAGCTGCCGAAGTAGTGGATGGTTGCGAAGTGCCGGAACGTGCCGAATATCTGCGCGTCATGGTCTCCGAAATGAATCGCATCACCTCGCACTTGCTCTGGTTGGGCACATACCTGATCGATCTGGGTGCGATGTTCGGATTTCCCTTTTATCCATTTCGCGAAAGAGAAAAACTACTCGAGCTGTTTGAAGAAATAGCCGGACAGCGAATGATGTTCAACTACATCAGAATCGGTGGCGTCATGCGTAATCCCAAAGACGCATGGCTTTCCAAATTGAAGAGATTTACAGAAGAGTTTCCGGATCGCGTCGATGAATACGAAGCCATCGTGACGCAGAACCCCATTTTCTTAAAGCGCACCAAGGGTGTTGGCATTCTCAGAAAGGAACTGGGCATGGATTACGGAATTACCGGTCCATCGATTAGGGCCTCCGGCGTCAATATCGACCTGCGCCGCACTAAACCCTATTCTGTTTATCCAAAGTTGAAATTCGATGTGCCTTTAAACGATCGCGACGGCGATACTTTTGATCGCTACATTTTCCGTATTCGCGAGATGCGCGAATCCAACGAAATTATCAAGCAATGTCTTGATATGCTGCCCCAGGGCGAAATTTCCGGTAAGAAGCAGATTGCCGGATTGCGTGTTAAAGCGGGTGAAGGCTTTGCTGCAGTTGAGTCGCCGCGTGGGACCCTTGGATGCTACATAATTTCAAACGGCTCTGATCGCGCATACAGAATTAAATGGCGCAATCCGTCATTTTGCAATCTTTCTATTCTGCCGGAACTTTTGAAGAATCATCCGATTGCCGACGTAATGGCAATATTTGGTTCTATCGACGTAATCTTGCCTGACGTAGACAGGTAAAAAATATTCCGTTAGTAACACAACCCATCTCCTTAGAACAAGGACAGCTTTTAGAATCATGAGAAACGGCGCCGAAATATTGAAACTGGGAACACTCACCTTGGTTTGGTGGTGCATCATATTCGGTGCGGTATGGGCAGCTTGTTATATCGTCGGCATTTTGATTCCAATGGCGCTTACATCGTTTGAAAGCGATGCTGCGCGCATGACTGCCGAGACTTGCCGAGCTCTTACACCAATTCTTTCAGTTTTAGTTTTCATTCCAATTAACGCGATGTTCATGGTGCTCTTCGAACGTCGCGGTCTGGCAATCTTCACCGTTCGTCTCGGGCCCAATCGCGTCGGTCCGGACGGCTATCTGCAAACCGCAGCCGATGCTGTGAAGCTGCTTTTCAAAGAAGACATCACTCCGCGCGGAGCTGATGCTTTCATGTTCACCTTGGCTCCTATCGTATTTTTTGCGCCTTCTATCTTTGGCGCTATGCCGCTTCTGGCGGCAGTGACCAACTATCACGAACTTTTCCAAATCGTCAATCTGCCGACCGGGATTTTCTTCATCCTGGCTGCATCATCGGTTCCGGTTGTTGGAATCGTTATGGGCGGCTGGGCAAGCAACAACAAGTATTCGCTAGTCGGTGGACTGCGCTCTGCTGCACAAGCGATTAGCTATGAAATTCCACTGGTGCTTTCGCTCGTCACCGTCTGCCTGATGGCGGGCACTCTTGATGTGGTTCAGATAGCCAAACAGCAATCGGGCGGCATCCTCAACTGGAATATTTTCGGCGGCGGCGCCCTGCGTGGTTTGGATCAGGCGATCGCCCTCAAGTTCTCGAACTCCGCACCGGCACTGCAGGAATTATCCAAATCGTCCTTTGAGCAAGTTCTGAAGAGCGCATATCTTCAGCCGACTGCTCAGGCTCTGGGACTTGGCGCCGGGCAAGAAGGATTGGCTGGCATTATCGCTGCCTTTGCAGTTGTAATTCTGATCGGTTCCATTTGGATCGCTTACGGTCTCTATATGACTGGCGCCTGTGCAGAAATCAACCGCATACCTTTCGACCTGCCGGAAGCGGAAAGCGAACTGGTAAGTGGCTACAACACCGAATACAGCGGCATCAAATTCGCCATCTTTTTCCTTGCTGAATTCACCAATCTGTTTATTGTTGCTTCAATTGCCGCTGTCATGTTTCTGGGTGGCGGTGACTGTCCTGTTCCTGCCTGGCTGTCAACGGCTTTGGGTGGTCCGCAAATCGCCAGCGTAGTCAATCAGGCTCTTACACCTCTCATTGAGATCAAACTAGTCGATCCGCCCACCCTGTTTGCGGCCATCTGGGTGATTTTGAAGGTCTATTCGATTGTATTTTTTGCAGTATTGATCCGGGGTACCTTGCCACGTTTTCGCATCGACCAGCTCATGGATTTTGGCTGGAAACGCTTGATTCCTCTGTCTCTTATCATTTTTGTATTGGTTGTCTATGCAAGGGAGTTCGTAAACGTTCATGTTGGGACTTAGTCTAGTAACACGCGCCAAAGACAGCCTCTATCAAATCTGTCGTGGTTTAAAAACAGTGGCTATGCACACGTTTCGCGAGCCTATAACGCAAGTCTATCCGGACAAAATGCCGGACACGCATATAAGAGGCAGGTTGGCACTTGCGGTTAATCCGGAAACCAGTGAGCACCTCTGCATCTCTTGCCGACAGTGCGAACGCGTTTGCCCAGACAAGTGCATTGAAATCACAGCGCACAAGAGTCCGGAAACCAACAAACTTGAATTGATCGATTTCAAAATCGACCACGGTCTCTGCATGTTTTGTGGACTGTGCACGGAAGTCTGCCCGACCAGCTGCATCATCAATACCAACGATTTCGAAATGTCCGAGTACAGCCGTGAGGCGCTCGTGTATGACTTGCGGAAGCTTACCTTGAGTCAAGAAGAATCCGGATATTACTTCGACCGCAAAGAAATTCCGCTGCCGAAGCCAAAACCAGCTAAGGCCGCACCCGCTGCTGCTGCTGCTGTCGCCGCTGGAGCAGCCAAACCCGCTGCTGCTGCTGCCGCTGCCAAACCTGCAGAAGGTGGCGAAGCCAAACCTGCTGCCGCAGCGAAGCCGGCCGATGCGGGCACAGAAGCGAAACCAGCTGCTGCAGGCAAACCTGAAGAGGCCAAGTCTGAAGGCGAAGCAAAAGGTGCAGATGCAAAACCAGCTGATGTGAAAGACGCCAAAGAAGAGAAGAAGGCTGACGCGCCAGAAAAGAAAGCCGAGGCGTCCGGAGAGAAGAAAGAACCAGAGAACAGAGAAGGCTCAGAAAAGCCAAAAGAGTAGTGACACAACGCTTCGATAAACTGCATTTTGGTGTAGGGGAGAGAGGACAAAGGTAATATGGATCAGTTTGAAATGCTCAAAGGGTGGGCTGAAACCAATGTCGAGACCACTATGTTCTACATTCTCGCCACCATTGCCATTCCTCTAGCGTATGGTGTGATTCTCGACAAAACCATCATCAGAAGCGGTTTTATCCTGATCGGTGTATTCGGCTCAATTTGTGGTCTTTTTCTTCTATTGCAAGCTCAATTTCTTGCTCTTGCGCAGCTGATGATTTACGCAGTTGGCATTACGCTTGTTATTGTTATTGCTTTGATGTTGACAAATCCACGCATGGAAAAAAGCCAACTAAGCAACGCCACTCCCGCCAACCAGCTGGGCGCGTTCATGGTTGCCGTCGGACTTTTCATGACCATCTACCTTTCGGTCAGGCCGGAGAATTGGACATTGAGCAGCGAACCGCTCGATACCAATAACGTCGAAGTTATCGGGCGCGCACTGACAACAGATTATTCTCTACCTTTTGAATTTGCATCCGTATTGCTTCTTGCAGCCTTGATTGGCTCAATCATGCTTGCAAAAGCAGAAAAGCCACCTAAACCCGGCGAAGACGATTATGAATACTCAGTGGTCGAAGACGGACCGATCGCAGGCGACCCAAGGCAAGACAGAGAGCCTGCCGTTTCTAAGAGGTAATCAAATGACAAGCTCTACAGATTCAGCCGCACAATCCCCGATGCATGCAATGTCTTACGCGGTGGCTTATGCAATCGCTGTTTTCTTTGTTGTAAGTGCTTACGCCACCAACAATCTCGATAACTTCGTGCAGATGGTAGGTCTAGCCCCTGTGCTCGAGTCATGGGCGCTGAAGGACTACACAGAACTGCTTGCTTTCATTTTGATCGTTCTACTTGGCTCAACTGTGGCGCTGTTAGGCGGACAGACATCAATCATCATGGCTGTAGGTACTGTAGGCAGTTTCTTTGCTCTGACACTAAATCAGCATCCATTGATTCAGTATTTGAGCCTTGCAGCAGTCTTATTTTCCATCGGACTGTACGGCATGGTCGTATCGCGTAACGCAGTCAGGGTGCTGATGTCCATTGAATTGATGCTCAATGCGGTTAATATCAATCTTGTTGCCTTTGCGCGCTATGTCGATCCTATTCAAGTAAAAGGCCAGCTTTTTGCCATCTTCGTTATTACTGTTGCTGCCGCTGAAGCCGCAGTCGGCCTGGCAATTGTCCTTTCCATCTACCGCAACACGTCTACGGTCGATATGGAAAGATTCAATCTGCTGAAGTGGTAATTTCTCCCGCTGCGAAAATCTAAACCAACCCATTAGGCTTCTCCAACCGAACCGTTATCGGTTCGGTTTTCTTCAGACATTTATGGCGAGTGTTGGATGTCAGGTGCTGCTCGAATCTTTTTTCGATTTTTTTGAACTTTTTCCCTCGACTTTACGTACTCACTTGTATGTATGAGCACAAGTTGAGGAATTCAATATGTTTGATGATCGAAAATCAGCAGAATTGAAAGCAACCTCCACAAAGGAGGAAAGAGAGCTCTGCTTTGCACGGTTCTATGAGCGTTTCCCGACGGAGGCAGAGAGGGAAGAAGTTATCTATCGAGCAGCGTCTCCTTATGGTATTAAATGCGAGTGTGGAAATCTGGTCGCAAACAGAAAGTATGGTGAGCGCACTGCCATCTGCCCTCGTTGCAAAAAGAAAGCCTCCGCTACTGCCAACACCTTGTTTCACGGTGCAAAGCGACTGAGTGCATACTGTTGTGCAATTTTTGTCACTGGAGAAGGACTGGCAATTAGTGCAAATGATTTTTCAAAGAGAAATGGAATCGCTACTTCCAGTGGAAACATCATTCTTCATGAGGTCTCTGCTGTGGTTGTCGATCAGTTTGGAGATGCGGCAGAAATGATTTCTGCAATTCTATGCAAACCGGTCGCAAAGCGCAGCAAGGAGACGCCCGCCCGGGAGCATCCAAAAGCAGAGCAAATCGAAGCAGAAAAGCTCGCAGCGAAGAGTGCTGGCAGCAAGCGATCATCAGGAGCCAATCCGCGTGCAATGTCAGAAGCCACTCGACCTACAAAAAAAGTTCCAGAGAGTGATTTGGAGAAGAGAATCCTTGACTTTCTATCTATACAGCCTCTTCAGTTCGAAGTTTTAGCCAAGCAAGCAAGTCTTCCACAAACTGAACTGCTGTGCACACTGACGATGCTTGAACTGGGTGGGTTCGTAAAACCACTGCCAGGCAATTGTTTTGCGGCAATTGAAAATGACATACCGCTTTCATTTCAACAACCAAGAACGCCTGCTGAAGCACGAAAGGCAAAGCACTTTTTCCTTTTCGTCAGGAAGACATTCCACGCGATAAGCAGAAAGTATTTGCAGCGATATCTGGCAAGATACTGGTGCTTTGT
The DNA here is from genome assembly GCA_044228145.1 of Obscuribacteraceae bacterium (SeqCode). Taxonomy (GTDB): domain Bacteria; phylum Cyanobacteriota; class Vampirovibrionia; order Obscuribacterales; family Obscuribacteraceae; genus QKMZ01. The sequence goes on from JBGAVL010000008.1 coordinate 34,337, forward strand.
CGATCGAGAGAGGTGGCAATTTGAGTCGCTACTTGAAGTCTGTGCGAAAGCTCCAAAGAAAAGCTACGCGCAACTTACAAGTTACGTTACGCCGCTATCTGTGAAGGTGGTGTTTCCGGAAGCCTGCTGATTCAAGGCTTGGCTCTCAATTCTTTGTACAAGTCATCAGCTTCTGTCGTCCTCCCCAACTTGTAGAGAAGGCGGGCATAGTCTTGCATTACTTTGCGTTGCTTGGCCGGATCTATTCCGGTTGTGGCTTTTCCGAGTTGGCAGGCTCTGCTCAAAAGTGGATCTGCTTCTTTTAAGCGCGACGTAATTGCATACATTTGAGCGAAATCGGCAAGCAACAAATGCAATTCAGCTGCCTGAGCCGGATCGCCCTCAACAGAGGGCAAAGCAGCTTTGAATGCCGCTTCGGCTTCTTTGTAATCATGCAATTCAACGGCGCAATTAGCCACGGCATGTTGTGCTTTTGCCGCTTGCACACTTTGAGCACCATACTTGCTTTCTTCTTGGGCGAGCTTGCTTTTCAAAACCAACATACGATCTTGTGCCTGTGCTTCTCGTTCTTGCAATTTGCGATTTATAGCCGTGTCGACGTCCAGTGGTCTGAGTTGTGCGCCGCCTGATGAAATCTGATAATCACCTTGAGGCAAGGGTACGCCGTTGAATTGCATTTTGTTGACCACGTCTTTTCCAGGACCAGCTTGAAACGTATAGTTGATAGTCATCTTGTCGCTCAGAGTTTCAGGCATAGGCGGATAAGGCTCTGCCAGTTTTGCCGCGTTCACTCCTGCGTCGTCGACAAGTTTATTGCCAGATGATTTTGTAATCTCCGCCTTCAACAGCTTGCCTGTTTTATCGACCGTGATTGCCACTGTCACCTGGTAATCACGATCGACTTTGGGGTTGCGCCAGCGATTATTGACCTTGCGGCTGAATGCATTTATGTACGCCTCATTGTCGGACTTTCTTGACTGATTTCGGTTGCCGGCATGGAAAGTGAAGTCGAGAGTCATCCCGTTTTTGGCAGCTTTCGGCATGGACGGCAGTTGTCCTATCAACTTCATGGACTCAAGAGTGGCATCATCAAAAGATGGATCGCCGGACGGCTCCTTGATCGTCACATTGGTGATCTTGCCGTCGGCCGAAATAGTCAGCGACACAACAACTTTTTCAGCAGTTGTTTTTTCAGGTGCCTTCCATGCTTGTTGAATTTTAGGACTGACTTGCTTTATGTACGCATCAACAGGGTCTGCCGTTGCCTGTGTCTGAGAGCCTTTCTTGGCAGTGGCATTCTGTTTGACCGGCGCATTCTGTTTAACCGGCGCCGCTGCAAAACTTTGCTGGAACGCCAGCATCATGATAACAATTGCCATGTAAGAAGGAGAATTTTTCACGGATTTATCTCAGACAATTATCACTTCGTTGCCGCAACTAATTTGATATGAGCCATGCTCATCAAATTTCTTGCGCAAGACTAGAAAATCACCATTGGTGAAATCCAATTTCAAATCTTCATTTTGATTCATTTGAAAAGACATGATCTGCGTGTGCAGAAGCCTGAAAATTGCCGGGTCTTGCAAAACATGACCCGGACTCCAGATCTCAAACGGCTGAGCGCTTCCCGAGGCATACTCGACCGGGCAATGAACGGATATGAAGTCCTGATTGAGAGTGAAAACCAGTTCGTCTCGACCGAAGGCGATTTGAAAAAGTTCTTGCCCCCTCAAATAGCCAAGATCCGCTGTAATGTTTTCGATCATGGATTTTCGATATCTCTCTCTCTTGTTAATTGCCGCTTGCTTTGTGCTGTTCCATACTAACGTATTCTTTGCTCATCAGTTCGTAAGCGTTGTAGCGGACTTTTTCCAGTTCGACGGCTTTGTTGTATATTGCCAGGGCAGTTTTTGCCAAAGGAATGTTGGTGCGTGAGTCAGGACCTATCAACTCCTGCAGTTCATCGAGTGATTTGTTGATTGCTTTCACATCCGCTTGCCAGGTCTTCCAGAGCGGATTGATCTTCGCCTCTATATTTGGTGGCACTGAGCGGCCATTAGTGTCGACATCATTGATATCATCGGTCAAAAGTTGAATGATGGGCTCCAGAGTATTTATATAGAAGATCAGCCAGTCTTTCCTGGGCGCCATGTAAGTTTTCTTCTCGTTCAGCATTTCACGACTTATGGTTGTCGGCGAGACATGCAGAGCCGGCTCGCCAGGTTTTACAACCGCCCTTGTTGCTTCCAGGAAAAGATTCACTGCCTGCTGCTTTACTTGACCTATGCTCAGTCGAGCGTCTCTGAGATCCGAAAGCATCTCATCTGGCAGCAATTGCTGCTTATCGTCGACGGTTCTGCGCCTGAGAATCATCTGGTGCTCCGTTGCCCGACTTGTCGGTTTTACTTGCGCCCCCGTATCACCTGCCGCGATTGCAACATTCTGCCCTGTGGAGAGAAACGCTGCGGTTGCGAGTAATGTCATCACCTGTCTTGTCATCATGAAATAGAACTTCCTCAATTTGTTTGACTCCAACACGCTTAAAAGGCGAACAAGTCTTCAGATAATCCTTTATTGGTTTCCAAATTTTGAAAGAGCACAAGGGCATGCGGCACACCGTTTTGAAAGGTGTGCCAACCAACCGGCGTTTTGGTGTCGTTGCTGATGTACAAAACCTCCAGAATCGGACTGTCGGCTGCCGGTCCCGATCTTAAAACGATGATGCTGACCTGTTCGGGAAATGCCTTCACACTGGCAGATGCTGTCATTGTTGCCGAGGCCCCGTTTTTGACGCTTTGCGAGAGCACTTCGTACAGTGAGCCGAAATCACTCTGGGCCAGACTGTATCCGGTCGGTAATTGCAATGTGCGGGAATCTTCCTTGAGAGTGATTTTCATAAAGCTGAGCGCGCCCCCGCCGCAGCCTTTAATTATGCCCGCGGAATCTCTGACCACAACTGAACCATTGCGATAATCCTTTGTCCGAATTGTGGCTTTGAACAATCCTCGATACTTGTACAGATAATCCGCGCCGCCATAATCTTTCCAGACGTTTCCTTTGCGCGTATAGAGCCGGCAATAGCATTGGTAATCGCGAAGCTTCAGGGCCTTTTCTTTAAGCGAGTTGACGTAAGTCGCAGGCAGGCTCGTCTTGGCCATACCTCGCAGCGCGTCGGCATCGGGCAGGCTCGATTCCACATCGATGTCCAAAGACGCCTGAGCAATGGGAGCAAAAACAGTGAGAGAGCACAAAATGCTCACTGCCAATGCAACGACTGTCTTGCCAGTAATATCCATGACCCTGCCCTTACTTGCTCTGGAACGCGAAAGACATAGACAAAGTGCTTATTTCTAACACATTTTCGACCGTCTACGGCTTTCGATGCTTGCTCTTTGAAAGGACCAATTTTTCCAGATCGCCGCAATGGCATTTGTGGTGGGGGTCGAAACTCATTGATGTGTGAAATGCTTTGACAGCCTCAGGGACTTTGCCTTCTCCCATAAGAAAGTAGCCAAGGTATCGGTAACCTTCAATTGTGCGCGGATTCAGTTGAATTGACCTGTTGATATGTTCTTGCGCCTTTTGTTTTTCTCCCAGTTGCAGATACGACCAACCGAGATTTGCCTCGGCAAAGGCGTCCGGTTTTGACTCAGCCAGCTTGGCCCAAAGCACTATTGCTTCTTTGAATTCACGCCTGGCCGTGTGAAACTTTGCCATTTTGAGAGTGTGAGAAGCTGTATTGCCGGAGACCGTTGCCATCGTTTGGCTTTTTTTCGAATCGACGCCTCTATCTAAAGACTTTGCAAATGTACCGGGACAAATAGATACGAGAGCGAGGTAACTTGCGGTGAGGCAACTTGCGGCAAGGCAACTTGGGATAGCACAATTTTCGGTAAGGGAATTTGCGATACGGCAAGCAACGGCAGCACAAGCAGCGCCTAAAAATCTACAAGAATTTGGCTTCAGTGTTTGTCTCAGTTCTACTTCCGGCGGTAAAGGCAAATCGAGTTCACTTGATAGCGCCTGTGTAATCCAGGGCAATGCCCGAATGCGCACTGTGGCGTCCTTGAATGGACTGGCGCAGGAATCCTAGAGCCCAATCGTGCAACTGATTCCAGCCTACCACTCTGCGCATTGAATTCATGCGCCGGCGCTTTTCTTCCGCTTCCATGGAGAGCGCCTGAGCGATCGCCTGTGCAATCGATTCTGGGCTTTCCGGATCGACCAAAAGTGCTCCCTGCGACAGTTCTGCCGATGAGCCGGTTTGTCTGCTCAATATAAGAGAGCCCTGTTCGTCCTGCCTGCAGGCTACATATTCTTTGGCAATCAGATTGAGTCCGTCTTTGATTGAGTTGACCAAGAGGACATCGGCAGCTTGATACCAGGCAGCCAGGTCGTTTTGATCGAGGTATTCGTTGACTGTGAAGATCGGCTGCCAGCCGTTCGATTGGAAACGCTTATTGATTCTGGCGATTTCGGATTCGACCTTAGTCTCGTACTCGCTTTTGGGCGTGCCCGGTGTTTTTACCGCGTGGCAAACCTGCACGTAGTGGAAGCGCCTGAGCCAGCTTTCATGCGTTTCCAGAAAACGCTCGAGACCATGCAATTTTTCCAAAACGCCTTTGGTGTAGTCGATGCGGTCGACGCCCAGAAGTACTTGATTGGCCAGTCTGTGCTTGACAGCCATCGCTTCACTTTTCGGTTTATTGGAGCGAGCCAGTTTTTGCCAGAGCGAAAAATCCAGGCCCAGTGGCATAACGACGACGCGGGTGTGGGTGCGCCGGCGCCTCACTTCCATTTTCAAAACATCGACTTGCGCGTTAGGGAAAAGCTCTTTAACTGTGTTCAAAAAATTGGTCGCGTACTCAGTGGTGTGAAAACCGATCAGCTTATTGCACAAAAGGGCGTCTACCAGTTCTTTTCCGATTGGCGAATTGACGATTACTTCAGGCTCCGGCCACGGTACATGCCAGAACTGGCAAATGATCAGTCCGGCTTGCATGGACATAAGCGGCGCGGACAGAGGCACCTGATAGTCATGCAACCAGCACAGGGTGGGAAAACTTTGAGAGGAAACGCTAAGTGAATCGGAGGCGACGATTTCATTTACCTGACGAAACGCCTTCCAATTCTCGGCGTCGAAAACAGCCTTTTCAGTCATCCCATGAAGCAATGGCCAGAGGTATTCGTCGGCTGCTTTCTTGTGACGCTCGGCCAGCCAGGCTGGTATTTTCGGTGAATAGAAAGAAAAGCCCTCAGGTGGTTGGCCCTCCGAAGGCAGTGATTGCCCTTCGAGTGCGAACCAATGCACTTTGGTGCCCAGCCGTTTTACTACCGGCTCCAGGCTCTTGGAAACACCGCCTGACTGCCCCGGTCCATGGTACGAAATCACCTTCAGGGTCGGTAAAAACAGCTCCAGTTCTTGAAAATCTTCTCGTGAGAGAGGGGTGAGAAGGGGTGGCGACTGGAGCGAAGAAGGCATTCGTGTGGTGTACTCCGATAGAGTGGACCCGTCAAAAGCCGAGGCTCGCCTCAGTTAACGGGTGTGCAGGGATTCTGATTTCTTAACGAACTAATTTTTAAGAACATGCACCAGCCTTGCAATCAAGGCCTCGAATCATTTCAGCTTTTTGTTTCCGTCAACGCCGGCAAAAATCTCGGCTTGCCGAGTCTGCCTTACTTGCCCAATTTTCTCGAACTGGCTTTGCCACGCACGGCTGAAAGTTGGCAAGGACAAATGTCCACCACCTTTCAAAATCGGGTGCCCCTGGTGGAGTTCGACACAATTCCAGATACATATAAGGTAAGGTATATGCGTTAGGTAATCAAGTTGATCTTTGTTCAATTAATCCCGGCTTAACACACTTTAACGAAGTGCCTGGTGATACCGCCAGCGGTGCCGAGTTGGGAGGAAATTTCTTAGTTAGTCCAAAAGTCCTGGAAGGTTGACAATTTCAATCCTTTTGCCTTTGATGTCGACGGTTGGAACAATCGCTCTAACAAACGGAATTAGCACGGTATCAGTCTTTTCGAGGTTCGTGCATTTCATTTCCAGAAATTCACCTGATTCGCCGACGATATCACATATGGTGCCAAGTTTTTCACCTTCTGTGGAAAAAACATCCAGTCCGACCAGATCGCGCATCCAAAACTCATCTTCCTGTAGATCGCGAATCTGTTTCCTTTCGGTTGTAATGAAAGCTCCGAGAAGTCTTTCAGCTTGTGTGCGATCGCAAACGTCTTCGAGCTTGACAAGCATGTGGCGTTTTTCGTATTTCATGCTTTCCACTCTGTGATTGGATTTGGCACCCTCGGCGGTGGCAATGCAAACTGACTTCACGGCGCTCAAGAGATCCGGATTATTGGTCTCCAGCCGCACCTTGAGCACACCTTTCAAGCCGAGCGCGCCGATCACTCGTCCTACTCTGAAGTCGGCATCGGGCAATGTTTTTATGGACTCAGACATTATTTATTCTTCTTTGTACCGGCATGGGCGGCTGCGCCAGAGTCCAAGCCCAATCCCAATCCCAATCCCAATCCCAATCCCAATCCCGAGCCCAAGATAGTTTCCTGGTTTTCTGACTTCCATCTTTTGAACAATTGATTGTCGAAGCCGAACTGGTCGAGCACTCGCCCGACTACAAAATCAATTTGATCCTGGACGCATTGCGGTTTGTGATAAAAACCCGGAGAGGCGCAAGAGACAATGGCTCCGGCTTCGGAAAGGGCAAGCATGTTTTTGAGCTGGATATGTCCAAAAGGCATTTCTCTGACCACGACCATGAGCGGCCGGCGTTCTTTGAGACAGACGGCTGCCGCTCTGTGGATAAGGTTTTCGGTAAGCCCGGACGCAATCGCGCCCAGAGTTCCGAGCGAACAGGGCACCACCGCCATGCCCCTGGTTTTGTAGGAACCGCTGGCCACTGTGGCTCCATAGTTTGTAAGTGAATGAACCGTCAAAGGAACATCTTGAGCAAGATTGAGATGATTCAACAACTCATCTCTTAACTCCGGGCCAAAGACCAAGTCGTTTTCCTCTTTCATCACCATCAGAGCCGCTTTCGAGACAAGCAGCTCAATAGGCTGATTTTTAGAGAGCAAAAACTGGACCAGCCGCAGACCATAGACAGAGCCGGAAGCCCCCGTAATCGCGACGACAAAAGGCAGCAAGCGTGCGCTTTCGGCCTGTCCATCACCGTTCAAAATCATGTCACCAGTCTCGGGTTTTAGAAGTCGGTTCCCGGCGCCTTCTGTCCATCGGGTGCAGCGCCGGATGGAATTGTACCACCGCCACCGCTGTTACCCTGCGCCGGCTGTCCGCCGCCACCGCCTTGCGGCTGGACCTGCTGACCCTGCTGTCCTTGAAACATCTGGTTACCTTGTATGAACGTGCCTTTAGGCTGCACATCAGGAATCAACGGTTGTTCGACTTGTTGTTGATCTTGCTCGTCTTCATCTGAGACTTTTGTTCCGCGCTTGGCAAAACGTCTGCCGCCGTTTCTTTCAATGCGATCCGGATCATCCATGGGCGCATCCAAAACAGACGCACTGCCTGCCGCCGGCGCGATGCCCATTTTAAAGGGAGCATCGATTCGGATGGAAAGCGGCGACCCTTCCATTATCCAGAGATTGCTGTTGCGTTTGACCAGAGAGCGAATATGCGACATGCCTGACTGGCTAGTGCCGGCCTGTCCATTTCCGTAGATAGCATCGCGCATGATCTCTTGCGGGGTCACTAGTTTTGGTGGTTGTCCTGGCCTGGTGCGAAATCTTTGCGCTGCTCCCGGCGCCACGGCTTCAAAAGAAGACGCCGTACCGACATAAGCGACTCCATGACCGAGGTGCGTATTGGGCCTCTCCATACCGCCGCGATTGCCTCGGCCACCGCCGCCGCGGGCCTGGGTCTCACCGGCAAGCGAGGCCACCATCGGATAAGTGACGCCGTCAGGCGTGCGCAATCCGGAAAGTTGTACGCGCAATTTCCCGGTCGGCTTGGGAAAACCCTTTTGATGCGGTAAACGACT
>JBGAVL010000090.1:0-18755 GCA_044228145.1 Obscuribacteraceae bacterium (SeqCode)
AGTTTTCACGTTCATTCTAGCCCTGCTCATATCGGGCAACATCGCGTTTTGCATTTTGATGTTCTCGCATTCGGTCCGCTCTAGACTGGGCAAATTGCTGCACATCCTTGCGGCCTTGGTGTTTTTCCTGACTGTAATCGGGTTTGGACCCGAGTCGTCAGGATACGCTCTCCTGGCAGCATTTGTGGAGTATTTCGCTATTTTTGTGTGGGCATTGGTTCGCTCATACTGGCGGCCACACAGCTATTGAGGAACATCAGGCAATGGGCTCGAGAATGTGGAACCTTTCATCAAACGGTAGAACAAAGATGGCAGAAATCGACTTGAAAAACCCGCTCGACATACAGGAAATCACGACCGCTCAGCTCAGGCAGCTGGTTGGCGACACATTGAAAAACATGAGCGATCTGGAGTTTGAAGATCTCATTGAGACGCGAGGCTTCGACCCAGCGGCCTTGCTGCCCGGCGGAAGGTTCAGATCGCAAAGCAATTGTGACGGCACGCACTTCCTTGTCCACAGCCGGCATCGAGATGTCGCCTGGGCGCCGAAATGCATACAACCTTTCCCGAAAGTCCAATAATTCATGCACGAGCCAGACTCGGCATCGCACCACGGATGGTGCTCCTTTTGGAACGTATTCTCTTATAGTAGAAAAAAGACTACCAGCCCCGCGCCCCAGGTGGACATCCATGTCCACACAATAGATGCGCTCTATCGCATCCGGGGCTTTTCCGACGCTAACGATTTCCGGTCAAACTATAAACCAGCGAAGCAGAGAGCACACAAGCTCACAGATAGCCTGGAGAACAATTATCACCAGCGCCACCGCAGCGATTGCAAGCAATTCGACCAGCACAAGTCCGACGACTAAGCCCGGCGCGACGAGCATGCCGAACATTCCGACCTGGGCCTGAATCACACCGAGAGCGGCCATAAGACCCATCAATGCGCCCAGGATGCCGTAGAGCTTGAGGTTGGGTTTGACCTGGCAACCATGTTCGCTGTTGACGACTTGTGCGGTGAGAGCGACCTGAACTGGCAGCCAAAGCGCTCCAGCAACAAGACCAAGCAAAAGAACTACAAAGTTCATGTGAGTCCTTCGGGACATTTTTGTCCGTGTTGAGAACGAGTGCTTCGCATGGATGCACTTCAAGGGCGGGTTTGCCTTAGACGACTTCACCTCCCCAGCTGTGAGTCACGTAGATGCCGATCCAGCCCCACTTGCGAAGGACCATCTGGCGAACCTGTTCGGCAGTGGTTTCGAGAGGCACTTGGAAAACGGGACGACCAGGAACCGTATAAACAGTAATCTCAATCATGATGTCTCCTTTTGAACATAGATGGTGATTGCGAGCCTCCTAGACAAACGTTCTAGTTATCGCGCTGGCTTATGCGACTCGTTGTGGAGCCGATACCGCTCAACAGTTTGCGCAGAAGCCTTCTCTTTGTGAAACTGTGCCCACCGCGAGACGCGAGCGTAGAACTGCGGAAGTGTTCGCTGCCACATCGACGAGTTTGATTGCTTTATCATTGAAAATTACTCCGCGTGCGGACGACGAAAGGCATGGATTCCGAAATACAGAGCCTGCTGCACAGCGACAAAGCCTACCTGCAGCCACCCCCAGTCCTTGCCTATCTGCGGACCAATGTCTGTAGGCAGAGCTCGATACGCGAACTGCCAAGCCACGAACACCGTGAAACAGTAGACCATTATCTGCAGAATCCATTCGGTATCCAACTTGGGATGAAGCAGAGAGAGAGGAGTCAACATGGCCAGCACGAGAACACTAGCAATGGTTAAGCCGTAAACCGAGGGAAGCAGATTGCCCGCGGCGCAAGCAATCAAAAGGCCGAGGATGTAGGCGGGAAGAATCAAAAAATTAGAACGCAGCGTCATCACGTTTACTCCGATTTTGAAAAAATAGATTGATCGCACTTTAGAAACTCCTGGTGTGCGAACGGCTGAAACGCCCAAGACACCGAAGCTAATTGCTTTCGAGCGACAGCGTCGCCAAAGAGAAGCCTGCTTGTCGGTCTTGGATTGGAAAAGATGTCGTGTGTATGCCTGAAGCTAAGGGAATCGAAAATACATTTCCGTCTTACCAGCAGTTACGTGCACGAGGCAATGTCTATTTTGCCTTTCGGAGCCATGCAGTGAGCGAAACCGTTTATACAAGACAAAATCCCGATCACGCACTTGCAACCGGCCCAAAGTTTCGCCCTTGGCTGGCCACATACTTAGACTATTTCTTCTGATTCGGCTCAGCGAACATCAAGTCCTCGAAGTCCCTGGTTGACGGTGACATGCCCAAAATCTGTTCTTGCGAAGCGACTTTCTTGAAGTTCTTCGGAGCATCAAAAAAATCGGATGCAACCTTCACATTTTCAAGTTTTATAGTGCGCAACCAACATTGACCTGCATGTTCGTTGGTCGGAAGATCACGCTCGCTAGTTTTGAACCACAAACTTCCGTCTCCAACGCGGAAATTCACTCGCATATCGAGAACTACTGTATCTACCTTCGGCAAGCCGTACGCAAGCGTTATGAAATCGGCGACATCACGAGTCTTCGGAGGCTGGGTCATGGCTGTGATCAGGCCGATGTTTATCATGCGAACTTCCCCGCCGGTAGACCTGGCCGGGGCGAGGATAGTGTAGGTTTTTACGGGAAACTTCTGAAATTCAGATTGCTTACTTGATTGCTTCAGCTTCAGCACGCTGCAAGCCTCTTGTCCACCCTGAGTGAAAGTGATTCCCCGTTTTTGAAATTCACTAAAAGTCTGTTCAAAAACAGCTTTCTTACTGGGAAGAACAAGAAACACCTTCCGATCGCTTCCTCTGAACAAACAAATGAAGTCACCGTCATTGAATATCCACTTGACACTCGCTCCAGACCAGTACATATCCCCTTTTCCCAGGTTGTGGTGCTGCTGTGCGGCATGAAGAGCAGGAATCGTGAGCGCCTTTGCTGCACTGACATCAGAACCTTTGCTCGCTGGAGAACTGCTGGTTTTCGTTGGAGAACCGATGCTTTTCGCGGCAGTTTGCGCTGCGACAATGGAAATGGACATCATGGACACAACGCAACTCGCTTGCAATGCAAGTTGCGCTTTGCTTCGAAAGACTGGACTACTAGCCATTTGATTTCCCGACGAATCCGTACCAGGAATTATAGCTACCCTTTGCCTTCCTCATGTTCACATTCGAACACCTGAGCCCTATTTTCACGCTTGGTTCACACTAGGTTCCTTATCTTGGTTCTGCGTTGGCTAACAAATCAGAGGGCGAAAGGCTCCCAGATCTGCACGGCCATGCGAAGAGCTAGCTCTTGTTTCTCCCCTTTCCGTTCTCTCTTTTCAAATAAGACTACATAAGGAGGTGCCTATGGCGTCATCCCTACTGCTTTGCGTCTCAATTTCATTGACGATGCAAGCGGCAAGCTCTCCCATCTACCTGGGGGACAAAACTCGTTATGATGAGCCGGAAATTCAAAACCCATATGGACGAAATCCGCATGGGCCAGACCCTCATGGCCGCGATCCTCATGACGAAAACCACGATAAAGACATGCCTGCAAACAATCCCGATAAATATTACGGAGACGGGAAATAGGTAGTCTAAAGCAGCAGATAGGGCTCTATCGTGCAAGCTGAAAAGCAATGCGCGATAGAGTTCTTAGCGCTCAAACTTTGAATGCGGCCGATTCAGACCAAGAGATTTGAAGATACGATTGAGATAGACTAGGCAGCGCAACTTGTGTTGTTTTTTGAACTCTCTCAGCAGAAAAGTCGATGAATTGGATAGCACGCGTTTTAAATAGCTGGCGGTTGCCTACCAAGGCCCTGGTTCTGGTCTTCTTGCCCCTGGCTTTCGAGCTTTGTTTCTTCCTTGCACTCGACCAGCTGATAAACCAGGCGGAAAAGGAAGTGGAAGCGCAAAAACATGCGCGTCAGGTCGTCACGCAGATGAATCGCTTGATGCAGCTGCTTCTCGACTCTGCCGCCGGTTTGTCGACATATGGCGCAACCGGACAGCACGACATGTATCGCCGTTATCTGAAGTCAACGACTAAATTGCCCCAAGAACTTGACGTTCTTGAACAAATGGTTCGCGGTCACAAGGAAGAAGAACAAATCGTCGCCAGCATTCGCAAGCTGGCCTACAGCGGCATGGCTGAATTCGACAAAGTGAGAAAGTTGATCAACGAGGGAGATTTGCTCACGGCAAAGGCCAAGATGTCCGCTCTGAAGCCCTTGAGTCGCGAGCTTTACAGTCAATTCGATCGGGCGGTTGCACAGGAGCGATCCATCGAAGATGCCAATGTCGAGACGCAAGGCATGCTGCGCAACGCCATTCGTCGAACTATGGTGATCGGACTGACCGCCAATGTGATTCTTGCAATTATTCTTATCCGCGTGTTTTACATCAGCTCCGTCAGCCGTTTGGACAGACTGGTCGAAAACACAAAACGCCTTGCTAATGACGAGGCTCTGTTGCCTGCCGTTGAAGGCAACGATGAAATCGCCCATTTGGACAAAGTTTTTCACGATATGGCCGAACAGCTCGATGCTGCCGCCACAGAGCGAAAACGGCTGGAGAGCATCAAGCGCGACCTCCTGGGCATCGTCACTCACGAATTGAATACGCCTCTGACTTCGGCGCGCGCATCAATAGAACTGCTTCTTGAAGGTGTTTACGGTGAAATGGAACAGCGGGCAAAGGACCATCTGGCCCTCAGCCTGCGCAGTTTGCAGCGTGTGCTGCATTTGTCGGGTGATATCTTAGCCGCCGAGCGCGTCCACTCCGGAACTCTTTCTCTCAACAAACGTGAGACTAGAAGCGTGGATTTCGTCTGGAAGGCGCTTGAAATGGTGGCACATCAGGCAGATGAAAAGGCAATTTACATTGAGGGCGCAATCGGTCTCTACACGGTCAACGCCGATGAAGAACGCCTTGTTCAGGTAATGATCAATTTCCTCAACAACGCCATCAAATTCTCAAGCGAGAAAGCACGCATTTCAATTTGTGTGAGAAAAATCCTCACTGACAGCGGCAGCCAATTGTTGACTGAAATAGCGGATAATGGACGCGGTGTTCCACCCGCTTTCGCCAACAGAATTTTCGAGAAATTCGTCCAGGTGAGACCAAAGGATGACAGCAATATTGGTGGCAGCGGTTTGGGGTTGGCAATTTGCAAAGTCATTATTGACCAGCATGCGGGCACGATTGGAGTAAGAGAAAACCCCGAGGGTGGAAGTATTTTCTGGTTCACGATTCCTGCCGAGTAAAACTACACAGTGTCAAAACTTCTCATAATTGAAGACGACAAAGATCTGGTCAAAGTAGTTCGAGACTGGCTGGAATTCGAGAAACACGTGGTGGAGGAAGTCTACGACGGAAGCTCCGCAATCGAGATCTTGCGCAGCCAGCAATTCGATTTGATTGTGCTGGACTGGTGGCTGCCCGAGCCTGAGATAGACGGACTGGCGGTTTTGACCGAATTGCGATCGAGAAAGAATAAAACCCCCGTACTCTTTCTTACCGGACGCACCGCAAACGAAGACAAAATTACAGGACTCGACTCCGGCGCCGATGACTACATAACCAAGCCCTTCGATATCAAAGAGTTTTTGGCACGGGTGAGAGCATTGCTCAGGCGAGCGGCAGGGCAGGCGGCAAACATTGTAAGCGCCGGCTCACTGTCGATTGATACGAAAACCAAGACTGCCAGTCATGCAAGTTCGATTATCAAATTGACGCCTGCCGAGTATGCGCTGCTCGAATTTTTTTTGCTTCATCCCAATCAGACATTTACAGCTGAAACACTGCTTTTTCGGGTTTGGAATGCGCCTGCTGATTTGAGTACGGACACGGTGCGGTCTTGCATTAAGCGCCTGAGAAGAAAACTATCGACGAAGGAAGAAGATGGGCAAGAGGATTTTATTGAAACAGTCGGTCGCTCAGGCTACAGGCTGAAGCTTGCTGGCAATCTTGCACAGTTAAATCCGCGCTGTATGTCGTCACCCATGTGATTACCTTTGACCGCCCTTGCGCAGACTCCATGGCGGCAAAAAAACGCATCCGAGAACTTTTTTTGTCCGCGTTAAAAAGTCTGGTTGCCTCGAACATACTGGCATTATTTTCCAATCCCACTTTCTGCCAGTGACAATGCTCGAGAGCAGCATACATTGACTCTTGCAGAAAAGGCAGCTCTTGATGCAAAACCAGCTCTTTTTGAAAGCTGTGCATCACCACATAGTGCGGATTGGCAGTATAGCGTTTTACCGCTTTCAACAAATCCTCAAGTGAGACGGCAACTTCATTGCCAATTGCTTCGCTCTCTGGAGACGCCCGCGCGACGGCACTTATCGTGCATCCTTCGGCTGCTTTTGAAATAGAAACGGCGAAAGAAATTTCGTGAATGATACTTTCAATTAGCACCTCAGCAATACGTTTTCGCTTGTCCCATGCGCCATTGTCGGCCAGACGAAATCCGTAGTCCGCAAGGAGCACCAGAAGCCAGCTGAGAATATACAGGCATGATTCCTGCTTGATTGAAACATTGAAGATAAGCGGCATCACTGAATTGGAGTAAGCGACCTCAACTGCCCGACTGGTCTTTGCCATTGCAAGCCGGCATTTTGGCATTGCTTGCATGACGACTGTGTGACGAACTCACATTACAACTAGGCGTGCTGATGTCAAATGGAAGCCATCCGAGCCGACGATATCCGCAAGGCGGACATTGTCATTGCCAATCTTGATGGACAAGCATTGGACGGTGACACTGCAGTGCACGGATGATGAATTCGTGAAACTACGCACCTGATGAAGCGGCTTAGAACAACATCTAGACTGGACCCAAGCGATCGAATCTTTCAAGACACATAAACCATAGTGGTTTCGACCCGATTTAACGGCCCATACATGAAAAAACAATCGATAGCATCTGACGGGCTAAAAAATATGTCGGGCGAGAATCACTGCGCAGCCTTGTCTTTTCGCCTCCGTTCTGGCTGTTTCAACAGCTGCCAGAATTGCTCCCAAGGCAGTGGCGTCGCGCGGATAGCCCACTACTCCGATGCCGATAGAGAGATTGCTAGCTTCGATCCCGGCAAGGCCTGCAGCAGATAGCAAGGACTGTCTGATTTTGTCGGCACCCTTGGCTGCTTCGATGGCGTCCATCCCAGGCACTAACAAGGCCAGTTCGTGATTTTCGTAATGACCCAAGTAGCCGCTGTAGCACTCTTGGATTCGAATGGCAAGCGCTTTCATAAAAGCTGGCGACTGTAAAACTTCTGCTTTGCTGACATCTCCTTTGCCCATGCGAACAGGCTCGACGTCAAACAGCAGGAAAGAAAAAGGGGTTTCTTTTCTATTGTTCAATTCGTAATTGAGAAGAAATAAAAGCGCACCGTAGGTCAAAAGCCCGGTTCTCGCATCGACCAGCAAGTTGGTGACGGAGTCAAACATACTCTTGTTGATCGTCTTTGCTTTGAGAATCTGTTTTTTGCTCACCTTATCCAGGCGTATCGCTTTACAGCGAATCAAGTTCGCCGCCACTTGCACCCACTGACTCCGTTGCAAATTTAGTTGCGTGACGATTTCCTGAAGAGTTCTGCCTGGCTGCATACTCAGATAAAACGCCTTGAGCAACCGCATCTCGACCGGCTCACCGCTTAGCATCAGTTGTTCGAACTCAGCTTCTGTCATTCTTGCATGCACCGGAGATAAGACTGATTGCATGCTAATCCCCGAGCGCTTTAACAACTCCGTGTTGTCTGAAAGCTGGACGCCATGCAGAATCAGAGAGTTGATGCCTTGAGTAATAGTCTGTTCCTTCGTCCAAACATTTGGCTCGAAATCAAACTGCCCGTCCTTCCAACAGATCACTTGCAAAATGCATTCTTCTCCAGTACTTTGCGTACCTGCTGCATGCACAGGCGTACCGTCCT
Source organism: Obscuribacteraceae bacterium (SeqCode) (assembly GCA_044228145.1). GTDB lineage: Bacteria > Cyanobacteriota > Vampirovibrionia > Obscuribacterales > Obscuribacteraceae > QKMZ01. Next base: position 7,957 of record JBGAVL010000090.1, read on the forward strand.
CGAAGTAGATATCGACTGAGGCCAAGGGACGTTGAATTCTTAGCCGACCGGTCATCTGTCCGAGCGAAATTGATTGAAGGAGATTTGTGATGTGAACAACGTCAAGGCTGCCAGTTAGATGCTCTTGCTTACGCATGAGCTCCTCGGATACATAAATGGGCACGGTGTCGAACGTAGCAGTCACAGGAATTTCATTGCCCAGGTAATTACTAACTTCAAGTTTGGGCCTGCGATCGCTACCAGTCGCAGTAGGCGATTCTGACTTACCGGCTTGCTGTAATCTCAGCTTGGCTAAAGACGGCATCCGACTGTATGTCATAGCCTGTTCCTGGTGGCTCTGATTAGCGGGCGATTCGCCGAGCACCTCCAGAATCATGTTAAGTACGAGCATCAAGTCACTGGTGAGATGAAACCACAGCTCGGTTCGGGCTGAACCTTCGCCAGTGAACATGCGCCATTCAAAAGTTCCGCCCAGCTGTTCCACATAAACGAGGGACAATTCGTATTTTTCAGCTGCTTTCTTAAACGAGCAACTGAATACGGCACCTTTATTCTCAGTCGCGGCCGACATCAACTCATGAAGATTGAGTTCGGTCGGCGTGTCTGACAATTTGAGCACTCTAGTATTTGACTCTTGATTGAGCATGTGATTTGCTGAACTCTTATTGCGCTGGTTTTGTCGGGAGACTTTGACTTTGTACCCCGCGTGGCAGACGTTTTTCTCAATTCTGCAGTCAAAATACACAAAGTGGAGGATTTGTATGTATTCACTGCCTGAAATTGCCTGTTTCCGGAAGCGGGCAACGGCAAGGGCATGTGTCGCAGAGATAGAAGCGTGGCACGTCTTTGCTTTGCACAACCTTACAATTACCATCGAAACAATGTCCGCCACTGACCATTTGGCTTCCTGGTAAATAATCATCTGAAGACTGGCCATGATCAAAACCAAGACAACGATGCTCGTCGTTATCAGCACATTGTTTACCGCGCAAGCAGTATCAGCCTCCGTCCAACCAGATCGAAAGAAAATCGAGTATCTAATAGCCCATAAACGCTTCGAAGAGGCCATTCCTCATCTCGATGGAGCCTTGCAGCTCAGGCGGGATTTGTTGTGGAACGCACGGGACGTTGAAAAGCACTGTTAGATATGGATAGGCGCGAAAGAGATTTGTCTTGAAGCAAATTAAGGAAGCAAGAAAGTGAAGAAAAAGCCTCCCAGAAAGAGAAAAAGTAAGGACATCCGAGCAAGGGAGTTTTTGACGGCTGAAGAAGTAGAGTCCATGCGGCAGGCGATCAGCACAAAAGACCGCTGCGCTCAACGTGACTCTACAATGATACTAATCTGCTACCGCCACGCTTTTCGACCCAGCGAGCTAATTAAACTGGAGTGGGATCAGATCGATTTTTCAAAAAAGTCATTGAGCAAAAGCGACCAGAGAGGGAATCGAACCACCCATGCATTAGAAGATGACGAGATTGAAGCCTTACTCGCGCTGAAGACATCCAACAAGACCTCACCCACGATTTTCTGTTCAGAAACAGAGAAACCCATTTCCAGCCGGACTGTTCATGCCATTGTGGCTAAAGCAGGTCAGCGGGCCGGCTTGCCATTCAGTGTTCATCCAGAGATGTTGCGGCATGCTAAGGCGCACCAGGTGGTTGCGCAGGGCGCAACGGCCAAAGCACTGCAGTCCATAATGGGCTACAACAACAAGCAATCAGCCAAGTTGTATTTGAAACGGATTGAGGAAGAGCATAGTCAAAGGCAGGGCTTAGACTTACAAGTCCCGGCGGAACGAGGATACTCTTCAACTGCTTGTGCCTGGCGGTTATCAGCGCTTAGAGAAAGCGGCATCACATTGCAAATACCAGCGAGTGCATGCAACATGGGTCCGGGTTTGGACACAATCGGACTGGCTCTCAATCTCTATGTTCGAATAACATGCCGATTACTTGATGAAAACGACCCTACGATTCCATTGGTTAAGCTCAAGGGGGGATTTATACAAACTAGCAAACAAGCAGATCAAAGCGACCTCATTTACACAGCTTTGAAAAAAATCTGGCAGCAGGACACAAACTTGTTTCGTCGACTACGATTTGAGGTTAACTCAGAGGTTCCTTTGGGAGCAGGACTTGGGGTAGCCGGAGCGGTAATACTGGGTACTGTATGGGCCTCATGTCTGCTCGAAGAGCGTTTGCCAAACCGAGGAGAACTACTTGCTCGCTGTTTTTCAGTAGAAGGACATCCTGAAACAATGGCGGCGAGCTTGCTTGGACAGGTGGTCGTTTGTGGAGAAAGAATCAATCACAGCGGCTTTGTTACTCAACAGATTCCCTGGCCTCAAGATTGGCGAATCATCGCAATCGTGCCACCCTTTACACTCACCACTCCTCAATCTCGGCGAGTCTTGCCAGAACGAGTGAGTCTTTCTGATGCAATCTTCAACCTGAAACGACTGTCACTGCTTGTGGCAGGAATAACCAATCAGGACGAGCTGGCAGTAAAGGAAGCCCTTCATGACAGACTCCATGAGCCTTATCGCCGTCATTTGGTTCCACATTTGACTGAGATCAAGAACCTTCTTGCCTCACAACCAATTATCGGATGCATTCTTAGTGGTGGTGGCAGTTCTGTTTTAGTTGTCGTGAACGCAAGGTTTGAAGATCGAGTTTCCGGATTGCTGGATGAATGGTCCCATACGTCAAACGCCCAGGTCTTGAGGTTGCAGGTCGATTCGTATGGCCTGCGCGAATTATAGTGTTGCCGAAATTCATTGATCTTGCCTAAAGTCTGGCTTTCTTCCCTGTCTTGTAAATTGTTCAATCATGACCATAATGGCCGAGTTGATGGTGCGCATGTCTAATAAATTCACTACGCTACGGACAAGCCCCGATACCGCGCAGGCTGAAATATCTCTGCGAGGTTGCTTTTACACAGGTATTGCCGAAATTGATTGACCTTGCCGAAAACATTGCTGGCAAGCGGATTCATGCATCAGTACAGTCGCAAATCTGTAACAGTTGAATTCTATTGCCTCTGGGAGGTATTGGTTGACTTTAATTGGGGTTAGACCCCGAAAGGCAAATCGCCCACTCTCACTGCCTTTCGGTAGACATCCCGCTTGCGAAATACTTTGTTTCTTCTTGACAGCGCCGGCGAGATGCTACAAGGGTTGTATGCAATTGATTGGTCGACGAATGGGGAAAAGAAAAAAACACACGTAAAACGCATTGGACAAGCAAAAGCGGTAAGACAGGGTACAAGGAGTGGTGCCTGAGGGGCCCTTTGTCTCTTGAATTTTGCTAGCCAAGCGAGCTGACGCTTGCAAAATGTTCATCTGGCAGTGAGCCTGGAGGACCTTTTACGATTCACGGTGATGGAAGATCACGCACTGTGAAATCCGAACCAATCGCAAAGGAGCAAAAGTTCTGCACCGCCCTTTTGAACGATGTTTAGCTCGAATAATCCTGAATGTTTTTCACTCGACTGGAGTTTAATTCATGTACACCTTGACGCCCGCAGATGTTGTTTCCTTTTTTGCTGATGAAGACGCCCGTGTCAGAGACGAGGTCCAGCGCATCTCATCTCTGCTCACCGAGCGACTGCCCGGAAGCAACCGGCCAAAGCACATAAATGGCGGCTGCTTCGTGCTCAAGATTGAGGCGTCTGCCGATGTGACCTTCATGAAGAAGGTGGCTGAGGTATTTGAAGAGATGGCTGTGGGATGGATCGCCGAGATTGTCAGCCGTAACGACATATGCGGTCAATACAAGCAGTTCGTACTCAGCCACGAAAGCTTCTCCACCCTACCGCATCACGTTCAAGATTTTGACTGTATTCCAGACTAAGTGGTGTCTAGAGCTTCCTGCGTCGATATGGACTGATTGACGCTTTTCTGTTGCCGGTACTGGTTATGGAAAGCCAGATCCGGCTCGTGAGGTGTTCTTATGGCTTCTGAGCTTTTGGTTGGAATGGAGACTTTCGGTGCGTATAAGGAGATTTCGGTGACCTGTGATCTATCACCATTACAGGTGGAGGGGACACTGAGGTCCGGGGAGCGCATCTACTTTCGCTACCGTTGGGGGAAGATTTCTCTCAAGGTTTCGATTGGGGGCAGGCAGATTGCTCTCTACTCTCTGGAGGTGGAGCGTGAAGTGGATGTTCCGGATGAGCAGTGTATTCGCCTTATGGACGAATGGACGCGGCATTATTTGTTGCGGGGAGCTTCGCTGTTGACGCCGAAGGAAGGGTCCGTGCAACAGGCTCCGCCTGCGCCAGGGCTTGCCCTTTCTTCGTCACGGTATGGACGGCAGCCCTCCGTGGTTCCCCCCAGACCGGCTCCGTCGCATGCCCCGGATGTCGGACGGGTTACCCTTTTGCGTCCGTTTGGCAATTAGTTGAACAAGAAACAGCACAGGAAGTGCTGTTTCCCGTCATCATTTTTTGGACCTCATTCTTACTATCAAAAATAACACTATATTGATTAATATTGTGGGACAAATCGCTGTTTTGCACTGCGCCGCTGCCATCACGACTTTATCCAAGTGTCTATTGAGTATGGGCTGCAAGCAAACTACAAAAGTTTTAGAGAACTTTTCCTGGAAATTTGCGACATGGCGAGGAAGTATTCGTCCAGACCAGCATTGCCATGCTCCAGAAGCCACCTTTCGTGTCGGGGAATTTCCATGCAGGCATCATGGGCTATCAAAAAAAGAATGATCTGGCATCGCGTGACCGTTCCTTCATCGTTGTTGCGAGCAAGTTTGATTGCCTCATCCGGCCTCACTCTCCCGAGCCACATATCGATGAGCACTGTTGGCCATTTGTGATCACGACTTTCTTGGTCAAGACCCTCTTTGACTATCTTAAGCTGGTCAAGACCGCTCTTTGCGCGTCCTACTCGAGCGTAAACATAAGCTAGCATCATAGAGGCATGTAGCGCAGCCTTGCCCTTATTTTTTGAAAGTTTCTTGAATTGCTCTAGGTCTGAGATCGCTCCGTCATAGTCATTTCGACAAGTGAGCAGGATGGCTCGATTGTAGAAAGACTCAGATTGCTCTGGACTGAGCTTTATGAGTTTGCCGTATGTTCCAATTAACCTTTCAACCTCGGCTGGTGGAACCCGCACCATTCTCTGCCTGATTCGTTTGCAATCGGCGGGAGTCGTTTCCATATCTAGAGACTGGTGAATATCCTCTAGTGCTTGCTCAAAGTCTCCCAGCTGAGCAGCTACTATCCCTCTTGCCCGCAGGCTTTCTTTGCTGTTTGGAAAAGAGCCGAGCACTCTGTCGAAATCTTTACTGGCAGCCTTCAAATTCCCAAGTTTTGCGTGAGCCATGCCCCTGAGACTGTACGCGCCCGTCAATCCAGGCTCATATGCGATTGCCAGGCTGCAGTCAGAGACAACATTCGTATACTTCTTCAAAATGTTATTGTATTCAGCCCGAATCAAGTAAACGCGAGCAGCTCGTGGTTCTATTTTAAGAGCATGCTCGATGTCTCTTCGTGCCCGCTCCAGTTTGCCAAGCTCCAAAAGAATCTGAGCTCGGATCTGATATGTCCAGTAGTACGAGTCACCACTCAGCTCGATAGACTTATCGCAGTGCTTGAGGGCTTCTTGCAGACGTCCATAGTGGGCACATGCAGCAGCCAGCGTCGTGTAAGCTCCGACAAACTTAGGCTCAAGTTCCACCGCTTTTCTTGAATCCTCAAGAACACTCTTCCAGTCCCGGAGGCAGAGAGAAGAGTTAGCCCTTATCAAATGGAGATCCGCGTCTGCAGGGTAGTGTCTGAGAGCTTTGCTACAAAGCTGACAGGCTAAGTCGAAGCGCCCGGCGCGCATGCATCGCTTGGCTTCTTTGCGATAAAAATCAGCTGAATCGACTCCCTGCAATCGTTTTGCCACGCAGATCGAACTTGAGGCAATTGCAGTAACAAGAGTCAAAGCAAAGATAAGGACTACACGCTTGTTTGACATCAGACGCCATGGAAATTGCTCTTGATTCTAATTCAATAGCATGGTCTCGGGAATTTCTCTATCCTAGGCGAAATTTGGGCTCCTCTCCTGTGCCTGTCGCACTAGTTCCGCTAACATGCTGCTGAAAAAAAAGTGAGCCGTACTGCCGAAATTCATTGACCTTGCCGAAAACATTGCTGGCAAGAGGATGCATGCATCAGTACAGTCGCAAATCAGTATCAGTTGAATTCTCCAAGCTTTTGTCAGGTAATGCCTGACTTTTATTGGGGCTTGAGCAAAGGGAGTAAATCGTCCACTCTCACTGCCTTTTGCCAGATATCCCGCTGGCGAAATAATTTGTTTCTTGTTAGCAACTCCAGCACGATGCTAAAAAGGTTTGGTACGCAATTGATTGGTTTGTCGACAAGGACAGAGAAAACACTAGTAATTCTCGATGGGTGAACAAAAACAGCAAGCAAGGGACAAAACATGGTGCCTTGAAGTTCACTTGTCTCTCGAATTTCTGCTAGGCAAGCTAACGAATGCTCGCAAAGGAGTATGCATATGAAAGAAGTACAATTGATAGTCAACGCGCATGGCGCCAGCGTCCTAATCGCAGGACAACGTAAAGGCCACTCCTTTATGGTTTCCGATCAAAAAACCAGCACTTGCTTAGTCGAACTCCTAAGCGTTGCGCTTGAATGGATGAATCAACAGATCGCTATAGAGGATAAAACCGGGAAGCTCTTAATGGGAAGGACTTGCGTTGCAAGTCTTACCTCTCAAGATGTGAGAAAAGTCCTCCAAGAGCTAACTTCAACTAGTCTGTGATCCGTGTGTGAACGGCGTCCGCCCCTGACAGAAGGAAGCGGACTGCTCATGTGTCGCGCTGTTCCAGGAGACCTGAATGTTCATTATCCGACTGATTTTGCTTGCCTCCGCTGGTGGTGCAATTGCCACTGCATCTCTTACAACCCTTGTAGCTTTAGCTCTTCATACTGATCGCTTCCTTCTAGAGTGGCACCTGTATCTTGGAGGAGCCTTACTGTTAGGCGCTTTGATAAGTGCACTTGCTGCATTCGTCTTGGCTCTTTTCCATACCCGCCCGGACACGCCCGGCTGCACCATTTTTACTGCCTTTCTTGGAATGTTATTCCTTGACTTCGATTTAACGAGCCTGGCGATCGGAAATTGCGCTGGTTGGGGAGCTTTCGCATTGATCAGGCTCGCGCACGGAGCACAAAAATGATGCATGGCTATGAACTCGAGATCTTGTCGATGACAAAATCACAGGCAAGACCACCTGTCTACCGGACAGTACTCTGTCCAGTCTGTGGGCGTCCTGTTGATGTTGTTCCATCAACCGAAGAGGAGCTATATCCACACCAAAATCAACTTCAACAACCATGTTTGAATACAGTGTCGGAAAATCCCCTGACACCGACTGACTCAAACACAACTGAAACACCATAATTTTGGAGACCCCAAATGAACGAATATACTTCGGACGGTTTGACAATTAAGTCCCATCCAAACGGCTCCCGTTTCGTCATCGAAAGAGATGGAACAGTGCGACCGATCGCTACTTGTCTTCCAAATTGGTCTGTAGGACCAACAGTCAGGGACGAAAGAGGGCGTTGTTATAGAGCCACACCTCATCTACCGGCGAGACGCCGTTATATCAACAGCGTCTAGCAGTACCTTCAAAACCAAAACATCAGACGGTGGCAGCACGTCCGAGCCGTATGATCCAAAAACTGCGCCACCCTCATCACTAAGTGATAAATGAGGATTTCTCGCCAAGGATGGCTCCCTTGCTCAATCAAAAACATTGGAGAAAACCTAATGAAAAACCCGTTTTGGACTGTTTGCAGATCCTTAACCGGGCAAACCCGTCACAAGAGAACACTTTTTATGGCGCTTCTTCTACCTCATATAATACATATATCACCAAAAGCAAAAGCGCCCCAAGGCGCTCTTGCCGCCGCAGTCTGCAAGGAGGGTTTCCCCTCCCTGCAGAACCACAGCCACTGCCTGAGCAGAATTGGCGACCAGCTCTATGCGAACTGATTACTCAACCCTGCCTGGCAGTTACTTCTTCTCCGGGGTGATGGCCGGCTGGTCCACACCCGTGTCGAAGATCTGACCGGTGTCGCTGCCGATGATCGGACGCGACATGCGATCGAGCGCATCCTTGCCACGGTAGACGTTGCCGTTAGCCTGCATCTCCAGCGCGTCGCTGGGGAAGCCCGCCCAGCCGACCAGGGTCGGGTGCAAGAAGCTGCCCGTCTGGCGCCAGGTGTTGTAGTCCTTGATCATCTCCGCGATCTGCGCCTGGTCCTGCGCAAACTTGCTGCGCATCTTGGTGACGAAGTCGGCGATCTTGTCGTAGATGTTCAGGCCGGCGAGATCCGGGTAAGCCTCGGTGATGGCCGAGAAGAGCTTGCCGTTGTCCACCTGGGGCGAACCCGGCTTGTTGTAGCGACCGCTGACGGCATCCGTCAGGATCTTGTCCATCGCGTCACGCTTCTCGCGGGCGATGCCGATCTGGTCGGTGAAGGCGAGGCGGTCCTGCCCGTAGCTGGCCTGCATGGCCTTGTACTTGGCAGTGATGGAGAGCTCCGTGCGGGTGCCCTCGTTGCGGATGTTCGTGTACGTGTTGATGACACCGAAGATGCCCAACACGAGCGCGGCGATGACGCCGATGATGATGAATTTCTTCATGACTGTTTTCTCCTTACGGGAATTTGTGTCCGGGTGTTACCGGCGAACACGGTGAAAGGTTTGCGGACCGACGTAGACGCAGATGCCCCAGGCGATTACGCCAAAGAGCACGATGAAGAAGTAGATCCACCCCTTCTGTCCGTCCGACGGCTCGATTTCGTGAGCGAGGTACTGATAGTCCGTCATGCGAACGCGCTGGAATTTGTTGGCACCAAATATGATGCTTTCCAGAACGCCCTGATCGGGACCATGCACGATGTTCACTTTCGTCACGCCATTGACTGAGGTCAGCTCTCCATGCGGCACCCCGAGGATTGACCTGGGGTCGTAGGGAGCGCCTTTGAGCTGGTCGCGGATTTCGATGAGCATGGCCTCGTTTCCACGCGGCATGCCTGTCGTCGCTCGAGCCCAACTGACTGTTTCGCCCTTGACGCCCAAGACAACGAGAATGGCGTTTTTCGACAGCGCATTCGGTTGCAGATCGGGCGATTGCCAGTACGCGGAAAGGGCAGCCGCGTAGTTGTCCGGGTCGGTTATCTTGTCGGCGTCGACGATGACGAGATGCAAGTCTCCCTGCAATTCGTAGCCGAGGGCGCCGTTGAAGTAATTGATGTGCCATTGCCAGCGCGAGTCCGGCTGCACACCAACGAAGTAAACCCGGTCGGCTAGGTAGAAATCGTGCACTTTGGAGGTAATCGTCGGAAAGACGCCCTCTCTCTTGTAGCGGTCGATGTCCTGGCTGTACTTCTTCAGAATCGTGTGCTGCGACGCCAGGATCAGGTTGTCGTACTCCTTGCGCACAGTGACGGGACCCGGCTTGTTCTGGTCAAGCCGGTTTTTGGCATCCTTCCAAAACTGCGGAATGCCGCGCGGAACATTGGCCGGAGCCGGTTCAGAGTATCCTTTCGGACTCGTGTACCGGTAATTCTCCGGGTGATCAGGGAAGTTGTTGGCGGCAATCGTAAATTCACCGAGCGTGGTGCGGATTTTGAACGTCCACTCTTCGGTGACATACGGGCAGCTGTGATAGCGAGTTTCCCAGCGGTAGCAGGTTTTGGAAACACGCCGACGATTCTTGCCGGAGCCTGTGTAATACGAGCAATCGTATGACACACGCACTTTGTAGGGGTCGCAGCGGTAGGTATGCGCAGCCGCGCCGTCCCTCTCGCACCGGATTTTCTCCCAGACGGCCTCTACTTCCTGCCCACCCCAGAACTCTTCGTACGTGACGGCGTTTTCGTACGCCATTTTGTACCCGAGCCATGTGGTGCCGGGAATGACGAGTGCCAGCATGACCGCTCCGGCAATCGCAAATTCGGCAAGCGTGATTCGGTACGGGGACTCTTTCTTGTCCAGGAAGAGCTTGGTTGCAAGCCCAATCGCAAAGACTATCAAGGCCCCCACAATGATCATTGACATCATAGGCTATACCTCACTTTCTTGTTATTGGGGTTGACCGCGAGCAGGCGCAGTGGCTGTTCGGACAGGCCGAACTGCATGCCACCTCGCCACTGCTTGCGGTGTCACCCATTTATAGAATTGGAAGGCTTATTTGCCGCGAACTTACGGCAGAATCGGCTTGTCGGTGCCGGTGTCGAAGATCTCTCCGGTGCCCTGGCCCATGATCACCGTGGACATTTTGTCGAGAGCTTCCTTGCCGTGATAGACCTTGTCGCCGACGCGCGCTTCCAGGATGTCGGAAGGGAAGCCAGCCCAATCGACGAATGTCGGGTGGAGGAAGCTGCCCGTGGTCCGCCACGAGTTGTAAGAGCGCACCATGTCGGCCATGGTCTCCTGGTCCTTGGCGAAGGCTTCACGCCCCGCCTGGATGTCCTTGATCAGCTGGTCGAAGATGTTCAGACCCGAAAGGTCCGGATACTTTTCGACGATGGCCGAGAAGATGGCCTGCTGATCGACCACGCCGGGCTGACCCTGTTTGTCGTAGCGTCCGGAGACGGCATCGACGAGGATCTTGTTGATGGCATCACGCTTTTCGCGAGCGATCGCCATCTTGTCGGCCATGCCCATGCGGAATTGTCCGTAGCGCGTCTGGGTGTTCTTCCAGTGCGCATTCATGGACAGTTCCTGCGTACGACCTTCGTTGCGAACGCTGGT
>JBGAVL010000091.1:0-18664 GCA_044228145.1 Obscuribacteraceae bacterium (SeqCode)
CTTCTTCAACTATGCGGTGTGTCGTTGTTTCGTCCGCTGGAAAGACATGCTCGCCCTGCTGAATCCAGCATTGCTTGCCATCATATCCGGTGACCATAGGTTGGCCCATCAGCTCGATTTTGGAGCGCAACATCTCACCTTTGGAGATCGTCTCTGTCTCAAAATTGTTGCAGGCGCCGGAAATTGTGGAGTATTGTTTGAGATCGCCGACAGATTTGAAGGCCATCGCATCCAGTTCTTTCATTTTTTCGTAGCCGCCATAGGCAGCTAAAATCTGTTCGGACAGCAGTTTGACGTCAATTGGTGTCGTTTTTTCCGCGCTTTTGGCTTTGGCGACTGTGCCTGCCGTGGCCGGTGTGTTCGCTGGCAGAACCGCATTGGAGGCTGTTTTTGCCAGGCAGGCGTCGGGGCAAACCTGATTGAGCAGTGACGCAAGCGCAATCAAGGTGAGTGCGCGCTTGATTCGGTCGTTGGCCATCGAAATCACACCTGTGTCGTACGTGTCTGACTGAGATTTACCCATGACAAAGAGGCAACCCTATCGATATACTTTCATACTTCGATTAGTTATATGTTTTTTTCGTATCCCGCGTGAGCAAAAGTCGCCACAGGGGTGCTATAGTTAGATGAATACAAATTGTAATCAAGCAACTACAAATGGCTGAAAAGACTTCCAATATAAGCCTTCGCATACCGGATGAGTATCGGAAACGCCTGCAGCTTCAAGCTGATAAGAAGGGTATAAGTTTCAACGCCCATCTGTTGCGAGTTATGGAGATCCACTTGATGAGCTCCGGCTTCGGACCGACCTCCCTGACATCAGGGACAGGACGCCTTTTCCAGATACGTTGCGAGCCATATCTTGACAACGTAGATGAAACAACTTGGGCTTATTTCATAGATGAGCCTAAATTTGAAAAGGAAAGAGCCTATTATTTGATAGGCATTGGAAGAACTATTCTTCGCGATTGGCAAGTGAAGGATAAATCTCAAGTGTCTAAAGAAGTCGGTTTGGCCTTGCTGAATTACTACAACAGGCGAGGTATGGAAGCAGACCGGCTGGTGTTCAACCAGTACCCCGGACCCGACAACGACGGGCGAAGGGTTTTACAGGTCTCGGAAGTACCGGAAACGCTTGAGCAATTCTTGGACCTTCTCATGACCGACAAATGGGTCGACAAATGCGTCAGCCAGGATGAAAAGAGCCAGGATATTCGTAGGGGTCGCCCAGAGTCAGCGCTCTATCGCTGAAAAGTTAGGAACCGAGGTCAATAATGCTGGAATTTATTACAGTTTTTCTAGTCAGTTACGTGCTCCACGCTTGTGGCATTACGATCGGCTATCACCGCCTCCTGTCGCATCGCGCATTTACATGCCCGAAGGCAGTCGAGTATTTCTGGGTTTTTCTCGGACTGCTTGCTTTTGAAGGCTCTCCTATCTGGTGGGCGACAATTCACCGTGCTCACCACCGCTGGACCGACCTCGAAAAGGATCCTCACTCACCGCGCAACGGCTTGATGTATTCGTTTACCGGCTGGTTGTCCGAGAAGGAGTATTTGCCGCACCTCGATCCGCACACGCAGTGCAAAGACCTTTTCAAAGATCCGATTTACCGATTCATGGAATGCGGCGGCAATTTGCCTATGGGTCACGCTCTCTCATTCGCCATCGGTTTTGGCTTCAGAGGCATTCTCTGGGCACTTTTCGGCTGGCAGGTAGCGCTTGCCAGTTTGCTGGCCGGGTTTGCCGTGTTGGGCATTCCCCTGATGTTGAACGTAATTTGTCACTTGCCTAGATTGGGTTATAAAACCTACGCGGGCGACGATGACAGCGTTAATGTCTGGTGGGTTGGACTTCTGGCTATGGGCGAAGGCTGGCACAACAATCACCACGCTTCACCGGGATCTGCCAAAACCGGCATGATGCCCTGGGAATTTGACCTTTCCTGGCTGATTATCAAAACGATGCATAAGTTCAAACTGGTGCAGCGCATGAATGTCGCCACTCACTATCAACTGTACCGCGCCTCGATGAAGCGCCAGCTCATGCAGGCTCGCGCCGGCAAAGCGCCCACTCATCGCCTCATCGACGTCACTTCCCGCAAGCGCAAACGGGCTCGCGTGAGAGCCTCCTGAGCGCCACAGGGTAAGAGATAGCGACAAAACGCAGCGATTTTCACAAGTATTTCGCTGCAAAAGCCTCAAAAACCGGCCCCGTGCCGGTTTTTCTGTCTTTTTACGGCAGTGGCAAGGCAGTCACTGTTTAATCACTCAATTTCATTAGAGTTGCAGGTGGAGTGATGACAGCCCATCACTCCAAAATTTTTTCCTGGTTCGTTCCATCTCTTATCGAGCAATAGCAAGTTCCTGCCTGGAGCTTGCTTTCGCTTTGATGCGCAAAGGGAAAGTTTGTAAAGCCCTTTCCAAACTGCGCCCAGTAAAGGACAATTACTGACTGGGAAGGCGGTCTTTGGCGTTGCCGAGGAGTGGTCTTGGTTTTGGATAATGCGATGTCGCCTGTAAAAACGCAAGTGCTCGATAGTGTCGATGCCGTGCGCTTGTGGCGTCGCGCTGCCAGTGTAGCCGGCGAGCGAGTCGGCTTCGTGCCTACCATGGGTGCATTGCACGAGGGACACTTATCCTTGATGCGCGCCTCCCGAAAAGAATGTGACAGAGTGGTGGCCTCCATATTCGTCAATCCGCTTCAGTTTGCCCCCCACGAGGACTTCGGCAAGTATCCTCGCACCTTTGAGCGCGACCTCGAATTGATGGGACAGGAGGGCGTAGATGCGGTTTTCTACCCCAATGAAAAGGAAATGTACCCCGAAGGACGTGAGTCGGTAACCAGGGTGATGCCGCCAGTTGAGCTGGCTGATTGTCTGGAAGGACATTTTCGCCCGGGATTTTTCGTCGGTGTGGCGACTGTCGTAGCCAAACTTTTCAACATTGTTTTGCCGGAAGCTGCCTTCTTCGGCGAAAAGGACTATCAACAATTGCTTGTCGTGAAACGTCTTGTCAGAGATTTGAATTTGCCGATCCAGGTGAATGCGGTGACGACTGTACGCGAGAAAGATGGGCTGGCATTGAGCAGTCGCAATGTCTATCTGTCGGATGCGGAAAGAAAGATAGCGCCGCTTTTGCATCGCACTCTCAATTCTGTCAAAGAGCAAGCGCAGTCCGGCGAACTCAGTCTCGAGTCCGCGCTCGAAAAAGGGCGAAAAGATTTGCAGGCTCTGGATGGCGTTGACCTGCAATATCTGGAAGCCAGGCATGGAGACACTTTCCAGCCGGCCACCCAGTTTGAATTGCCGACCGTCATTCTTCTGGCGGCTAAATTGAAAAATGTGCGCTTGATAGATAACGTCGTGGCCCGCTAGAATGACGCGGAGCGTTAGAATGACGCGGAGCGTTTAAATGAATCAAATACATTCTTTAGCCGTGCTTGGTCCTGGCAAAGTCGGGACGGCAGTTGCTGTAGCCGCTCATCGTGCCGGTGTGACTGAGATCTATCTGGGCGGGCGCGATCAAGATAAAGTGGAAGCGGCCGCCAAACTGGTGCCCGGTGCAAAGGCCTGGCGCATCGCAGAAGCGGCTCGACATGCCGACATTGTCCTTATATGCGTGACAGACAATGAAATAGAGCTGGTTGCCAAACAGCTGGCGCAAGAAGAAGCTTTTAGAAAAGGTGCGGTGGTAGCGCACCTCAGTGGTGCTCTGGACAGCAGTGTTCTACAACCGGCCAGAGATTTATGCGGCGCATATGTTGCCTCGGCGCATCCTTTGAAAACATTTCCGTCGGTCAGCGCGGCAATCGATGAAGAACCTGGCACATACTGGTTTTTGGAAGGCGATGCGCAAGCGGTTGAGAGACTTTCTCAGCTTATCTCCCGGCTGGGTGACTTCCCTCATGCCATCACCAGTGAAGGCAAGGCCATTTATCATGCCGCTTCCGTTGTCGCCTGCAACTATCTTTCAACCCTGATGGATACTGCACTTGAAATGATGGAGCAAGCCAGCGTCGATAAGACTGTTGCCTGGTCGGCGTTGAGACCGCTTGTCTACGGAACATTGAACAACATCGATAAAATGGGGCCGGAGGCTGCTCTCACTGGTCCGATAGTGAGAGGAGACGAGGTCACCGTAGAGAAACATATGAATGCGTTGGCCAATTCATCTGATCACGAGAGAAGGCTGTATGCGGCACTCGGGCTGAAAACTGTTGAACTGGCCAGGCGCAAGGGCAGTATTGACGAAAGTGCTGCCAATAAAATCATCGAAAAGTTGAAGCAAATGTTTTAACAATTTCCCTTTGCGCTACATTAAACCGTAAATTTGGGAAAACCCAGCCAGTCAGCGTTTATAAAGAAACAAGATTTGTTCTTTCTTTCGGTAACGAAGTTCAAAATTCTGCGTCTTCATTGCATATTTGCGACATATTCATTGAAACTGGCTCGGCCAGGTCGTTTGAACAGATAAAACGCCGAAATTTGTTGTCGGCGAAAAATTCTTAGCGCCAGGTAATTTGATCGTTTGTATATACGGTCTGGGGCGTCTTTGGCGACTCTTGGTGGGTGACACGTTTATGCGAAAGAGGAGCATTTTGTTCATACCGGGAAATTACAAATGAGGTTAAACCTTGCCGGAAGGGGTTGTCATCCATTATCGACGCGACTATCCTTGTGGAGTTAAGCGCGATGTTTCATTGCCATGCATTAAATCAAGTACCGGCCTGGTTGCAGGCTGTGTGCCGGTTTCACTGCGCTTCGCGTTTTACGGTCGCACTTCTGAAAAGAAGCTAGATAGAGAGAGGGGTTACTTATGCTGGTCTCGACGCCGAATGCAGCGGCAGGAACAAGCAATGTAAGTGCTATTGCAGCCCGGCCTTATGTTTCCGTGCAGCCTGAGTCTGTGCAAGCAGCTGTGCGCATGACCGTACTTATAGATGGGGATTCCGCTCTGGCCGTGTCCTGCCTTTTGGCTCAAAATGGTCATTCGGTTCGCGTTTGCGCCTTGACCAAACCGGCTGTCGTTCCCCAGGAATATGAGATCAGAACCCGCCATGCCAGTGTCGGCAGTTTTCGCGGACGTGTTCCACATACAAATATTGAGACTGATTTAGATAAGGTTTTTTACGAGTCTGATGCCATCGTTATTTCCAGTCCTGCCACTGAATATGGTGCATTGGTCGAGAAAGTCGTCGGAAAGCTGCGCCACCAACAAACCATTCTTCTGGTCAACGCTCCGCTCGGCGCCGGCATGCAGTTTGCGCACGCAGTAAAAAAAACGGGCGCTGATTTGCAATTGAATATCGTTGAGATGGGCACTTTGTTTGATTGTGCGAAAGTAGAAGCGGTTTCGAAAGTCTTGCTGATCACTGGTTTGCGCGACAATGTCAGTGTTTCGGCAAACAAGCGCAACGAAATGCGCAGAGGCCTCTACGTGGCAAATGCTGTTGCCAGAGGACTTGTTCCATCGTCCAATTCTATTGAACGCGGACTCTCCGACGTTGAGCGCATGCTTCGACCGACACTGTTAGTAGCTGGAATTATCGGTGGAAGAGATGTGTCGCTTGACAATATTCAGTCATGGTTGAACCCAGCTCTGGTCTCCATCGTTACTCGTTTGGACGCTGAAATACAGGGTCTTGCCAGGGTTTTCAAGTGTGTCGTTCCATCCTTCTCGCGAGCTCTGCGAGAGTTTGCGATCAATGATTCGATCGCGGAAAAGGGTGCGCCTGTAGAGCTGGAGCCACTTTTGCTTCACCTCGGCCAGAGCATGTTTGATACCGCCGATGGAGTTGACCTATCGACGGTCGGTGAGTTCATCAAGCGAGATATTGTCGAAACCCTTATGCTGATTGCCGATTTCGCCCGCTTGGCAAGATATCAAATGCCGGTTCTGCAAAGCGTAATTCAGCTCGGCGAAGTGATTCTGCAAAGCGATCTGGCCAGAGAGGGCCGTCATCTCGAAGACCTGGGACTGGTCGGCTTCGACACCAATGAAATTGTAGAACTGTTCAACGCGTAAGCGGGTTGGTACACCATTGCGAGAGTCTGGCCATCTGCGTCACAACTGGCGCCAGCTAGCTATGGGGCGGGATGAAGTGGCTTAGAACCTGGCTCTATGCGGCGTTGAGAGCACGAGTGCCGGATTATCTCTTTTGATCTTTGGTTTTCAAGGTGATTGAACCGCGATAGCTGAAGCTAATAGCCTATGAGAGTTTTGCTGCCAAATATTTCTTCAGGAGTCCCCTCAACTTAGTCCTCCGATAAAAGTCCCCTGTTTCTTTTACAGGTCTTTGATCCGGTCCCTCGCGGGATGCGAACAGGTTTGGGTGTATTGCTGTTGTTTTGGCGCGAAATTTCGCAAGGTCTGGTGTTGTTCTGAAGCTGCAATCGCACAACCTCGTTGGTTCTGCGCGTGCATTTTTTGAGCATGGATTTGGCAATGTTCGCCGGCCGGTTTCGGTTCGCGAATCTCGCCAGTCCCGCACCACAATAAAAATAAATGCCGACTTAAAGTCGAGCAAGGAATCCCCACTATGGTCAAATTCATATCACCGGATGTCCTTTATCGTCTGGGCTACAGTCGTGTGTGCGAGATTACCGATGAGGAAATCTGGGACACCCTGATCACGCCCATGACCAAGGGACTCCTTGGGAAGATCCTGCGCAAGGATCCTCCGAAACTGATGGAGACCGTTGCCGGCAAATTTCCTGGCGACGAGGTGACGAACTTGAACAACCACTTGCTCTATGGGCAGCCTGGTTTTGTTCGTTATCCCTATCTGCACACCTTCTGGAAGACCCGTCATGGAGCCGTCGTCATCAAGCGCGATCGGCTGAAGTTCGAGGTCCTCTGCTGGTATGGCGATGTCGAAAAAAACCGCGGTGAGCTGATTTACAAAGCCGGATTGCGCGACCGTCGTTTTGACGGCACCGTGCAGGCCAACGACAGTGCTCTGCTCGAATTTCCGTATGACGACCCTGTGCTCAACCGCCCGATTGCTCCCGAGCTGCGCTCGGTCGAGCTGTCGGTCTACGGTTTTATGCCCGGGTCGAAAGTGTCGGATGGCGACGGAGACCTGGAGTTCGAGAGCTTCGTTCAGCAGCCCTTCCAATTCCTTGACAGGCCCGAGAAGTTCTTGGAGCTGTTCAAGCGAGCCTGGAAAGGTCGCCGCGCTCCCGGGCAATTTGGCAAGCCGATCGACGACATCAGTGAAGATGTGCTTCCCGCCTTTGAACAGATAGCGCGCAAGTACGGCTTCGACATGATCGAAGCTGCGCCGAGTCACTATCACGTCGCCAAATGGGTGCTCAACAACGGGTACCAGTTTGCGTCCATCGAGGACAAGACGACGTTCAACGGCTTCTCCGAGGGACTGGAGCGTATTCGCGCTTCAGGCACTCCACTGACTCGCCAACAGCAGTCGTGGGTGTGTGTGATTCAGAGCCTCAAACCGGCTGAATTGATCCCTCAGGAAGTCCAGCTTCCGGGATTGATCTGGCCGCAAGACAACCTCAGCAAGCGCTGCCTCTGGCTCTACCTGCCCATCTCCGAGGCAGCCAAAGCGCTGAAACTTTCGTAGCTACAACGTTAATTGCTTCATCGCATAGAGGCAGTCGGATAACAGCACCGCGTTGGTGCCGGTTCCGGCTGTCGCTTTAACGCGCAAGGGGACGCCCTCATGGTCTCCCCCCGCGTGAAGAAAATCTATAAGGAGACCCCCTATGACCAACGCATTTCCTAATGCAAACTTTACTGAGATGCTTGGCATTACGCCGATCGCGCTGGTTCCCGACCAGCAGATCTGGGACGAGCTCCTGACACCACAGGTGAAGGCATTCCTTGGAGAAATCCAGGGCGAGCCGACTGTGCGTGTTCAGGAGACCGTATCTGGCGAGTTTCCCGGCGATGAGGTCACCAATTTGAACGGACACCTCCTGTACGGAAAGCCGGGCTACGTCCGCTTCCCGTATATTCAGACCGTCTACCGTACCAAGTACGGTTGCGTGATCATCAAGCGTGATGGTCTGAAGTTCAAAGTGACTGCCTGGGTTGGCAAGCGTGGAAAGCAGGAGCTCATCTTCCGAGCTTCTCTGCGTGACCGGCGCTACGACGGAACGAAGAGGGCGGATGACACCGCACTCCTCGACTTCACGTACGCAGACGCCATCAACGCTCCCTTGATGAAGGACGGCAAACCGATCGACGCCAAGTCGGTCGAGCTGTCCATCTACGCTTTCATGCCTGGATCCAAGATTGCCTCGGCTTGCGGGGATGCGTCGTTCGAAGAGTTCGTACGCAATCCCTACACCTTCCTCGACCGTCCGAAGTTGTTCATCAAATACTTTCGGAAGGCTTGGAAGACCGAGCGGTCGCCGGGTCAGGTAGCTAACCCGATCCCCGACGTGTCCGGTATTGTTCCCGCTGTTTTCGACAAGTTCGCTATCGACGCGGGCTACGATTTCATCGAGAACTCCTCGAGCCACTACCACATCGCAATGTGGGGCAGCTCGCTGGGGTACCGGTACACAAACCCTGAGAACGGCAAGGTTCTTGCCGCCTTCACCGCTGGTATCAAACAGCTGAGGGCAAGCGGCGTCGAACTGACGCGGCCTCAGGAGTCGTGGGTATGCGTCCTGCAGAGTCTGCCAAAAGAACACCTCCCCAAGGACCTCAAGGTCCTGGACCTCAAAGGTCCGGTCTGGCCCCAGGACAACATCGGTCCTGCCAACCTGTGGATGAATAAGCCGCTCAACGAGCGGGCCAAGCAGCTTCTGCCAGAGTGACACTACCCGGATGAATGCCTTGAGCATTCACCCAGAGACGCGTAATGCGTCACCTCGGTTTTCCGAGGTATCTAGCTAAACAGGCTTGCAGCCTGAATTTGCAAGCCTGTCTTCCTTCCTCACTCACTTCGGTGCCGGGTCTCCTTCAGGCGGACGACCCGGTACTTCTTTTTTTGTCGGTAGTACTATACAAGAGCGTAGAACTGTGTTTTCTGCGCAATGACCCCAGCCCCAGCCACACAACCCCAGCCCAAGCAAGCGAGAGTTCTTTTCAGTGGTTTACCATCATTGCCGGTACGTTTCTCGATTTTCCACCGCCAATGATGGTACATCGCGCTTGAAAACGTGAGATTGCCTTCCATCAAATCATCTGTCAGGTTGGCAAGTTCTATTATGAGAACTCTGTCTTCGAGCTTGCAGCTCGCACTAGCTGTGATACTACATCTGGTGCAAGAATTTTGTCGAGCTTTGTA
This sequence comes from Obscuribacteraceae bacterium (SeqCode), assembly GCA_044228145.1. Lineage (GTDB taxonomy): Bacteria > Cyanobacteriota > Vampirovibrionia > Obscuribacterales > Obscuribacteraceae > QKMZ01. Next base: position 9,265 of record JBGAVL010000091.1, read on the forward strand.
CACAAGTAAGCAAAGAGACAGCTAACATTCCCTTGAGAAGCCGATTTTGTGAGCAGCCGTGTGCGATTGCGAACATAGTGATTGGTAGTTGTGATTCTTTCTGGAAACCGTCAATGCCCAGCCAGTACTTGCGTTTGCCTGTTTTAGATCACTAGTGTGGAAGACATTTACTCGTTTCTATTTTTATTCAGGCAACCGTTACCAAATCCAAGTTCCGCACACAATCAGCGATTTCATTCACAAACCTTTCGGTTTGCTGTCGTGTGCCTTGCGTTTGTAATTCATCTGCGAACTCAATAACTTGGACTAGAAGCGGTTTTAGCAAGCTTCCACACTTTGAAAGGCGAGATATGTTTATGGGATATGGCATTGCTATTGCCATCATTATTGAGTGGTGGCGCCGTCGTAAAGACCGTTTCAAAGATCCATCCGCAAGCTGGATGACAGATTTTGTTCGCGAAGAATTAATGCCTGTTGACGACTCAAAGCTGTCCGGCGATGCTCGCTATGAGCGTTTCCTCAAACGGTACAACCGCCAGTGGCGTGACAAATATGGCTCCGAATCGATTTACCGTCTGAGCACGATTGGCAGCCTGGTGTCTCTCTATAGCCAGCAGCGCCGTTATTACGAGGCACGAGGTTGGCAGAATTTGGCAATTCAGGTTATGGAGTTCAATCAAGTCGCTGACGGACAGCTTGCCGCTGCCTATGACTGCCTTGCCGAACTCGAGCTCAAGATGGGACGCTTGCAGGAATCTGCTATCTGTTTTGGCAAGGCAGCCGAAATCTACAAGACGACCTCCAATGACGAGGCTCTCGCCAAGACGCTCACGCACTTGTTTGACGCGTATGCCAGTCGCGAAATGTCGGTTGAGGCGCTTTCCGTCAGCGATGAGTTGGTCTCCGTTCTGGAGCGTCTGCATGGTGTCACGTCCACGCATGTCGAAATGCATCTTTCGCATGCCGAGACCGTAATCAATCGCAGCCGGATTCCTTCCAGGCGCAGGGAGCACTACCGGCTGCTTCTTGCACTGCACATCAGCGAGGAAGCTCTGGGCGAAGATCATCATTTGGTAGCAAATGATCTGAAACGGCTGGCAACATTTTTTTCCGGCAGTGGAAGAGTCGCTGTGGCTGCTGAGCTTTCCAATCGAGCCAGGATGCTTTCTTTGCTGCATAAAGTCGGCGGTGTCGACTACCCGGGCATCGAGGCGGACCTGAAGACAGTCTCAGAGTGGCTTGAGGAGCGCAACAAGAACGCCGACCGGACGGTGGCATTCCACATGCGCAAGCGCGCAGAGCGTATTGCGAAAAAACGTATTTCAAAAGGCAAAAGGTAAATTCATGAACAAACGCACTCATTCTGCAGAACTTCGTTCTGCACTTCTTTCTCTTGTCAGTAAAAGGCTCGACGAGTTGTTTATCGACACGTGGGTCGACGCCGGAGTCTACGGAGAGCTGCGCCGTTCTCTCTACAAGCTTGATTTGCTGGTAGTGGTCACTTACGACCAGTGGAGCAAGTGGCCGTTCAAACGCACGCCGGTGAGATTTACAACCGATGCACTGTATGACTCGGTTGAACGCTCCAAGATCGTCAGTATCGTCGCCGAGCAAATTGTTGCTCTGCTGCTGCGCGAACTGTCCGAAAGTTCCGCACCAGTGCTCTTGCTTCTAGAGAAACAGCAACTCCTGTCCGCATTGAAACGCTTTTACGTTAATGAATTGACCGGCGATGCTGTTGCAAAACAGATGCTTGAGACGGCCTTGAATCAGTCGATGGAAGAGCTTGGAGTGCTGACTGAGGAGCAGTTAAGCGGTATGTTTGGAACTGCTCGCTAGTAGATAGGGTTTTAGTTTTACGGACATAACAAACAAAGCGGTATTTGTGGAGTGAGTAGGCCTGGCCACCTCCATTTTTTGGGGTCGTTGCTACTACGAGGAGGCGTAGAGCATGCTTGCCGCCACATGTGCTTGCCGCCCACATTGGGCTTCCCCCGTTCGCGCCAGAACTTGTTTTATCCAAAGCAACTGGAGCGACGTTGAGTAAGTTGCATTTGAGTTAAGTCCATTTCCACCAGTCGCCTATGCAAAAGCCTTCGCCATATGCCGAATCAGCGCGCTTGATCAAGATGCCGTCAGCCTTTAAGTCAAGGCTTAACGGGCGCAATTCTGCAAGTTCGTCCCAGGAGGAAAACTGCAGGTTGGTCGAAACTCTCAATCTTGGATGGAGCTGTCCTCGACAGCTTGGAGCGGCATCCAGTGCGCCCGGAGACAGCAATCGAACGAGTGTTCTTCGCCTCTGGCGCAGTGGTTTTTCTCGAATGTCGATGCCTTCAGATTCGAGTATATCGAACGTCATAAGCGCCACAGGAATTTCTTGCAAGGATATTTCTCTCAATGTTTCGCACTTCAGACGTTCTTGCAAAATATTGACCGGCAGCACCTCTCCCTCATCCCAGCCAAGAATTACGCCGTCTAAAATAGTGTGATCCGGCAGCAATTCCGCCGCTTCCAACAATTCGGGAAAACGCTCGCTGATTAGTTCTTGATCGCTCGACCAGATGAAAGTTTTTCCCTCGCGCCTGCCTAATTGAGAACGTATTCCGCTCCATGACCATTCGGCAAGCCACTGGGAAACTTCACCAAGCGCCGCTGGCTCTTGCTCAAGCGGGTGAGCCAGGCAGAATGGATACGGCTTGCTTGCTTCGACCTGTTTCGACATGAGCTCCAAGTGAAAGCTCCACTAGATGACCAACTCTACTTTATACATCGAATTGATGTGGGGGGCGTTTTTGGCATGCGAAAGCGTATAGTAGAAAGGCAAAAAAGAGAGGAAACGACCTGTGACACAGGTGTTTCCTCGGGGTTGTTGCGAGTTTCGGCCTTGCGGGCATAGCTATTTGCCGCATGTGCAAGTGCATTTGCCGCAAGGGAGAAAGGCGGGAGATTCGGCGTTTGTGCTCGGCAAGAGTGTTTCTCCGTCAGCTTTTCGCTTGCTGCTGCGCTTGCGCTTTGGTTTGCCTGCCGCCTGTTCCAGAATTTCCTTGGCAGATTTAGCGCATGTTCCGCACTGGGTGCCGACCTTGAGTTCTCTGGTCATCTTTTTCCAGGCGCAGCCATTTGCTTTTGCGAATTCTTTGATCATGCCGTCTGTGACGGCGTGGCAACTACATATCCACATATCGTTCTCCATATGTTGTCTGGAGTTTGTACGAACTCGTCGCCGGGAGGCTCTTTGTGGAGCGAGACGGGCGTTCGAGGACTATTGTTTTTTCTTTCAAAAGGCAGAACACTTTCCTTCAATCAAATGGACGCGAGCTCGTTCAATAATTTTCCGCGCTGCGGAAAAGTAAGACAAAGCTGGAGCGTTAATGCTGCGGCGATTAGATTGAAATGGAAGGTGTTGAAAGGAAAAGAACACCTTACCTTAGGTGATCTCGATTGGGAATCAAAATCGGTATGTTGCCTAATTATCTTTCCGAGACCAAAACCCTGTCTGGAAAAACGTTTTCGGACCTGTTCTTGGTTTCGAAATCTATGAAAGTTTTTGCCGAAGCCGAGAGATAACGTCCGCGCCGGTTAGCTCATTTGTGTGATTCGCGTTACTTTGTAAACCGCCGTCTCATTTTTGACGTATAGGAAATTCGGTATTGCAAGAGTGTCGGCAGATAGAGCCGGGGTGGTTTGTAAATAGGCTTGAGCGACCGCCGGGATTGGGCTTTTGGGGATTTGTCAAGCATGCGTGGTTTCCCCATTGAAAGCGGCGGGCAAAACTTTCATACTGCGAGCATCGCATAGGCTGAATGCGATTCCATCCTCCCACCGAATTTCTCACGGTATAAAAACATGGTAGAAACATCCTCTGCTCTCGGCGGAGGTCAGCAAACTGCTGCCCTTGAAGTGCCGTCAAAAGAGCGTCAGCCCGATCAATCCTCCAATGTCATAACTGAATTTGCCTCCGGTGTCTGGCAAGGCGCAGTCACCAATAAAGTAAACGGAGTCACCCAGCTTTTCGGTGCCGACGTCAAAGCTCATGAAGTCAAACGCAGCGGTGCTGCACAGGTCGCACATACAGCCGGTGAAGTGACCGGCGATCTGATCGACTTCGTCATCATGAGCAAATTCGCCGGCAAGGCGATCGGTAAATTCGCTCCGCAAATCGCGTCAACCGGAAGAGTCGGCGAAGTGATTGCCCACAATCCGATCGGACGCCACATGGCGATCGGCGGATCAGTAGGTCTCGTCAACGGCGCCATCCTCACGCCGACCAAGGAAGGCGAAAGCGGTTGGAACAGAGTCGGGCGAGGCGTCACGGACATGGCTACCTTTGCCACCCTCAGTGGTGTTGCAACAAAATTGGCTCCCATGGCGGAAGGCACAGGCTTTGTGGGCCGCCTGAAAGTGAACGGATATTCCGGCGCTGCCGCCGGTGTCGTCAATTCGCAACTGGACGGCTGGACTCATGGTCGCCAGGCTGGTGTCGGCGAAACACTCATAAACACTCTCGCCTGGACGGGCGGCAACATCGCATTCGGAGAAGCCTTCCACGGTCTCGGTAAAGTGGGCGCCAAGTATTTCCCGAATTTCAATCTGGGTGAAACAAACCTGGCTGGTTCGATGAAATTGAATCCCGCAGACGAAGCCGCTATCAAAGAAGCTGTAGAAAGATTCCGCAGTGGAAAAGTGGCGCGCCAGAACGATGCCAGCACTGCCGAAACAGTTGCCACCGCAGAACATGCCACCACCAATGGAGGGCGCGTGCAAACTGCAGAGCACACGCCGACACCGAAAGAACGTCTCGCCGAAGTGCGCGCCGCCACCGAGCACGACGGACACTCGCACGGTCGTGATCCAAACTTCAAGAGCGTTGTCGAAGAAGGCGCTGACGTCGACCTCAATGCCCCGCGCCGCATTATTGATCCCGCCGATGCCAAAGTCGTCAAAGACGGCGTCGTCACCAGAGAACCTATCGACGGTACTCGCGGAGAAGACGGGCTGCGCACCATGAAAGTTGCTGTGGCTCCGAAAGACGCCGCAGCTCCGAAAGACGCCGCAGTCGAAAAGCCACCTGAAGGTGAAGTTGCCGAGACCACTAACACTCGCAGAGTCGAAATAGAAAAGGAGCCTCCGAAAGACGGCGAAGCAGTCGAGGCCAGGGACAGAGTAAAAGGCAGCGTCATGCTCGAGAAGGGTGAAACCCTGAGCATGCGCGAGATGTTCCAGAGAAATCCTGAAGAAGCCGACAAAATTCTTGCAGAATACATGACCAAACTCGAAAAGGCTTTCCCGCTCGAAGGCGAAATCGAGAGTGCAGCAGTGTACAGAGACTATCTGACCAAAAAGGGCGGAACCTGGGACATGGTCGTCCTCAGGGACAAAGAACAACAGATCATGGGTGGTATTCAATATCAGATCATTGATGTGAATGGAAAAGCAATCGGCAAAGCCGCCTGGGGCGAACACATCTGGCTGGATGAAGCGGCTAGAAACGGCAAAAACTTCTACACTTTGCTGGGCATCGCTCGCGAAAACATCACCAAGAATGGCGGCGAAATCGTCTTCATGGAATTCAACAACCCGGACAAGATGAGCATCGAACAAATGCTCATGGACGAAGCGGCCGGACTTTCTGCAAAAGACAGAGAAAAAATCTGGGGACGCACGGGCATTCATGTGCTTGTCGACAGCAACGGCAAGGTTGTGGAATATGGTCAGCCGGCAATGTCGGCAGAAGATCCACCGGTTCTTTTCCTGTCACTCGGCTTCATCTCGACGAAGCCACTGGGCGGCACATCCTTGCCGGCGGAAGACTACCTCAAACTCATTAACGCTGCTCACCGAACGATTCCGTCGGTGAATGTAGAGACCGACCCGACTGTGAAGTGGATCCACGATTCCGTCAAGGCAACCGGCGAAGACAAATTCACCTTCGTCCCCTTGAATGCACTGGGAATTGCCCGCGAAGCAGGTCAAAGAGCTGCTCAGGAGGCAATGCAGAGAGAAACGGCCAAGTACATTGCAAGAGTAATGCAGACAGGCGAGATGAAAGACGCCATCGCCAGATTGGTCGCCGAAAACAGAGCCACGCCGGAAGCCCTGCAAGCTCTCGTGGAGCAAGCTGTATTGCAAGCAGCACTGAAGAGCGCGCATACCGGAAAATAACGGCGGCGGCGCCCGGTCGTATAGTCGCGCATTGCCTGCGCCCACGAAAACTGCTCCCGGCGGCTGCGCTGTGTCAGTCACGTGTCAGCTACGCAACCAATAATGAAAGGGTCGAGCAATCGACCCTTTTAGGTTTTTGCGACTGGGAAAGTTGATGTCGAGAAAATGCCAAAAGTAAACGTCATTGTGATGTTCATCCCGCAAACTGCTCACCTGGCCAGTCCGGAGAAAACCGTTGAAACCCTTCCCAATTGCCAAAATTAATCGAAAAATGGGAGTAATACGTATTAACAGCAGCCCCCCATTTCCATACGATTGTGGTCTACAGGACCGCATTTTTGCGGATTTCCATCCCCCAACACCTTCGAGAAAAATATGACTGAAAATGCACCCGCGGCAAAACCAGCCGCGAGATCCCATTTTGGCGGTTTCAGATCCGGTGGAGAAATTTCTTCAGGAGCCAGCCTCGCGGGCAGTGACGTAGCCAGTTCTGTAGGCTCGGAAGTGGGCGGCGAACTGACGTCTCTTACGGGCAACCGTCGCTTCAGTATGCGCAGCGATAAGGTGGCGAAGGCCGAAACAACTACAGTGCGCGATGCTCGCACCAGCAGCCTTTTGGCAGAGCAAATTGGCGGAGACATGACTTTCACGCCGATCAACGGGGAATACGCTCAGATTTATTCTGCAGCCAGCCAGCTCGGCAACAAGAGACTGGCCCAGGCGCAAAACAATCAAACGGATCTTACAAAGGATCGTTCGGGCGAACCCAATCTTTATGCATTTAACGGCGGCAAAACAGAAGCCGGCAAATTCGATCCCAAAAAATCAGTCGCAGAACTGCTCACCGATCCGGCATTGCAAGGCAGACTGCGCATAGCCGATCAGGTGGCAAATCCGAATGACGCGACAAGAATTGCAGACAAAATCGGACCTGGCGAAAAACCCACTATCAAGGTTGTTTATCAAGATCATTCCGAAAACAATCCCAATAAGCCGCAAGCTGATTTCATCGTCAAGAAAGACGGAACCATTCAGGTAGTAAACGACCACGAAAGAAATCCGGACAAAGAAATCTGTGTAGTCGTCGAGCGTGCTAAGGGCGAAACCGGCGCACCACCTGCCGAGCAGCAAAAGGCTACCGACGAATTGGTGGATTATCTCGCCCAGAGATTGACCGACAAATTCTACCCGCAAGCTGTCGGACCAGACGGCAAGCCGGTAAGCAACGTGCCGATCGAAGACAAGCAGAATTTGGTTTCGGATAACGTCGAAAAGAAATTCGGCAACGGCAACACGCCTGAAGTTCCGAATCTTCCGCAAGCCCCTGAAGTTCCACAATCTGGGCGCGATATGTCAGACCAGATGAACCGCACCGGCGGCAGTGGCGGCAGCCGCAATTTCGATCGCGGCGCAGTCGACAGCAACTATCCGCAACGCGATGTTCCGCAAGCTCTCAATGAGTCCAACGGCGTAGCCGCTGTTAAAGATACAGTAGCCTCCGTTTTCAAAGGCAACAACGACACTGTAAGACGCCGCAGCGACGGTCGTCATCAAGTCGGTCGCTATGGTTTGGGTTCCGGACATTTCGGTGGCTGGCTTGGCGACATACTGGGAATCGATCTCGGCGATCCGCCGGACATGGCAAAATTGGCCGAATTGCTCAAGAAGCATCCCGAGCTGCGTCAAAAACTCGCCGCTGCCATGAAGAATGCAGCCAAGGGCGGGCAGGACGGCAAGGGAACCAAACTTCCTGAAGGTTTTGCAGACAAATTCCAGGTCGGCGAAGACGGCAATTTCAAAGATCAGAAGTTTGTCGATGGCTTCATGAATTTCGGCGACAAGCTCTCCGGCACGAAAGGCGACATCACCGGTGCCGAAGTCAACCAATTCATGCCGAAAGAATTGCAAGACATCATGGCCACCGATCGCGTCGAGAAGTACGCGCGCGAAATGGGCGTTCAAGATCCCAACAAGATGACCAAGGAAGATGCCGGTAGAGTCGGCGTCGCAATGTATCTAGGTCGCGTTCCCACGCAACAAGAAATGGCTGATCCGTCGTATCAAAAATACGCTTCCGATTTCGCCAACCTCTATCAAATGGACCGCGCCAGACAAACAGGCTTGGGCGACATCAATGTTTCCGACGCCAACGGCAAAATTACAGCTCTCGCCAATGGCATGGTCGGCCAGCAATTGTGGGCTCAGACCAAGTGGCGCAATTCTGTTCAGGGCGGCAACCTTGGTTGTGCAGCGTCTGTATCGCGCGTTCTGCAAGAAGCAGGATTCAGCTACGCAGATTCAGCCGGCGTCAACGATCTGGCCGGCAAACTGCAAAGTCACGGCTGGCAAAGAGTGCCTGTTAGCCAGGCCCAGCCTGGCGACGTCATCTACGGCATGAGCGGCGCTCGTCACGGTCACATCGGCATCGTCGGACCGAACGGCATCGCCTACAACAACAGCTCATCCACCGGTCGCTGGACTGCCGGCTCGATCAACGGCACATTCACGCGCAGATTTGGCGGCAACACCATGGTATTGCGCCCGCCTGACGCCAATAGAGCGGCATAAGGTAGCCGGTGCGAGCGCGATAATCGGCTGTCACAGGGCGGCAGGTAGACAAAATCAATTGTTGACCTGCTATGAAAAATTCGAAAAAATCTAGACAAGGTATCGAGCAAAATTCAGGCGCCCGTGAGGCTTTGTGGCTTCGGGTTGTCGAGCTGTGTTTCGGCTCGCGATAAGCTATCTCCATTTGATCGGTGTTTCCGGTCGCACGGGTACTATGAAAAAGTGGGATTTTCCATAGTGGGTGTAAAGTCTGGAAAGTACCAGTACTCTCTAGAATGAAATACTTGAATGGCGACCCAATATTAAGATTGGACGTGCGCACAAGCTAGAATAGAGCAACCTGGATTTCGAGCAAAAAATGGTTGCTGAAAAACTTACCGAATACTCGATAAATGTCATGGCGCAGGCGCGCATGGAAGCCGAGCGCTCAGGCAAATCGCGTGTGCATATCGAGCACATCTTGCTCGGTCTTCTCGGCACATCTGCTGGGATTGCCTCTGTGGTTTTGCAGAAAAACGGACTGAACGAAAAGGAAGTGCGCGAACAGCTGGAAAAGCAGACATTTACAGACAGTCTGTCTCACGATCATGATTTTGAATCCAACGTCAAAGCAGAGAAGATCATAAATTCCGCGCTGCAAATTGCCGAAAGCAGAAAACAGGAATTCATC
>JBGAVL010000092.1:0-286 GCA_044228145.1 Obscuribacteraceae bacterium (SeqCode)
CGGCTTGAAAGAAAGCTATCGAATCTTGTGTGCCAAGCTTCACCAATGTTTTTTGTAACTCTTCTTGAATTCCAGTTACGATGCTTTCATCAATATCGGCGCCTTTGATTTTTGAACCTGCCTTGCGAAGTAGGGTTTCGGCGTCCTTCCATTGTTCTTGAGATTCAAGAACGCGAGCTAGCCACAAAAGGCTCTGTGCTTCAAGTCCATTATCTTTGTCCTGTTCAGCTTCCTTGCATGCAGAGGTCAGAAGAGTCTTAGCCTTTTCTTGCTCTCCGCTCTCATG
>JBGAVL010000092.1:296-18604 GCA_044228145.1 Obscuribacteraceae bacterium (SeqCode)
ACCAGCCTTCATAAGTTCTGTCCAAACAGTCTCCGACGACCTGGCAGAGGGAGTTGCGAGGGTCAGAAACACTAAAATTACGCAGAAGAGATGCTTTTTCATGAATAAATGCTTTTGACTACAGCCAAATCATTTATAGAACAAATGAAAGTGAAAGGACACTACTTGTCCAAAATAAAAATGGCGTGTTTCAAAACCAAAGGACCCTAAACCCGCTCTTTTTCTTCCAGCTTGATGGTTTCGCCTTTAGCCTTCAAAGCTAGAGCTGATTTTAGCCCTTGAATTCTTGTCCGTGGACCTTCGGCAAGTTAGTCTTTCCATGGGTTCTGTAGATTCACCCCTGTTGATGTGAAGTCAGCAATATTGCGGGTCACAAGTGTCATACCATGATGTAGAGCAGTAGCGGCTATCAGCGCATCTCTCTCGGATCTCTTATTCGGCACGTGAAGCGAGGCACAGCGAAGGGCTACTTCGGTGTCAATTGAAAGAAGACGTCCAGAAAAAGTGGGCAGAATTTGATTGTTAAGCCAATTTCGAAGTACTTCGGCTTGAGTCAGATCGTGTCGCTCTACTAAAAGAATTCCGATTTCGATTTCCAGAACACTAATTACCGAAAGAAAGAGTGCTGGCGGAGGTATTGAAGATGCCCAGGCAACGACCTTCTTGTTCGCTTTGCCAAACTTCGCCTTGCGAAGCTCAGACACAACATTCGTATCGAGCAAGAACATCAGGTCAAATTAGCCGGTCGATAAATTCCGTTTTTCAACCTCGGTGGATCGAATTCAAAGTTAGGGTCGGACGGCATCGCCAGCATTTCGACAATGTTTTTTTGACTGCCGGTAAGGCGTTGATATTCTTCGATGGTCAGAAGCACATGTGCCGGTTTGCCGCGATCGGTAATGAATACTGGTCCTTTTTTTGCGGCCTTTTTTGCACGACCGGCGTCCTGGTTAAATTCGCGGCTGGACATAGTTGTAATCGCCACTGGCACGCCCTCTTGCTTATGTAGATATGTTACTACAATTACAACGAGTATGCCAGTTCGACTGGTGACTGGTAAAGCCCGGTTCTTGCTGATTCGCGATAACTGGTTGGGTTGTCTTAAACGCGTTCCTTTTCTTCTTCCAGTTTGATTGTTTCGCCCTTAGCCTTGAGGGCTTGAGCTGCCGCCGGCAGGAAATTGATAGCCTTTTCGGCTAACCCTTTTGCGTTTGCGCCCATGCCGCCAAACAGCTCGATGGGGATGGGGAAGATGAGAGTGCTGTTCTTCTCGGCCGAGACTTCAACCATGGTCTGCAATTGCCTGAGTTGCATGGCGCCCGGCGATGCGGCTATCACCGCTGCCGCCTGGGCAAGTTTTTCCGCTGCCTGTAATTCGCCTTCCGCAGCTACAATTTTGGCGCGGCGTTCTCTTTCCGCCTCCGCCTGGCGAGCCATGGCACGCTGCATTTGCTGCGGTATTTCCACGTCCTTGATTTCGACGGCATTGACTTTGATGCCCCAGCCTTCGGTCTGGCGGTCGATTATGGATTGCAATTTCGCATTGATTTTGTCGCGCTCTGTGAGAATATCGTCCAGTTCGTACTGACCGATCACGCTGCGCAAGGTTGTCTGGGCGACCTGGCTGGTAGCTGCCATTGCATCTTCAATCTTGGTGACCACCTTTCTGGAGTCGACTACCTGGTAGAAGGTCACTGCTGCAATCTTGACGGAGATGTTGTCTCGGGTGATTGCTTCCTGCATGGGGATGGACATCGTGACGATGCGCAGGTCGACTTTCTGCGAGCGCTCTATTAATGGAACGACGAAGGCGATGCCAGGTCCCCTTTCGCCGCAGACCCTTCCCAGGCGGAAAACGACCAGCCTGTCATACTCATTGACGAATTTAATGGACGACATGGCGAGCAAGAAACCGAAGAACAGAAGGAATCCGCCAAGCTCAAACATCTTTTGCTCCTTGCTGCGCATGCAGCGTCAACGCTTCCTACCATTTAGTCATTAAATGGATTATGCAAACACCGGACTTCCTAGCCCTTTCTTCCATCGTTTAACCATGGTGAATCCCAGGGAAATTACTGTACAGACCTTTATCTACATCAGATAGCATGGGAAGGCACGCGCTGAGCGAAAAGGTCATTCAAATTAAAAGGATGACGCCAACATTAAATTGTGGGCTGAGCGGCAGGGAAGTCCGAAAATCAAAGCGGAAAGAGGAGAGCGAAGATGGTATGGACTTCAGATTATCCGGAAGGAAGACCCGGCCACGGCGGCTCCAGCAATAAGAATGCCGGCACAAACGCCGCTAAAGGATCGACCGGCAGCTCAGGCAGCTCAGGCAGTTCAGGCGGGTCCGGTAAAACGGGCGCAACCGGAACGGCTGACAGCTCCTCCTCGAAAACAGCCGCGTGTGCGGTGGCACAGGCAAAGTCGAGTTCAAACCGTTACGGGTCGGACAAAGGCTCCAAATCAACCACCAACCCGCACACAAGAACCGGTCCAAACCCAATTTCAGGCTCCAAGCAAAAACCTAAAGGCACTGAAAAACCCCCGAAAAAACCTGGAATTTTTCTTCTCTTTGGTGGCGTAATTCTGCCGACGGCGGCGATTGCGGTGGAATTGACCACGCACATGTGTGCCAAGAGCTTTTTCGATCCGCTACCGACGCCGTCCCATGTCTTGTTGTTCGCTCTCATTCCTTTGTCCAACTTTCTGGTCTGGATGGCGGCGCGCCGCAACATGACCGATATGCTCGGCATGCTCACCTTAGGCACGGGCATGGCCATGGGCGTTGCCATACTCTACTCACTGATGTTCCTTCCCCTGGTGCCACTGTCCGTAGTGGCAATACTCTGGTTTGGCTTTGGTTTGCTTGCTCTTTCTCCTTTGCTTGCTATTCCTGCTCTCTGGAAGTCCAGCAAGTATGCGGTTCATCTGTCCCGCCATCACAAGACTTATTTTGACGGGCATCAGCTCGAGCATATCGGACATCTGATCATCTTGTGCACGGTAGTTGCTGTGGAATTGCCCTCGACTTTGACGCGCATGCATATCGGTGAAGCGGCTCATTCAAAAGAGCCTGTCAAGGCGATTGAATGGTTGCGCTCGTTCGGCAATCAAGAAGTAATGCTGCGTGCCTGTTATGAGCGTTCAGGAAGAGCAACGGATATTCTCGGCTCTCTCTATGAAGTGAAAAATCCGACCAGCGTCAATGAAGCACGCGAGATTTTCTACAGAGTTACAGGCAAGCCGTTCAACAGCGTGCCATTGCCTGCGTCTTTGCGCGCGACCAGGCAGAATCAGGGTCTATTGTCGGATGGTGAATCCGAAGAGCCGAATGTCGAGGACGAATTCGATCAAGATCCGGACATTGCCGGAGAGACCGTGAGCGGTGTCGCGCGCGGATTGAGTATGAACGAGTCGAAGCTGGCCGGCTTTGTGGACAGCAATTCCTGCATCGCCGATCTTATGTGGAATGTCACTTTTGGAAATACTTCTAAATATGACCGCGAAGTCCGTTCGAAAATTCTATTGCCACCCGGTGCTGTGATCACCAATGCCTTTTTGATCGTCGACGGCACAGAAAGAGAAGCGACAGTAATGGGTCGCAGCATGGCGCGCAGGCGTTATCGCGCTGCTGTAGCCGACAAGAAAGATCCGCTTCTGGTCAGCACATGCGGTGCCGACAGAGTTCTGCTTCAGTTGTATCCGGTTGCCCCCGAGAGCAAAATCGGTGTTCGATTGAACATCATTGCGCCCCTGGCAGTCAGTGAAATGAATAGGGTCGATCTTGCATTGCCCACATTTGAAGAGCGCAATTTCCAAGTAGATATTCCAACAACAATAAATTTGAAGGCCGACAAAACTCTGTCATCTACTGCCAGGGAATTGAAAGCACAAAGCGGGCAGCTGAACTGCAGCATTGACGGCACGCTCACCACTCCGGAATTGGCGAGATTTGGCGCGGTTGTGAGCGTTGAGCGAGATCCGAAAATCACACAAGTGATCGGCAGTGAATATGCGACTTTCGTCGGCGAGACGATCAAGAAAAGAACCTATCCCAAACCAAGTCAACTGACGGTTGTAATTGACGGTTCGAACGGCATGTCGCCGCACTTCGAGTCGGTATTGAAAGAGCTCGGACAACTGCCGACGGATATGCGATTGAAGCTGGTGTACGTGCGTGACGGGCTGATGACCAATGACACGAATCTGTTTGCAGAAACGCCGGCGGCGCGCGAAGCGCTCTTGAAGAAAATCGGACAAATTCCATGTGCCGGCGGTCAAATCAATTTGCCGTTTGTGTCCTCAGAAATCGCCACGGCAATGAACATTCCCGATGCCGCAGTCTTGTGGTTGCATGCAGCGCAGCCAATTCCGGGCAAACTAGACAAACGGCTGGAATTGAATTTCCGCCGCCTGAAAAAACCATTGCTTTATGATTTTGCTGTCGCGGCAGGACCGAATGAAGTTTTGTCCGGACTGTTCGCTTGCCCGGGGCTGGTTCGCGTTGATCGGGGCGGAGACGTGCAGTCTGATTTGCACCGTCTTTTTGAAACGTGGCGCTACTCGACAGTCAATGCCTCAACTGGTGGCATAGAATTCTTTCGTAAGAAAGCTACCAACGAAGTAATTCCAAAGGCTAGCACCACACTGGCACGATTGGTTGCTTTCGATGAGATCTCTAAGATCCAGACGGCGCACAGCGGACACAGGTGCAGCTATGCTCGTAAGGCAGTTCAATTGTCCAATCAGTACCATCTGGTCACGGCATTCTCCAGTGCCATCATCACTGAGCCCATTCCTCAAAAGCAATCGAGCGTAAGCTTGTCTGTGTTAGGCCCGCAGGAGTCCAAGCCAGGTTTTCAATTGAAATGGCCTGAGCGTCCGATGAGCTTAAGTACGTCTCGAATGGTGGATGTGAGCAAGTTTGCACCAATGATGGCAATGCAAGAAAATAAGAGCGAAGCTCTGAGAGCCAAAAAAATGGCAGAGCTGGACTCGAGCTCGAGTGCGAGCTCCAGGTATTCGTCTGATATGCAAGCAAACATGCGGTCTTACAATGCTCCGCGCCAGGCGCAATTTCAAATATTGGAAGGTGCAACCAATGGAACTGTCGGCCCGCAAGGCAGCGATGCTCAGGGCAACACCGGTACAATGACCAGTCCATTTGCCAGCGCCGGTCCGAGCCTGGGCGATCAATTTTCCAGCGCCGGTTCGAGCCAGAGCGGTCAATTCTCCAGGTCCGCAACGGAGTCATTTGCGCCGCCTGCCGGCAACAACGAACCTGTCGCTGCACCGGCGCCGAGGTCAATGGGACCGAGCATGCAAGCGGGCGGCGGCGGAAACTTGCAGGACAAGGACTTGAATTTCTTCGAAGAGTCCGGAGCGAAATCGATCATGAAGATGAAGTCGGCCGAAGCACCAGCAATTGCCGACTTTAGAGAAGCCCCAAGCCGCAGTCGTTTAGAAAGAAGTGACTTTGCAGCCGCAAAAGAACAAACCCGTGAGTACAAACAGAACGCGCTGAAGAACGACCGCGACAGTGTAGACGAGTTTAGTGACGACGTAGCCTCAGACGATGGTGAAGCCGACGCGCAGTTTCAAACCATCTCCTCTGACAAGAGCGGCGAAGTCGCTTCACCTGTGGTTCCAGAGTCAGACACATATCTTTTGTTCGGGGTCGGTATGCTCGGGCTCGGATTTGCTCTTCGCAATCAGAGGAAAGTGAGAGTCAAGAAGGCATGAGCATTCCAGGCTTGCTGGCGCTTTGTTTTTGCGTCTTTTGGCCTGTAAGTATCTGGTATGTCGAAAGGATTTTGGATAAGTCCGATGAACCGCTCGGCGTGCTCAGCCTGATTGCGTTTGTGGCCATTGTGCTGAGCCGTCGCGGACAGTTCAGCCAACATGCAACCTACCAAGTCCCGCTCTCATCCATTGTTTGCATACTCGCATATATTGGCACCTGGCCGTTTGCACCCAAATTGCTGAGTGCAATTTTTGCCGTCCTGGCAATCGGCACTTTGATCGACAGTCATGGCGGCAAGTTCAAAATGGACGTGGGAAGTTGGCTCCTGCTCTTGTTCTCCTTGCCCATAGTTTCATCTCTCAATTTCTACAGTGGATATCCGCTGCGTCTCCTCGTCGGAAAGATTGCCGCACCTCTGATTTCCATGGTCGGCTTTCCTACCGTCGCAGACGGAACAACGCTTGTATGGAGCGAGCATCTGGTGCAGATTGATGCACCGTGCAGCGGTATCGAAATGCTCTGGTTTGCGCTTTTCATTGGTGCCGTTTTGACATCGGTACTGGAGTTGAATTTTTTTCGTGGCGCCATGGTCCTTGGTGCATCGGTCTTGGGAGCGCTTCTGGGCAACGTTTTGCGAATCACGTCGCTGTTTTTTGTTGAAGCCGAAATCCTGAAGGTCGATCCTTCGCTCGACCAGTTTGTACATCAAGCTGTCGGTACAGTGGCCTTTGCAATTTCAGCGGGGCTGACCGTCCTTGTGGCGATGCGTTTTTCAAGGAGAGGCGCGGCTGACGAAACGCTGGAGCTGGAGGAAACGCAGCAAGAGGCGAAGGCGACACTAGAGGCAAAGGCAAACTTGCCTGATTTTGCTGTGCCTGCAGGTGAAAGGTCTGGTGAAACCCGGACAGCCAATGACAAGCCGCTGGAGAAAGCCCAGAAGGCTCCGGCGAAAGGTCTCAAAAAGATGATTCTTAATGACAGGCGAATGCTTGTATTTCTTGCTCTGTCAGCGATTGCTGTCGCAACACCGGTCATTTTCACAAGAGGTGTGGATCGCTCAATTTCAACCCATGACTTCCCTGGTTGGCCAAAAGAGTACAATGGACAAATCTTGCAGCAGGTGCCGCCAAAGAAAGCGGACGAGGCGTTCTATCAAGAATTCCCCGGCAAGATCCAATGCTTCGCTCAAGGCGAGAGGAGAATCATCATTCGCTGGGTTGCAAAACCAACCAGGCAATTACATCCGTCGTCGGATTGTTTTCGCGGGCTTGGCTACGACATCACATACAAGCCGCTTGAAACGGACGCCATAGGCATTCGCCGCTCATGCTTCCGGGCAGCCAAGGATGGAAAGTCCCTTTCAGTCAAAGAACACATCTATGACGATGCAGGCGGTAATTGGACCGACATCTCTACCTGGTATTGGGCAGCCCTGCTTGGAAAAACACACGGACCATGGTGGTCAATCGTCGATATTTCGCCCACGCCTTGAATCATGCCTACTGACCGTACTCAACCCACAGGAAATTTCATGAACGAAGAAGCTACCAAAATCTTTTGCTCCAAGGAAATCGAACGAGTTCAAAGCTTGAAACACAGTGATGGCAAGGCGGTTGTAGCGACCCCTGAGCCTCCAGTGGATGCAACCGATGTTTCTATCGAATTCATAGTATTGAGATTTCTTGTAAATCGTAAGGAAGTCACATTTGCAGCCTATGAAGATGCTCTCCAGAAGCTGGCGAAAGAACCCACCTTGTCGATCGTAGACATCCTCAAAGAGGCTGGCGCCATCAACGCGGAAACAGTGCAATTGCTCACTGAATGCAAAGCCGTTGTCGAAGAGGACGGCGTTAGACCCAGCCAGGCGTTGTTCGCCGTCTTCGATTTTAAGACGAAGAATAAACCGATCAGAACTTCGCTCAATGAAAAAGGCTGGCTGAAGCGCCGCAAATAGTCGATTGTATTGTAGGGGCGGTGCCATGCATCGCCCGGATTCGAAATTTCATGAAATTCAAAGCTGGCGATGCGTCATGCATCGCCCCTCTACAGTTTTGCCATTCCGGCTGCCCGCCACAGATACCACGATGCTACGGTGCGGTAAGGTTGCCATTTTTCGCCGAATTCAAGTAAAGCTTTCGGCGAGGGGAGATCTCCTGTTTTATACGTGTAGGCAAAACCTTTTCGCACACCATAGTCGGTGGCAGGCAAAATATTTAGTCTACCGAGCCGAAAGATCAAGAGCATTTCGACTGTCCATTTGCCGATGCCGCGAATGGCGCTGAGACACTCTACGAGTTCTTCATCGCTCAATTTATGCATCTCTTCAAGTGTTGGGACATGACCTTCTGTGGACTTCAAAGCGAGGTCTTTTATGGCGGCAGTTTTTGCCCGCGACAGACCGGCGGACCTCAATATGTCATCGGAAATTTCCAGAAATCGATGGGGCTCGGGATAACTGAGCGCAGCAATAGAGAGTTTCTCTGCCGACTTTACTTCACTCTTTTCTCGATTGCGCGGGACTGCTTTTTTTACTTCTTTGGCTGCTGCGTCTTTCAATTCGTCTTCTAGAAACAAATTCTTGACGCGCTGAGCTATTGTGGCAGCTGCCTTGCCGGTCAATTGTTGATAGATAATTGCCTCGGCAAGTGACGCAAATGGGCTGTGCATCTCTTCCAGCTTGAGTGCGCACGGTCCTACTTGATCGATAATCTTAGCGAGTTTTTTGTCGCGCTTTATCACATGCTCTGTGGCAAGAATCAGTTCTTCTTCAAATGCTGAAAGATTTTTCTTGGTTGCCAATTTAGAGTTTCCAGTTAGATCCGGACTTCTTTTGAATTACGGACAGTTGGGCCGGTTCCATTGACTGTGCACTATCTTGCTATTGCGCATTTTGGCGGCAAAGCATTTTCGTTGTGCAAGAGCTGCCGCTTTGTCTCCAGTCCGCCATAGGCTGTAAATCCGCCCAGGGTTCCGGATGCGCTTACAACTCTGTGGCAAGGCACGATCAGAGAAATTGGATTTTTAGCCATCGCCTGGCCGACGGCTCGCGCTGCTCCTGGCGATCCGCAAATGACAGCCAGGTCGTTGTAACTGACAGTTTTGCCCAGTGGAATTTTTTGCAAGGACTGGTAGATTTTTGCGTGAAACGGCGGAACGCCTGAGAGATCCAGGCGCACATTGGAAAAATCCTGCACGTTGCCTTGAAGATGCTTACAGATTCTTTTTGTGAGCATCAGAATTTCCTGCGGGGGCTCTGTTTTAACTGCGGTCGGAAAAGTATTTTTCAACTTTGCTTCCGTCGCTCTGGCGTCTATCTCCGGGAGCTGATGCCCGCAAATTCCGTTAGTCGTCCACGCAATTGCGGCAACGCCGAATTCTGTGTCGAACAAGCAAAAGTAAATCGGCTCAGCGTGTCTTTTCAATTGCGGATACCCTCTTCTTGCCGGAGGTGATCTGTTATGCGCTCATATCGTGCGTGTCGGCATCGTAAAGCAGCCAACCTTTGCGGTTGCTGAAAGTCTGCCAGTCGTAAGCTGTCGTATAAGTCATGCGTTTGTTGGTCTTTCTTCTGTAAGCTTCCGTCGCAATTCTGGTAAGGGCGACAAACTCAACATCTTTCGGCATCTCTTTTGGGTTTTTGAGAACGTCTTCGTATGGTTCGCGACCATTGGCAATGGCGCAACAGCGCACGCCGAGGAACCAGTCTTTGGAAAAATTGGTTTTGTTGCCGTCGAAAGCCTCGTCACCGATTTCTCTGGCAAAGGGCTCACCGTCAAGAGCGTAGAGTTTTTCCGAGAGGATGTCCTGGAATTGCATGACGTCCTGGGTGGACATGGTTGCAAGTTCTTCAATTGCCGGCTCGAGTACTTTCTCGTCATCGCCCAGCTGATCCCAGTCCAAAAGTCCGATGATTTCCCAGAATTTGTTTTCGTCAAGCGTTTGACTGGGTGCCGAAAAATCGAGAATGGGAAAATCTTCCGAGAGCTTTCTGATTGTTTCGGCATCTTCTTTCGAATCGAGTGAGCCGAATAATTCCTCGTCGCTCATCTCATCCATACTCTTGGGCGGCAGCCATTTGATCCGGCAGCCTGGGAGTTTTTCCTTGAGCGAATCGACACCTTCTTTTGTAACTTTGGTGTTGAACAGATAGACGCGAATCAGCGACTTGAGAGGCTCGAGAGCATGCAGCCCATGGTCTGAAATCTTGGTGCCGGACAGACCCAATTGCACCAAATCCGGAGGCAAGCTGAGCCCGGCCAGACCATTATCATCGATGTCGGTAGAGCTTAGCCAGAGTTCGCGCAGGTTTTTCAACTTGGAGAGAATCTGCAAACCATCATCACTGATGCGGCTGTGGCTCAACCCCAGTGAGGTCAGATTGGACAATAAGGCAATGTGTGTCATGCCGCGGTCGCTCACATCGGTCGAGGTCAATTCCAAAACTCTCAATCCGGAAAGTTTTTCAACATGGAGCAGACTTAGATCGGAAAGGTCGCTATGCGAGAGGTCGAGGGTGTGAAAATCGTCGGCTCGCATGTCGGCAAGCGGAGCAAGAGTAGAGCCGCGCGGGCTGGCTTTCAGCTTCAGCTTTGTGTCCTTTGGGATTCTTACCGTGCCTCTAGCCTCGTCCAGCAATTCCCACTTGATGGGGTTGTTTTCCGGTGAGACCACCAGACCTCGTACAACGGTGAGAAGCTCCCATTCCTCCGGTTGGCTCTGCGGAGCAACAAATAGAGTGCCGATAGAGCGGCGATGCGGGAAGCGAATAGTGCGTTCTTCAGTCATCGATAAATTATCCGATATGTTGGCGCAAAAAACTTTGCGGTAAAAAATTGATTCTCAAAATTCTGTTTCAAAGATGATTGCCAAGTCCGTAGATAAAACGCCTAACTAAATGTCGTCTAAGAAAAGTGCCGGGTGCTATGCTACACCTCTTATAAGCAAGATTCTAATAAAGTACGAGCTGAGCACGGCAATGCCCGTACAGACAAGAGAAGGGAGACTTGAGATGGATGAGATTGACGCCCAAGGAAGGCAGTTGCTAATCGACCGACCTTTGCTGACGCGCGGAAGGCTGAGCGTCTATCGCGAATCAGGCGGGTCGGATCACTGGTTTCCCAGGCTTAACGTCACCTTAAAACGGTCAGGGACTGACGACGTGCTGTGGCAATGGACCACGCACAGCGAACCTATCGACTATGAAGAGCCGCCGCCCTACGGTGATGAGGTGTTGCTCGAGAAGTATTTCGAGCTGAGCGCCCCGATACGCTCTCCTCGCGGGCTGGAAGCCGTTTTCTCTCTCGGTCCCGGTGAGTCACCGCGCGGCTCTGTAAGCCAGTTTTCGGCTGCTCTTTATTTGTACCCCAATTCGTTTGACGACCGGGGTGTACAAGTGGGCGTGCTTGATTTCACACAGGGACTGACTACTGGCGGAGTGCCGCTCTACTTTCGCGTCAACTTCCCCTGGTGATGGCGATGCTAGAGGCTGTGCGCTCTTGCCAAAGCTTCGAAAGCTCTGTAGGGGCTATGCCATGCGTCGCCCACTTACGTTCGGGTGACGCGCTGCGTCTCCCTCTCAGGCGGTTAAATAAGCTGTCATGTTTAGTAATTTGCGTCCGGTGCGACTCGAACGCACGACCAATCGGTTAAAAGCCGAGTGCTCTACCAGCTGAGCTACGGACGCACAGCAAGCGAAAGTCCATCGTATCAACCAGCGTGACTGCGTGTCAAGAACACTGATTTCCACCATTCACAAATTGAGCATCAAACTTGGAGAATAACTAGTTGATAAGGCTTCTCGAGAGCATTCAACAGCAGGCAGGGAGGCTGTACGCGGCAAAATTCTTCGCCTGGTTAACACAGCCGAACATTTTTCCGATAATTCTCTTTATTTTTGCTTTCGGCGTCAGAGCCGCCTATCTTTGCCAATCCGAGCATCGAGTCTGCCAATTTGGCGATGCCTTTTACTACCTGACGACCGGCGCTCTCCTGGCCAAAGCAATTACCTGTTCGACCGACTGGAATTCGCTCCTTCAACAGATGACGCTGACCGCACCGATTTCGCCTGAAAGCGGCAATACTTTTCTTTCTGTTGAGCTGCCTGTCCGGATTATTCTTGACGGTCCTATATATCCGGCTTACCTGGCTCTTCTTGCTTCGCTGTTCGGCTTTGCTTCACAAGCAAAGGTGCAGTTTGAAAATTATTCCCTGCAGATCGGGCTGGCCAATGCCTGCATAGACGTTTGCAGTTGCTTATTGATTTACTTTCTGGGCAGCCGCACCCTCGGTCGCAAAGTAGGAGCTGTAGCCGCTCTTTTGTTTGCTGTCTACCCTGCCGCTTCGATCAACCTGGCCAGAGCGTACAGTGAAACGGTTGCATATTTTCTAGTGCTGGCGCTTTTATCTACCCTTCTTTTGGCTCGTTTTGAAAAACTGAAACCTGTCACACTGGGTGGCGCTGCTCTTTTCTTTGGTCTTCTTGCGGCGTCTGTCGCTCTGGTGAGACCGTTATTTGTCCTGGTTCTGGCAGCGATTGTTGTTTCTCTCTTGTTTTCAGAATGGCTAGCTTCTTCCAATTCTGCAACACCCTGGTATCAAATTTGGTGTGGTAAGAGGCGTCTTGCAGCTCTCTTGCTTTCCGCCCTTGGCGCTTGCCTGATTTTTTATCCATGGACAGAGATCACAACAAAGTCGCTCGGCAAGCCGACCCTCTTGCTCAGCCGTGCGCCGGCTTACAACCTATTTGTCGGCAATCAAATCGTCGCGGACGGGTGGAAGACCTGGCCGATCGTGCCTGGATTTACCGGCAGACTGGATACTGTGGTCGACGGGATTTTCGACAGTCTGCAAAAACAGCCCCTGGAAATGCTGGCTCTGGAATTCAAAAAGCTGCCCCGGCTCTGGGCCGGTGGCTGGAATGAATTTCGCTATCCTTTCTTCGGCGTGAGTTTTGAAAAGCAAAACATCTGGCATGGCATGCTTCTGTTTTTTGCTTTCATCGGCGTTTGCCTGGTCGGATCAAAAGTGCGTGCCGAGCGATCGGTAGCTTTGGCCTTCGTGGCAACAGCATCATTATCAATAATTTTGATTCACTTCTTGTATATCGCCTTTGAGCCGATCTCGCGTTATGCCATAACAGCCATGCCATTTGTCTGTCTGTTTGCCGCCGTCGCGCTTGTCGCGCTGCACAGACAGGGCGCCATTTTCTCGTTGCTTTTGCTCTCGGCTTCTAGTGCCGTATTTTTCGGTTTGCTCGAAGGTCGCCCCTCTTTTGCGCCGATACTCCTGCAAAATTTCCCCAACATGGGAATCTTTACTGCACGCTTTCTTGAAGAGCTGGCCATTGTGGCATGCTGGTTTTTGTTTGCCCAAATTTGCATTCGTGGCCTTGCCGCCGCAAAGGGCTCGCCTGTCATGCCTAAATCGCGAGTTGCCATCTTGCTCTGCTTTGCCTTTGTCTCAATCAGCTGGTTCTCCGCTGCGCATTTTGACTTGAGCAAAGGGGAGTGGTTTTGCGATGTGAGAACGCAAACGCAATCATTTTCTCAGGACGCGACTTTTCCGCCCGAGCGAGAGCTTGCAAGCTGGCTGAGTGAAACTAAAGGTGAAAACGCCCTCGATCCTCTCAATACAATTTTTCTGCTTGTTGATTGGGAGCATGAGATGGGCCAACCTGCGGTGACATTGAATGTCAATCGTGTCACCTGGAGGACAGTGGCCTTGCCGTGGCATCAGGTGCTCGGTAGAGAGGGTGACATTCCAACAATTCTGAACATGCAAGGCAGCGCCATGACCAGAGACTGGCGTTCATTTCGGCAGTGGTGGGCCATTCCAATTCCTCGCGGATTGTTAAAGCCGGGAGAGCAGAATGAGATAGCAATTGGTTTTTCTCTTGGTGAGTCACCGCTGGCGGTTCGCGTCTATGGAGACTACTTTGCCAGTGCAGAAGCAGATGAGCTTCATTTGCCGTCCTTTGCTCTCTTTTCCTGGACGCGCGGTTTTGCAACGTATGACACGCGGGATACGCGCATATATCAGTTGACCCAAGGCTTGTGTAAAGTTGCAAATCCGGCGCTCTGGTTTGTTCGTGTCAGTGAGACCAAAGACCTTTCAACAGAGCCAGGTTTGCAGACTGGTGCTTACAGAATACGGTTTGCTATGCCTCGCAGCCCCGCCAGTATTACTTCCCTGCCGCTGAGCGGCCCGGCAAAGAAAAGCCAATCCGATCAGCAGTTGGAGCCTGGCAAATCGGCAGCGGAGGTAGAACCGGTTGCGAAGGCAGAACCGGCTGCGAAGGTAGAACCTACTCCCAAGGCAGAACCCACTCTCAAGGCAGAGTTCCCAAAGCTGGCTTCACTTTCGCCTGCCCAGTTTGCAGATTGTGCGCCGACCACAATCGGAAAGCGCCTGGATGACATCACCGTGGATGGTGGCGATCCGACAACCTACATGTTGTTCAAAGAAAGTCAAAAACTTCCGGCGACGGTCAAGAAAGGATCGATAGTTGATTTTGGATGCCAGGTAAAGTCCGATCGCAAGCGGCAATCCGGACCAATTACAGTAATTTTTGAAGGTGAGAATAACAAAGGTGAGCTTGAGAAATTCACGTCGCCGTGGCAGCCGACAGCGGTCAGTTGCGATGTCGGCTTACGGAAATTCCACGCCTCCTATGTTGTGCCTGAGCACATGCTTGGCATGAAAAATCTGGCGGTAAACGTCATGGCGTCGCCGTTTCCAACTGACGAGCTGGTGCTGAATAAGAAGAAAGCCTTGCACGAAGTGCTGGTCATCAAAGACGCCAGTCTGTCACTATACACTCCGCTGCAAATGCCAGCAGGGAAAAACTTAGACTGGATGATCTTTTAAATTTTCAGCGCGAGCCTGAGCGTAGCAACGTCTTGAACAGCTGTTGAGATTCCGAGACGACGTAATCATGTCCTTGCTTGGTCAGGTGCATTGAATAGAAGAACTTGTCTGCTTGATCGCGCGGCATTGCTTGAAGGTTATGCTGCATATCGGCAAAGGGAATCTTTTCGGATTTGCAAAAGTCTCTCACGACGGCGATTTCTTTGTCGTATGACAGATCCATAAGTCCAAGTGATTCGCCTTTCTCCACCAGCGCCAGTTTGCTGGGAGCGATCGCTACTGCAAACTGTGCGTTGTGTGATTTGCAGTCCTTGTCCATCTCTGAGAGAACCGATCTGAGCGTTTTGAACATCAAGTTAAGGTAATTGTCTTTTGCTTTGATTTCGGCGGTTTTTGCGTCAAGCGCTTTCTGCTCTTCTTCGGATGTGACTTTGGGAGCGGGGAAATCTTTCAGTGAGGGTGCATCCAGAATGTAGGAGGCTTTGGCAGCGTCTAGCTTGTCTTTGCTGTGATCAGGCTTGCTATCGGTTTCGCCGGTTGCAGCAGCGGTCGGCGCCTGCGCCGTCTCTTCCTGCTTGCCGTCTGTCTTCCTTTCTGTGCTCTCTGTTGCATCCTTTTTCTTTTCATCTATAAATTTGATGGAAAACGAAGCCGACTTTGATTTTGACTTGAATATTTGCGCAACTGAATCAAGCATTGTTTTCGGAGTAACTGTGGAAAGTGAAGCGACAGAGGCTTTCACTGTTTTGACCGGCGACGTGAAGAAGCCGACCACAGCTCGATATACGGGGTCGTGGAAGCTCGCTTGAGTTTCCCATGCGGCGATCAGCCCCCAGATGCGACTGTGCTCTCTGATCCATTCTATGGAAGTGAGGAATTTGCCGCGCGGCGATTTCATCCATTGAATAACCGACGAATTGTCGATTGTGAGCGGCAGATTGGGCAGGTGCAGTGCGTATGGGCGGACATTTGTCAGAGTCTGATCTGGTGGTGCCCAATTTTCAAAAATATCGCGATGATTGTAGAAAACGATAACTGCGTCAGGATTGTATTTAAGCACTTTGTTCTTCAATTGAAGATATTCCTGGGCTGTCGAGTAGCCGGAGTTGCCGAAGTTGAGTACCTGCAGTTCTTTGCCCTGGGCGGTTTTCTTGATTGATTTTTCTAATAACTGACCGAATGTTTCCTCAAAAGGCACTTGCAGCGATTCGACAATTGAATCACCCAGGAGTGCAACGCGGAAAACACCGGCGGGTTTTTGAATCGTCAGACCGGCTTCCCGCATGCCATCCGGTCCGAAGAACGATTTCGAATATCCCTCGGAGCGCCAGGTGATGTGCTTATTGTTCATATGCACGAAGCCATATTTCGGATCGAGCTTGAAGATTTCTTCTTCGCCGAGTCCGGCCATGGCAAGGGTAAGTTCTACCACCAAAATCGCCACAATCTGCCAGGCAATGATTTTTGCTGCCAGCGCAAGCCAGGCTGCCACTGGACGTTTCGGCTTTGCGGATAAGAACTCTTTGTCTTTGCCGACCGGCGGTTTTTCAATTTTTGGCGGTGCTGAGGTAGTCATTTTCGGCCCACTAAAATTGGAAGTAAACAAAGGGAATTGCATCGGTCGGCTTGGCTGCGAACATGAGTACGCAAGCGGCTGTCCATGACGCCAGGCGAACCGGCATAGCGAAGGTTTTTCCATCTGCCGAGAGTCCCAGCGCAGGCGATCTGAAAATCGAGTAAGTCGGAACGATGAAAAAGAGAAGAAGAAGGTTGGCGAAAACCAGGCCGGGTTTCGATTCGCAAATTCTTTTCAGGCTCTGCGACTTTTGCAAAAGCGCCCGCCATTCGCGGTTTACGCACAGACCGACACCCTGTATGGCGCCGAAAATTACATAATGCCAGCTGGCGCCGTGCCAGATGCCGCACGCGATCATGGTTAGAAAGAGATTGCGCCACTGCAAATGCAGGGCGATGCGATTTCCGCCCATGGGAATGTAGACATAATCTCTCAGCCAGTTTGACAGGGACATGTGCCATCTGCGCCAGAAATCGAGCAGGTCGTGCGCGAAAAACGGCAGAGCGAAATTTTCAGGAAGCCTGATGCCCAGCCAGAGGGCGGAGCCACGTCCGATGTCCGTATAACCGGAGAAATCGCAATAGACTTGAATGCAAAAACCGGCGGCGGCAATCCAGGCATCGGAGGCCGAAAGCGCGGCGCTTGTAGAAAACGGGTGGGCGATTATGAATCCGAGCGGATCTGCAATCGCTACCTTTTTGAAGAGACCTTGAACGATGAGTGTGGCGCCCTCAGTAAACTGGGCTGATGTGAGGGGATCCGGGCGGCGCAGTTTTTCCATGAAGTCTTTGTATCGCTTGATCGGACCAGCGATTTGCGACGGGAAAAACGAAGCGAAGGCGGCGAATTCCATAAAGGAGCGCAGCGCTTTATCGCCCCTGTAGACGTCGACCAGGTAATGAACGAACTCGAAAATGAAAAAGGAAATCCCAAGCGGCAGAATAACATCGAGCACCGGCTTGTCCCAGGGCAGTGGCGCTGCAATCTTGAAGATCGGCAGGGCATGCGACTGCGTGATGGCAAGATTGTAAATGCCGACCACGTTTTCAATCAGGAAGTTGGCGTACTTGTAATAGATCAGGGTGCCGATATTGATAATCACACCAAGGGCAAAAATGCTCTTGTGCAAGAGTGACTTTCGTTTTGTATAGTCGGCTTCTTTGGACTTGACTGCTATCGACGCATCGACTGCGTCATCAATGGATTCTCCTGCCGGGCGAGTCTTGTCGATGGCTATAGCGACGGCAAAATTGATTGTGGTCAGACCAAGAAGCAGCAGTCCATATACTGGCAGCCAGCTCATGTAGAAGAAGTAGCTGGCCAGGACGATCAGTGTCAGGCGCACACCACCGGTGGTGCGCCAGTAAAGGCAGGCCACTATCGGCAGAAAAACCAAATATTGGAGGCTGCTGAAGATCAAATGATTGGTCCCTGACTTACATGGTCCGAGGCGCGAAGGTAAATGCTATACGGGCTATGGAGCATCGGCCTGCGAGCATCGCCCAGAACAATTGCAAGTATACAAGTGGAGGAGATTCGTTTTATGCCAAGTCCTTAATCTTGGTCTTTTGTTTCGACGGAATCCGCCCTTTCTTTGTAGGGGCGATGCCATGCATCGCCCGGCCCGTCGTATGCCTCCGCCCCTACATAGACAGGTCTGCGGCTATTAGAACTTGCTTATCAGGAGGAAGAAACTTATCGGTATTTCTAGTGGATATGCAGTGGAGCGGTTACGCGAACCGGACAATATCGCCAGCCGGTCTTGTTCCGCTTTGGATCCTCCAGGGTCGATGCTAATCCTGTATAGATTCAGCTGCGGCAAGAATTGGGCGTTCATTAGCAACCATTAATCAGTCCGGTCGGCGCTTATTATTAATAGATTAGTAGTATCTTCACACTACAAATAGATACCCGTCAGATCGACGTAGTTGGCATCCGGTTCTACGACCTTTTGGTGCTTACCAATCTTTCCTGGCGGGGGAATTTTGTTTGCTTAAGGCAAAGGACAAAAGTCCAAACAAAGTTTCTCGTCATTTGTAACGGTGCCACTTACGTAGATACGGCCATTTTTTCAACTGGAGGTTGCCTGTGCCTTCCTATCTAAGCCGCGAAGAGCTCAAG
>JBGAVL010000093.1:0-18515 GCA_044228145.1 Obscuribacteraceae bacterium (SeqCode)
CTGGTTTGCGTCACCTGGCACAGTGCGGGTTGCGTACTTGAGCTGATCGTTCATGATTGCTGAGATTTCAGGACGACCTCCCCAGAATGTGGCTACGGAGTTGCCCAGGTGATACTGACCGTCGGCTCCTTTCTCTACCTTATAAACGCCCGTGAAGGCCAGATCGGATTTTCCATCTTCACCCAGGCCCAGTCCGCGCTCCTCACTTCGTCGAGCCACCTGCCCCAGCTCTGAATTTGGATCGAGTCTGTCGGTGTCTACAAATATATAGTCGGCCTTGCCCTCTTTCATGTTTTGATCGAGCGTGGCAAGCAGCTTCTCGGTGTCTTTCGCCTCACGAGAGCCGAAGACAACTACGGCAGGAACACCCCTTTCGTGCGCTACGCGCAGTGCGTCTTGAAGTTTTTGCTCCTCACTTACTTCCGCCTGAGCGGCAGCGGAGGCTTCGCCTTCGGCTGGTTTGTCTTCGCCGTCGGCTGGCTTTTCTCCAGTTTCGCCCGGCTTGGCTTCAGTATCTGAAGTGGCTCCGTCTGTGGAGGGCGCTGCACCTCCGGCCCTGGCTTTCTTTGCTTTCTGAGCATCGCCACCCGACACACCGAAAGATGCATCAAAATTCGCCTTTTCGATGGCAGTGCCGTACTTAATTTCACCATCGGGACCGAACCAGCTCAGATTCTGCTCAGGATTGATTGTCCCTTGCGAACCATCAATCTGAACATTCGGCAGCGTGCCCGGCGGAACAGAATCACGCCCACCACCTGGCGGGCAACCACCGCTTCCTCAACCGGAAGAAAGATATCTGGCACCCTCTGTCTGCAGTCCGTTGCGCGGTACATATGTATTGTCGGTAATCGGCGCCGATTGGTCCGAAACTCTTGGAGGCATAGCAGTCCACACGTAGTAATAGACTCAATGTAATGAACTGATGTTGCACTTTTGTTGCCAACTCGACGTCACCGGAAATTTTTTTGGAAATTCTCGAATCATTGATGGAAAACCCACAGCTCGCAGGTTGCAAATGATTTTTCAGGCGCCCGTCCGACTTTTGACTATGTCATCTAAATGTCAAATTGATTTGATACGTTAGTCCTGTCCAAACCAATTCAATCGTCAGTCGCTCAAGAAGCCGAAAGGCGGGGCGTCGCGTTTGATGGCGTCCACTCATTTAACGTATTGAACCGAGTTTGACGGAATCTAGCCCGAATTTAGCTCGAAGTGAGCCCGATGAAAGACACAATCCGCTGATAACTTAGACGAATCAACAAACTCCGCGGATTAACGTTCTTGTAACAAGTAACTGTTTAAATTCAAAAATCAAAGAGAAGTCTAAAACCAGTCCGCCCCCGATTTTTATAAACCAGTGAGGCTGAGCGATGTTCCAACCCAACGACATTTTTTCAAGCAATACACAAGGGTTTCAACAAACCACAAGCTTGAATTTTGTCCCCCCTCAACCACAACAAGTAAATAGATACAGCCTCGACATCAACTCAGCCAACGCGGTTCGCATGGAACATCTGTTTGTCGAACATGACTCAGAAGGCAAAATCACAGGCGCCTCGTATGAATCGGGCGCGCAAGTTCGCCGTCACGAAGCATACACAATGGTGAAGGCCGCGAACAGCACGCTGTGGATGGGCGATCGCTACGGCAGCTGGCACCCAATAGACTAAATTCAAATCCGTTTGTGTAGTAGCGCACTTGAAGCGCCGTTCAACGTAGTGGCGCATTGTATGCGCCGATTGAAAACATAACCACCTTTCGGGGATCATTCAAAAGTGCTCGGCTGCATTTGCAGTAGGGCACTTTTGGACATTTCGGAAACTTTTGTCTGCACCCATACAAACACAAACAAGTTTCGTCGTCCCGTTCAATCCGTGTCAACTTCTTGTCAGAAACGGATTGTACATTGCTTGTACGGTCGGAGCGCATTCTGACCAGATTTAAGGAGGCCTATTCCTCCACAACCTGTTTCGACAGATAGAACCATCGCCCCCATCGACAGAAATTGCGACGCTTGGCAGTGAAGTGCGAAACGCCACTGTCATGCATGTTCGCGAGCGTCGCTACGAACCGTATTACTAGAGAGGAAACATCAATGAGACACCACGATATTAGCGAAAAGGTCCTTGCTCAAGGGGCGACTTCCGTCTCCCAAGAAGCGATGCAAATGAGTAATCAAGTCGCCGACTTGATGCGCGAAAAATGCTGCATCAATTCCAACGTAAACATGGTCGTTCTCGGTTTTCCCAAAGACGATATCATCGCCTACGATGGAGCCGCCAAAGCCAAGCTGATGTCAGGCAAACCGGAGGGCGATGACGGCGTCACATTCAAAAAAGATGCCGAAGGCAACTTGATCAAGCTTCTCGATCAAAACACGTCATCCGAAAAAGCGATCATGGCCAAGAAGGAACTCACACAAGCATGTGGAGATGCTGCAAACCCCGTATTTAAGAAGGACGAGCATGGCAATCTAATCATGATTGCAAAAGACGGTGGGCTAAAAACTCCCACCTACCCCAGTAAATTACAGCCGACTGCATTCGAAAGCTGACATGCAAATGAATTCGTGTTGAATTGCGCCAACCCATTGCGCACCAAGCCAAGAAGAAGAGACGGCCCCAGCAACCATCTCTTCTTTTTGTTTTGATCTGTTCAAAAAATCCATGTCAACATCATGTCAGAAACGCCCCTTAGTCTATAAGTGTCCCCCCCAAGCACACTACATTCGCCTAAGCAGTAAACAAATTCCCCTTTCAAGAGTTCATTGAGCGGCAACGGATCTCGCGCCGCTGGATCGATCTCGGTCTTTCCCCAATTAATGAGGGCTTTTACCATGTCAGGACACCACGAACAGCTAGAGCGTCTACAACCACTCAGAGATGGCGGTCTCAACGGCGCAGCGGCCGAGCGCCTGATCTCAGAAGTAAACGGCACAATACGCGGCAACAGGCTGCCTCAGGGAGCAGCCGACTACGACAGAGCTACGACTCAGCTGCGCGAGCAGGGCGTTTTGCCGAACCTTATATTGAGAGAATTCAACCGGCTCGACAACGATCGAGATGGTCGTGTTTCAGAGGCTGAACTAAACAGAGTAATAAGAATGGGCCGAAACGTCGACTTTCTCACAGGCGTTGCAGCCCGCGGATTGAGGGGTACGCTGCGAGAGATGGGCGGCGAAGTTGATCCCCGCACCGGCGAGTACAGCGTCGAGCGCAATCGATTTGAAGCGTACATCCGCGCTCGGCAGCAGCCCGCTACCCCACAAGAAGGGCAACCGGCTCAACCAGCTCGACCGGGAGAAACCAGGCCGCCGGGAGAAGCAGCGCCCAGAACACAAGCACCTCCCGAGATGCATCCCAATCCGGCAGCTCAGAGGCAGATCGACATCTTGCAAGCCGCAAACGGATCACCTCAAGAGAGATTGGCTGCAGTTGCTGAATTAGCCAGACTCGGAGTCAATCGAATCACCCTGGTCGACAGCAATGGAGACCGCATCAACTGCCGAATTCAAGTATCAAGAGTGGCTCCTGGAAGCGAGCGTAATTACGTGCATTTATTTGCACGCAACGAAAATGGTCGCGAGCAAATCCTGCTCAGAGGACTCGAACAAAACGGGCAATTCACACAGCAGCTGCGCGCTGACAGAAGTGCAGCCGGCTTTGCGGGAGACAACTGGACCAGAAGCAGGCCGACTTCGATATTAGGCGTGCGTCAATAGTTGGAAAAAATCGCCAAGAACAGCAGCTCATAGTTTCATGCAAGGGGACAGGAGACGGGTGAAAGCTCGTCTCCTTTCTTTTGCACGAGCCCGCCATCTCACCATCAAATTCTCTTCAGCAAAATTTCAATGTCAACTTGGTGGCAACTTGCATTGATACAATCCCCACCAAGAAGAGCCCCAGCAGACTTCCTCTTACCACCATTCTGAACCTGCCTGCGTGAAATCGGCAGTCAAATGCACGTTTAAATAAACTGACAAAAACAGGAGATTTACTATGACAGCGCCAAGAGAAATAGCTGATCGCGCAGTGGACCTGGTCACCGGCACGCGCCCAGAAGACCAAACCCGTCTTAACAGAGAAGTAAACGACTTGCTGCGCACCCACAACGTAAATGGAACCAATGCCATTTCAGAACAAGTCACTCGTCAAATGGAGCAGCAAGGAGTACTTCCACAACTGCTCATACAGGAAGCCGGTCGGCTAAATGTAGACGGACAGGGAGGCATCTCGCGCCAAGATCTTCAATCAGTTATCGATAATCGAGAAAACAGACACCAGCCGCTGACAGTTTTGGCAGCGCGACATGCAATGCGAAACTTCAATGAAATCGACAATCACAGCTGGTATAGATTCGGCAACAACAGAGATGAACTGACAGAAGTAGAGCTGAGAGAACATTCTGACCGCAACACCGTGCGCCCGACCAGAAGCGACGCACCACTTCAGCCAGGCTCTCCGCCGCGACAATACGATCAGCCACCAAATCCGGCCGATGTGCGCCAACAAAACATCGACATACTGAACGGACGCGATGGGAATGCTCAAACTAAGTTCAGAGCAATTGAAGCAATCGCAAGACTGGGGAACAATCGAATCACTCTTACCGATGCGGAAGGACGACAAGTAAATTGCCGTGTAGAAGTGACACCCATAAGCCCCGGCAACAATCGTAATTATGTTCATCTTTATGAAACTGATAGCAACGGAAGAGAGCGTATCTTGTTGCGTGCGGTGGGACGCGACGGTCAATACAGCCAGCAAGTAGGCAGTGACGGTCGACCAGTTCCATTTACTGGAAGCGAGTGGAACAGATGTTTTCCGAATTCAAATTTGGGAATCCGCTAAATGACGAGCTACTCAGGGGATTGCGCCAATGTCCGGAGCTGAAGTTGAAACTCAAAGTCGCATTGCATATGATGGACTAAATCGCATTGACCAGGGCGTTGTCCACCGCGACACAACTTATTTCGACCAGGCAAATCGTCAGATTTTGCAGATGAATCAAAGTCAGCGCGACCTTGTCGAAA
Source organism: Obscuribacteraceae bacterium (SeqCode) (assembly GCA_044228145.1). Taxonomy (GTDB): domain Bacteria; phylum Cyanobacteriota; class Vampirovibrionia; order Obscuribacterales; family Obscuribacteraceae; genus QKMZ01. The sequence goes on from JBGAVL010000093.1 coordinate 5,036, forward strand.
CGGAGATGGAACGTGAACCTAGTGACTCTGAGCAGTCTCGATCTTTTCTCTCACAGTGAGAATGCTTAGCCAGCAGTTTGAACATCGTTGACAACAAGGCTTCTGCTATCAATGTTTAAGTCTACTGTGCACTACAGGCGGTGCTGAGGTTGCCTTTTTCCTACTATCACTCTATCAACATTCCTGGCGCGTTCATCTGGTTGTTTCCAATCCAACAATCTCACGATCCCAGGCACCACAGGTTCGTGAGACTGTATTTCAATTGACACCTTTGACCTCCGAGGGCCTAAACTAATACTTCCAAGCCTTTGTCTTGAACAAGATTCAGCAACTTTAGTGCCGTTCCTGTTGGTTTGGTATCGCCTTGTTCCCACTGTCTAAGCGAGGAAGGACTTGTGTTCAAGTAAAGGGCAAAAACAGTTTGACTCACGCCAGCTTTTTTTCTGAGTGAAATGATCTGTGCTGGTGTAAGGAATTTCACTTCCGGAAGGCAAAGCACGTCGAACTTGCGCATGGTCACTTTGTCCATGACGCCAATCTTGTGAAGTCCTTTGGCTGTAACGTGTGCGTTTTGAAGAATTTTGCTTTTGATTTTACGTGTTGTTGCCATTATCGTGTCACCTCGTACAATTCAAAATTATCGATGGCTGTTTGGATTTGAGTGTTAGTGAGACTGAGGAAGTGAGCCCCAAGTTCTTTTAGTACTCTATCTTCTTTGGGGTCGGTGGTCGATTTTTCGTTCTTTGCAAATCCATGCAAGAAAAAGAACTTATCTTTTACTCGATATGCAATGATCGCTCTAGTTCCCCCACGTTTTCCCTTGTTGCCTGTCGCAATTCTCTGCTTAACTAGGCTGCCGCTTAACCTTGCACTAATTGTCCCATCTGAAATTTCTTGTACCGCATCTATCAAGGCGGTGTCTTTAATCCCCTGGCGATTCGCCCACTTTCTGAACTGTTTTGTCTTAAAAATGCGAACTGTTGAAATATCTGCACTAGCTATGCGCAGCATGGCTTTGACTTGTTTGATAAGTTTGCCCATACATCCAAAGTGTACCATCTGCTGGTATACTTTGTAAAGGTCTTAAACTCGTTAGCGGTCACTGTACTTTAGTTTGCGTTGTTCCCGCCTAGCCGGTCTAGTTTTTCGGCTATTCGGGTTTTCACTCGGTCATCTTCCGGGCTTTGCTGCAACCAATGCCTGGCTTGAACAATCACGAATTCATCAGGGTTTGCATCTAAGAGCAGCGAAATGACGAGCCGCCCTTCGTTGCTCAACGAATTTTGCTTGGGAACAGACACTCTCATGAAGTGAGTGGGCACCATATCTGATACCGACTATGTCTCGAAAATTTTTCTGAAGTACTAGCAAACCCCAACTCAAAATTATCTCCAGCGACGGAAGAACATTCCTCCTGTTGCTCGAAATTTTCCGTACCAGCATTGATTAATGCTTCGTTTAGTTGGACGTCAAAAGGCTTCCATTAGGCCTCCGTGAATAACTTCGAGGTCTGAAAACCTAGCCGACAGCGGGATTTGAACCCCCGACCTACGGTTTACGAAAACCGCTCACAGCAATCAGACTGAAGTCCACGGGTCAAGATTGAACATTGCAAGACAATGCTACCGCCCAGGTTTTGGCGGCTTCCGGATCGGCTTGCGCTCGGGCAAATCCAGATCCACGCCTCCAAGCGCCTTAAAACGACGATGTATGGATTCGCCCAAATTGCCGGCTGCCGGCAACGTATCCGCTAGAACCGTTTGCAATATGTTGCGCACTTCGTCTTCCATTGAGCGGTTATTGCAAGCGGCGCGAATGCGAAGCTTGCTCTTGAGGGACTCGTCCAACTTCCGAATAGTAATACTGGCCATGAAAGTAAACCCGCAGCTTCTCCAGTTCGCAATCAATGCAATCAATGATTGCATTGCACTCTATGCTAGCAAAAATGGCTGCGAAGTCCACCAGGCGAGAGACCGGTCCTGGAGGTCGTCCAATTGAAACTGCTGGAAAAGTTTGGCGTCGAACACAGTCGCTGTCACGATTCAGGTCGGGGCATCGATCTAAACAGTTCAGCTACCGGCACATTCTGGCGAATGGATTGCCTGTGCGGCACGCTCAGGCTCGGGTTGAATCCATCGCATCGTCGTAAAGAAAATTCGATTGAGGTCAAGGACGGGAGCACAACGCCATGTGCTCCCGTCCTTCCAGCCAATGAAATGCAGGCATTCAATCAGCAACGTTCGGGCGCTGATTGTTTGATCAAGGACGCGGCACGACTTTCTCCACATCTTCGATCAGTTCCACAATCTCTTCGTGACTGAGGGTTTGTGCCGCAAAGAGCACGGCGTCACATTTGCCCAGCACACGCAAAATCGCGTTGAGTTGAGGATCGTCTCCAAAACGCGAGCGCAACTCGGACTGCGTAGCAGCCGACGAGTTAAGATACTTCCTGACCGCCGACGCAATCGCTCTAAAGTGCGCCGGCGAAAATCCATACCTTTTTCCATCGGCAAAGGTACGATTGAGCACGCGCCAGGCGGTCTCATTGGGCGGGACCTTTCTGCCAGGACGCAGGCGATTGATCCACCTGATCACGAAGACTGCGGGTCCGAGTAGCACCAGAAAAAGACCGAACACAAGAAGACCAAATGTCGGCCAGGGAGAAACATGCGCCACAGGCTCCACATCCGACTCCATAAACGAATCGCCGGCGGCAGCGGTCGGCGACATCGTCAGACCCACAACTGGAGTCGAGAGCACGCGCCAATCCGGAGCAGCGGTCTGATTGCCCTGCGCATCACGAATGTTTCCCACCGCATACCTGAGGTCGAGGCGAAACACCAGATACGGTGCAGCCGATGCGGGCACCGAACTCTGGACAATCAGATCGATCTTGGTCAGAATTCGCCCGTCGCGCAGGCGTCTCGACTGGACATCCACCGGAGACTGCCCGGCATTGAGGGCCAGAGGAGACACCAGATCGAACTCCTGGCCATTGAAGGCAATCGTCCCGCGGGACAGTGACTGCAGGTCGAGAACCACCGACGGATCGACAGCAAGTAAGACAGTCACCCGCACCGGATCCATGATGCGATTTCCGAAGTGCCTATCGGCTTGCACCTGAATCTGTACGCGCCCGCCTTCGCAGCTCTTTTGTGCCGGGTTGGGCGGTCTTGGGGCGGAAGTGTAACTTCTGGCAATTGCAGTGCCTGGCGAAGAGCAATCGCCAAGAGCCACACCTGGAGTAACAACAGGTGCCGTGACACCAGGCGTTCCAGCGGACGGAGCCCCAGTGGCTGGCGTCGAAACTGCCGGTGGTCTGGCCGTCTGTCCCGGAAGCACCTGACCGAAGGCAGACGTGAAAACAGGCACCGCTGACAGTGTCGCCGCGAGGACCACTCCATAGATCATCCTGCGCAAGAATCTGCACAGCACGGTGTTGATGTACTGCGGCATTAGCCTTTTTCCTTTGATTTGGTTCTGCGGAAAATTCCGCGGATTTGCAGAAGCGCGATCAAGACCAGTGCAGCCGACAGAGGAAAGATGAAGAGGTGGCGTTCGCCAATCTCCACTCGTCCACCTGCAAGCACGCTGGCCCAGTCAATGTTCAACGTGTCGCCTGGCGCCAGGCGAATGTACTCACCATTCGCCGCAGCGCGCAGAGCAAGAAGCGGTTCCTCCTCGAAGTGCGTAAGCACGGTCTGCCCGTTACGCATCAAGTTGCCGCTCATTTCACCGGATGCTGAGTACTGAGGAATCGCAGACGGTTGATTGCCGCCGACTCCGATGATGACCAGCCGCACCCGGCGACGCAGCAGCTCTGATGTGATCAGACGAAGGTCGTCCTGGCTGCCGGTAAATCCTCCGTCGGAGAAGAGCACAATGACACGCTCGCGCTCTTCGGTGCCAGATGGCGGGACAGAAAGTGCAGCAGGATCCGCGAAAAGCTGAAGGGCTTCCTTAAGCCCGGACGCAAAGTCTGAACCGTTGCCCGGTGCGCCGCCGACAGGCATCCAGTGCCTGAGTATCCAACGCAGAGAAGCGTGATCGTAGGACAATTCCGCCTGGGTGAAGCCCAAGCCGGAATAAGTGATGATGCCCAAACAATTGCGTGAGATTGCAGGCATGATGCGCGACTCGATCGTATGCTTCACGAAGTCGAGCCGGCTGCCGTATGCACCGGCAACTTGCTCAGCCGGCACGCCGTCGCGATCAGGCATGAATGGACGATATTCCTCGCTTGCCATGCTGCGCGACACGTCGCTGACCACGACCACGTCCAGCGATCCAGCCAGCGCCCTTACTGCAGCACCTTGCATTACAGGCGCGGCAGCCGCCAGGCTGAGAAGGACAATCGCAAACGCGTAGCCGAAAAAGATGAGCGTCTCCAGGCGTGGACTGAGCGGACGACTGTAGCGGTCGACCAGTCGGGACTCGCCGTATGACAGGCGCGCCGCTTTGCGCGCTCGATATCCGGCCCGCAAAAACAAAGCGCAGAGCACGACCGCAAGCAGCCCGGCGCCGAGAAATTGCGGCGCCTGAAGCGTGATGTCGAACATTTGGGTCACTCCTTTAGAGATCGTCTCGATTGCCTGGACCTGGCGTGCTGCCAGGATTCTGTCCCGGCACTCGCTGAGGCTGGCCGGAACCATCTCCGGGTCTGCGCCCTGCGCCCTGACTCTGAGCCAGATCCGGGCGCTGATTGAAAAGCAGCTCGAGATTGTATTTGACTACCAGCGCAAGCTCGCTCAGCCGAGCCGCATCGTCGGCATAATAGGCGCGCCCTGCACCCGGATTGAGCCTGAGCGACAGCACCAATGCAGCCACGGCAGGTTCTGCTTGCTGCGCCATAATCAAAGCCATTCCCTTGTGAAAACTGGCGCGGGCAGCCAATTCGGTGTTCGGCCTTGGATAGATAAAACGCTCGAGCCACCGGGCTTGAAGCGCACGCTGGTAGGCGTTCAAACTGCGGTCGAACATTTCCACCGCCTGCTCAGTGTTGCCGGCTTGATGCGCGGTGATGCCCGCGTTGTAAAAATCGATTTGTTCGCTGCGCCAGCGCTCCAACATCACGCCGCCCGCGAACATGACACTGCCGGCGAAAAATGCCAGCAGCCAGAGTACAATCCACCACTTTTTGCTCTTCATGATTGAGATCTCCTCAGGCATCTTCGAGAATCAGGGCGCTGAAAGCCAGGTAGGCCAGTAGCAGAAGACCAGCCAGGGCAACCAGCAAGCCGTAAATCTCGAGATAGGTTAGCGAGTGCTCGATTTGGACGGTAGAGCGCTCTAGTTGATTGATGGTGGCAAACGCTGCGCGCATTTGCGCATCGCTGCCTACGGGAATGACAGTGCCGCCGACCGACTCGACAAGTTGGCGCAAGTCCTGAGTCAGCCGTGCGTTGTCGACCCATCCGGGTCCGACTCCGAGCACATAGACTCGAATGTTCAGCTCAGTGAGCTGGCGCGCCAGCGCAGTTGCGCGCTCGCGCTCCATGTAAGCTTCACCGTCGGTGACGAGAATCAGCACGCGCGTCTCAGCTTCGCTCATTTCACGGAAGTGATTGATGGCACCCTGAACCGCACCGTTTGGCCCGTCGAAATTAGTGCCACCGGAAACGTAGCGGTCGATGTGTTCTACTCTGCGCACCACCACGTCGAGATCACGACTGAGTGGCCAACTGTAGAACGACTCATCGTTGAACAAAAGTAGCGCCACCCGATCGCCCTGCCGCTCGTGAACGAAATCAATCACAGCAACACGGGCCGCCGCGATGCGCGTCGGGACAACTGGACTTCCTGCCGTCGGGGGCGGCGCGAAAAACGAAGGACGGAGCCCCTCAATCGGTTCTTGCATCGATCCGGAGATGTCCGCCTGTATGATGATGTCGCGCGTTTGAATCGTTTGCCTCTGAGCCACTTGCGGTAGAACCGGCCGAGCCAGCGCGGCGCAAGCAGAAATCCAGAACAGGCAGAGGAAAAACGACGTCAGGTGACGCAGGAAGGACCGGCTCGACACATGCGCGTGAATTGCCGCTTGCGAATGCCCGACAGCGTTTCTGCGTCGGTGGCCCAACCACAACATCGGCACCAATAGCGCAATCAAGCCAAGGTAGTACGGTTCGGTAAAGGTCATGCGACCTCCATTCATCGTTAAGGGGTGAGTCTTCCACGAACGTGCAAAAGGAACGTTTCGCAGCCGCGATAGGCTACTGCCAAATCCGCGCCGAATCGCGAGCAGTCAGGCGCATGTGATGCGTCGCTACCTGGCGCTGCCACTACGAAGGCGCATGCAATGCACCTTGTTTTGACGCATACAGTACGCCGCTACGAAAGGCGTATGCGCTGGCCGCTAGGTTAGGGAAATTTATCGGCTAGAGCGAAAGGCTCCCTTTACGGTTCTGGAAAAAACAAGTGATTGAAACTGACACGCAGCGCACCTGTAAATCAACAGATAAAGGCTGCATCGGGAACGCTTTTTGCAATCTGAACGTTTTCACCAGACGGATCTCTCGCACTTCAAAATCAATTGCAATTTAATCCTTGCGCAATTAATCGTTCTCAACATTTCCTTGGTTACCGTTTGGTATGGCATGTAAAAAGTGAGAGATCAATATTCCAGACACTGTTCGCTCGCTGCGCTGGCGCTCTTCACCTTATTAAGAGCACCGATCTGCAACATTCAGCAGCGGGCTCGCGCACTTCATTAACTACGCCGCTTCAGACGTTCAAAAACCCGAAATGGAAAAGCCTGCCATCACCTTGCGGGCGCCGGCAGGCCAAACCAAGACATGTTACTAAAACGACAGACCATCTGTCGTAGATTGGTTATACCCAGCATGCAAAAGAAATACTGTAATCTTCAAAACACCTGCGGCCCTTGACAGAATTGCTCACATGATCTTGGCCCGACAGGTGAATTATCGCCCGCGCTCTAGCTTCTTTTTCAAAGCAATCGCTTGTTGCGACGGCAAATGCCCGCAACCTGTCACCTCACCCTCAGTCAGTGCGGTCAAGACAATAGAGCTATGGGCGTCACTGACCCTGGCGTAATCAATCATGAACTGGGCGATCATTTGATGGCAATCCCGCAAACGCAGCTTCATCGGCTTACATGAATTTTGCTGCGTAAGAGCCTCCTTTCTCATTGCTCTGGCAACCCGATGGAAGGAATTTTCCCTGGTGGTTTTGTTGATGGAAAAAACTGCTAACGCACCGAACAAAACAACCTGAATTTTCGGATGTTCGCACTCCCAATCGGAAAAGAACGATTGGTGAGAAACCATCGATAAAAATTTAAAACTGCGCGAATTTTTCTCCAGCAAAAATGACGCTTCTGCGCATATCTCTGCTGTTGAATAACAAGTCAATTTTTTCTTGCTTGCTAGAAAACCGTTCCAATCTTCGGTACAAAGCGATATCAACAGCGCTCTCAGGCTGGCAGTTCTGTCCTCTACAACCGGCTTGTACGCAGGTGCGTCTTGGCCGGATGCAAGTACCGGCACAGGTGAAAATTGAGTCTGGAAAGTCATTTGCTCGAAGTAAGAAGATGAGGACTGGCTGTGCTCTCTTTGTATTACTCAAAGCTGACACCAGGATGACACGCTCATTGAGTTGGGAGCTTTTCCAACTCTTTTAGTTTTTTGGATTCCTGAAGGTCCTGCTCGGCTTGTGCATGCCTTCCCATTTTTTTCAGCAAAGTTGCGCGCCGCACGCGCAGGTCCGGATTGAATGGACTGAATTTTACCGCCTTATCCAGGGCGATGAGAGCTTGAGAAAGATTGCCTTTTTCCTCCATGATCTGTGAGCGAAAAACGAGAAATTTAACTTCCTTCGGCTTACTCAGCAAGAACCGATCGATGTCTTTCAGTGCTTTGTCTCTCTCATTCAATTGCATATAACAATTGACTCTTACAAACAGCAAGAATGGGTCAGGATTGTCCTTCAACACTTTATCCAGGTCCTGTATAGCCGCCTTCCAGTTGCCCATTCGATAACTGATCACAGCGCGATTACCCAATTGTCCTTTGGGATCACCGTTTTGTTTTTTGACCATGTAATCGTAATCGGCAAATGATTCTTTGAAGCGCCCCAGCCGCTCAAGCAATCGGCCTCGGCTGTCACGATAGACAAAATTCTTCGGCTCAAGCTTTATTGCATTGCCATAGTCTTTAAGCGCTTGCTCGTCGTTGCCCCCTCTGTGATGAATATCAGCGCGAATGAAGTACGGGTAGCCATTTGAAGAGTGAGCAATCCACTGATTGCACGCGTCCAGTGCCTTCTGAAATTGCCCACTCTTGCGATAACGGCCGACTTGCGAGCCGTAGAATGCGGCAACATCAGCCGAGCCAACTTTGGACTTTTCAGCTTCTTTGCCGCCGCACGGAAGCGCAGTTGCGACGATGCAAGCCAAAACCAGCTGTTTGCTACGACAATGTGCTGTCAACCTTATAACCCATCCCTTTCACTGTTGTGATTATCGAGGGTTTTCCATCCACATCCAATTTCTTTCTTACGCGCGTCACACACTGCCTGACTGCGTCTTCAGACGACTCTGATTCTGAATGCCAGACTTTATCGAGCAAATCGTCAACGCTGAAAATCTGATCTTTGTGACGCATGAGAAATTCCATGAGAGCCACTTCTTTGGCCAGCAAATCGATTTCGACGCCGTCTCTAGTTGCCTTTCCCGTGGCAGGATTGAGGCTAATTCCGCGCACAGAGAGAACATCGCCGAGCAACCCGGCAGGGCGGCGCAAAAGACTGCGTACGCGAGCCACAAGCTCGCGCATGTGAAACGGCTTCGGCAGATAATCATCGGCCCCGGCATCCAATCCGGAGACACGATCCTCTATTTCACCTTTACCCGTAAGCATGAGTATTGGCGTGATTCCGCCGGCGGCCCGGTAGTTGCGGCAAACTTCGTACCCATTAATCTTGGGCAGCCCAATGTCTAAAATAGCCAGATCGTAGGAATATAGCTTGAGGCGGTCGGCTGCCTCCTGCCCGTCTCGCACCTTTTCGACCACAAAATTGTTGGTCTCCAGTGTGTCGGCAACAGCCTCCAACACCAGGTCATCATCTTCAACCAGTAAGATTTTCGACATTCTTGACGATCTGTCTCCCTGCCCTGGTTATCTTCCCACACAAACAGGCTGCCAATCTACACATTCTCAGGCTTTCATCACTCTTGACATAATTCAAGCCAACAGCCGAATGAAATTCAATCCGAACAAATACAGCCTCAGCCAGCAGATGACATTTGTTATCGCCGCGGCGCTGGTTTCGCAATTGGTTTTTGTCGGCGCGCTCACTATTGCACATTATCAACTGGAAAAACAATTTGAGGCAGAAGCCCATTCCAGAAAACTCATGACTGCCGCAAACTCTCTAATTCTGAACCTCTTGAGAGTGGGAACCGCGATGGGATTTTATCAATTCAGCAAAGAGGAAGGATTTAAACGAAACTTTCAGACGGCGCTTCTAGAGTTAAGCAAACGCAAAGAAGCGCTTGAAAAATTGCAATCCTCAGAAAACGGCAAGATGTCCGAGCCCGAAATGCAGCTCATGTTGCAGCAACTAGACGAGTCTTTCAAGCTCTTCAAAGACACTGAAGGAGTCTTCGAATCTGGTGACGAAGCAGGCAAACGCTACGCCGTTTACAGGATATCGAGACAGGCGAAAACCCTCAGTCAGCTCAACGATCGCTTCGTCGCCAAACAAGACGAAAAGACAGCCGCGCATGAAAAACTGGAAGCACAGACAAGAATGTGGGTAAATTCAATTGTCTATGGCGGGCTCACCGTCAACATCTCTCTTGTAATCTTTTTGTTGCTGTATTTCAATTCCAGAACATCAAAGCGATTCAACAAGCTCTCAAAAAATATTGTTGCTCTGGGGGCCAATAGGGAAATTCCCAGCCGTCTGGACGGCGCCGATGAGCTGGCAATGCTGGATGACGTTGTCCATGCGGTTTCCCGTGCGCTGCAAGAGGCAGAGCGATCGAAGCAAGAAGTCTTGGCGATGGTCACACACGATCTGCGCTCTCCTCTCACTTCCTTGCAGCTCACACTCAACCTTCTGCACAGCGGATCAATGGACAATTCCAGCGACAAAGCGAAAAACATGATCGCCCGCGCCGACTCATCGGTTGGAAAACTGATCCAGTTAATCAATGATTTGCTTGATATCGACAAGATTGAATCCGGCAGATTCAATCTGAATATGCAGGAAACTGAAGACGCCTCTATGATTTCGCAAGCGGTAGAACTCATTCAGCACAGTGCGGACGCCCGCAAGATCACAATTGAGACAAACGCGGCAAACCTTGATGTCAATTGCGATGAGGAGCGCATCATACGCGTACTGACAAATTTGATCGCCAACGCAGTCAAATTTTCTCCGGACGGCTCCAAAATTGTGGTATCAACAACACCAGCCAAAGACGATATTCTTTTTGAAGTAAAAGACCAGGGGCGCGGCATGCCCGCCGGCGAGCAGGAAAAGATCTTTGAGCGCTATCACCAGGTGGATAGCAGTGACGAAGCAGAAAAGAAAGGCAGCGGGTTGGGACTTACTATTTGCAAGTCACTTATTGAAGCGCACCAGGGCACTATCGGCGCCACCAGCAAAGAAGGTGAGGGCAGCACTTTCTGGTTTCGGATTCCACTTGCTGCCAAAACACCAACTGGCAGTTTAGACGGAGCCACCCTTAAGATCAAAGAGCCAAACGCAGAACCGATTTCTGCGGCAAAGAAAGCGGACTAAAGCTTCATCAGTCCGTTTCATCACTGACCTGAAGGCAGGTTATACCTTCATCGCGCCACATTTGTACAACACTGGTACGGTCGTCAATCGCCAACCAGGGATTCCATGCTTTGCGAATTTTATGGAGCAGTTCGCGCTTTACTATTACGTCGCTGCGGAAGTCCTGGGCGGGACGCATGAACAGCAAAAATGGCTCGGTCCAGAACCCGTGTTTGTGCAACCAATCCTTTGTAGTATCGTATAGATTGATTGTGCGACCGGAAACATAAATAATCGGATAGGTTTCACTAAGCGAGCGGACGACTCTGGCGACCGGCTCGATAAGCGGATCTTCCGCAACAAGAAATGGATCGAGAAAACCTTTCCAGTTTTTCGGGCTTCTCTCAATGAAATGCATTCGATGGGCGCAATCTGCAAGCGTGCCATCCAGATCTACAAGTACGCAGTCGTTCGAGTTCGAATTTGATATCGCCAATTAATCACCATGAGTGCTCAACGGCAATATTCTAACGGATGGCGCTGCCTCAAATCGCACGTTTGAGCGGCGATTTGTTGGCATAGCAATACAGAGACATTTCTTTCGTTTCGCTCGTAGGCTCGACATACCCGTGCTGCAGCAAGTCGCAGAAAGCCTCCAGGTAGATAATGCGCTCTTCCTCCAGCTCGGAGAATACCCTGGTTCCGCATTGCAGGTACTCACCGTCGACGCTATGAACCTTGGCGATAAAGCCGTCAGCTCGGACAGCCTCCAGCAACTCCGCACGAGCGCTCTCGCGTGTGCACCTCGAATTTCGTCCGGCATCGGTCAAACGAAACACCGTCATATCCCTCGATCCCAGGGCTTGTTGAACCTTTCCTTCCGCCAGAAGGTGTTCCAACCCTGCCAGGTATGTCTCCCTCATTTCATCATTGTCAACGTAGGCGCGCTTTGCTTTGACGAAGTCACCGACCCCGTTGCGCAGTTTCATCAGGAGGTCGCCGGATTTACGCGCTTCGTACAGCAGCTCATTTGCTGCTTCTTGAATTAGGTTATTTTGCATGCTTGTTTCCGCCCACAGGTATGCCCGGGTGTCCGCAGAGATTCGACTCATGAAGACGCAGCCGGTGCCGCACAGTTCCAATTTATTGTTACTTTCATTGTCTCTCTTCTACGTTTGCCCGCAGTATCAAGACCGATGTAAAAACATACGCGCTTCCATAACAGAACCTGAAGCGCCTAACACCTCAGGGGGCCTCGCTAACCACAGGAGATGAAATTGCCTAATAGCCTCTGGCTCGGCGCTGTTGCAACAGTTAGCCAATAGTGGTAGTGCTTTTTCAGCGACCGGGCATAAGAACTAGGTACGGGTGTAGAGGAAAAACGCCATGACCGAATCCTGGCAAACGCTTACAGCCAACGCAGAATCAGCGGCGCGCGGCGGCAAGTACGCCGAAGCTAAAGACTTTTACCGCCAGGCGCTTGCCGACGCTACTCAGCGCCAGGACCCTGTCAATGCTTACTACAGCCAGTGCAGCCTGGCAGCGTTGCTGCGGCTTCTGGACGAGTACGCCGACTGCGAGCAATTGCTGAAAGAGGCGCTGCAACTGCGTTGGCAATTCTCAGACCGACTGGCGCGTGAGCCGGTATCACCCTTCAATGATTTAGAGCGCTTGCTGGTGAAACAAAACAGGCTGCCCGAGCTGGAAGCTGCATTGTCTAACGACACGCAGCAAATGCTGGCGAAACACGGTCAGGACTCATTCGAGTACAAAATGAGTCTGATGAATCTCGCCAAAATGTACGGAACTCATTTCAAAGACATGGACAAGTGCAGGCTCTATTTTGCCGAAGTAGTCGAATGGTCGAAAACAGTAGAGCCGATCACACGCAAGATGGTCTACACAACCTACGATGGCGTACTGCGCGCCGCCGGCATGTCAGCAGAAGCCGACGCCGCCCAGGCGGAATTGGCAGCGCTTAAGAAGCAATCGCCGGCCTAGAGACCGATTTCAAGGAATCTCAAGCATATGAACCTTAGGCGCCTCCTCCTTGCACTATTGCCTTTGTCCGTTCTAACCGCCTGTGCAGAAATGCAAGCAGGCGTAGGTCTGGATCCCGACATAACAATTGACTACGTGTCCATTCTGGATCCAACAGAGCGCAGAGTTGCAATTGAACGGGACTTGAAAGCGGCACGCGAGGCGGTTAACGCAAATCCAAAGAGCTTCAATGCTCAAATGGAATTGGGAAAAATGCTCAGAGAAAACGGCGATAACAAAGGAGCCATTGAAAGCTATTCCAGAGCAATAGAAGTAGATAGAGGAAACATTCGCGGGTACAAACAGCGCTCAATGACTTATTTCTCAACTGAGCAATTTGATGAAGCAACCAAGGATTTGGAAGAGGCGCTGAAGTTAAAACCAAACGATCCAGCACTTCTCAATCAACTTTCTTATTCGCACATGCAAGCTGCGCGCAAAAGCAGTCAGAGCAACGACTATGCAGCAACAATAAAGAACTTGGATGCCTTAATTTCAGGTCTTGAGTCGCAACTGAAAGCAAATCCGGAACACGCTGTTTACCGTTCTAGACTTGCAGCAGCACACCTAGCAGCAGGCAACGCCGCGGCGAAAGCCAAGGAAGGTAATGAAGCGAAGCGCCGCTATCAACTTGCAGCAGAAAACTTCCAAAAATGCGTCAATGGAAATTACGTTGGCAACGGGCCGCCTTACG
>JBGAVL010000094.1:0-4068 GCA_044228145.1 Obscuribacteraceae bacterium (SeqCode)
TATTGCAAAGGATGCTTCGTCCACAGATGAGCCGGTTATTGTGGCCGGGGATCTCAATTGCACACCATGGTCGTACTTCTTCTATAAGTTGCAGCGAGATGGGAGGCTGCGCGACTCGGAGAAAGGATTTGGCTATCATCCGTCCTGGAGTACATTTCACCTCGTGCCTCTCTTCTGTATCGATCACTGTCTTTTCAGCTCTGAATTTTCGACTGTGAAACGATACAACGGACCGAATGTCGGCTCCGACCATTTGCCGGTTGTCACAGAACTGAGTTTGAGATCGAGGAAGTGAATTCTTTCTGCAAGACCAAAGCTAGGGTCGAATTGCCCGATGCCATAGGACCCATAAGACTGATGCACTTGCCGGGTTTGACCTGGAGATTCATGCCGTCAGTTAATTTGCCCATACACCGAACTCAGGCGTCTGGAAACTTTTATGCCGGCTTGGTCAGGGTTTGTTCTGGCTTGAAAGGTCGCGTGGTAACGATACTGTGAAAGTGGTGCCCTGGCGATCGGATTCACAGGAGATATTGCCTTTATGGGCGTCCACAATTTGCCTGCACATATATAGCCCCAGACCGACCTTCGGCAAATAACTGCTGCCCTTGTCTTCACCAGTCATGGGTCGCTCGAAAAGTCTGCTTCTCTGGTCGAGTTCGATAAATGAACCACTGTTGTTCACTTTGAACATTACATGGTCTCCCTGGCGAAATGCTTTTAGGACGATAGTGCCGTTTTCCGGCATGAACTTCAAAGCGTTGTCGAGCAGATTTTGAATCACTACTCTAATCGAATCGCAATTTCCGTTTACATTGACGTCACCGCCGTCGCTCAGGTCAAGCTCGATATTGATGCGTTTTTCAATTGCCTTAACCTGAAATTTGTCTACGCAATCTTTTATCAAGCTGCTGATGCTGGCTTGTTCGAAAGTGTGAGTCTCAGAGTCTCTGTCGTATTTATACACAGAAGTTATGTGCTGGATCATGCGCAACAATTCATTGTTGCCGTCGACAATTTTGCTCAATATCTCTTCTTGCTCGGATGCAAGTTTACCCAATCTTCCTTCAGTCATCAGTCTCAAAATCCGATTGGCGCCGACAATAGGATTTTTCAAATCATTAGCCAACATAGCCATGAAGTCGTCGCGCTGATTCATTAAAAGCATCCGGCGGTTGTTTTCTTCTGCGTTCTTCCGGTCGGTAATATCCTCGAGCGTGCCGATTAAGCGTCTGTCCGCCTCTGTCTTTCCTGTAAGAGGGACAGCCTTTGCTCTGACCCATTTTGTGACGCCCGTTAGAGTTTGAATACGAAATTCGTGCGACCATTCACTGCCCTCTTGGACGGATAATTTCCAGCTTTCCAGCGTTTTCTCTCTCTCGCTTTCAATGACAAGATTCCACCACTCTCTTGCTTTTTCAATGGGAGAGGCCGTCAGTTGAAACCAGGGCAAGCCAATTACTTCCCAGCCGCCACTCGAATTCGATTCAAAAATTACTGTGGGTACGGAGATGCAAAGATTGCGGAATTTCTCTTCCGACTGTTTGACCTGATCTGTCCTTTCGACTACTTGCGCTTCGATGATTTCGTTGGTCAATTCCATCTGCGCTTGCCTTTCTGCAATTCGTCTTTTTTCTCGCATGTCGAGGACACACTTTCTGATCAAGAAAACATCAGCGAACAAGACCCAGCTGGCATGCTCTACCCAGCGCCAGGGTTCCGCATAGGTGACTCCATAAACAGAGAAGGGTAAATACACTCCTCTGAGAATGTGATCGACTGCGGTCAAAACAGTGGCCGTGACAAGAACTTTCCAATCGGAATAAAAGGCCAGAAAAGTGAGTGATCCGAAAATCAGGAAGTGCGTCTCCAGCCGCCCACCGGTGAGGTGGATAATCAGCGCGGCCATTAGTATCTGACCGACGGCGATTGTTTGTCTGGTCATAGCGGTGCCTGAGTAAAACCAAGCCAGGGCGATCGGCAGGATAATTATCGCCATGCCCAGCCAGATCGAAAGAATGACATGGATGTGAGTGTTGGAATTTACTCCTTCCCAGGAAGTTGGCGAGACCAGAAGTGCAGTCAGAACCCCGCCCAACCATTCAATGAACAGCAGTACTGCAAACATCTGATCGCATTGCGCATAGTTTTGAAAGATGACTTTGTCGAAAATCGCGCACGCCTTTTTGTCGATCAGTTCGGCGACTTCTCCGTGCAATTTTAGTTGCTCAATGCGATCGATGCTCACTGTAGCCCTCTCAATGAACAGCCGAAAACAGGTGTGGTAGTATACTTGGGACTTTTACAGAGAATTGTCTTTTTAGCCAATTCGAAGTACTGGTTGTCACCTGTGTGTCCGCGAGAGCCGGTGATTCCACCCGAGAATTGGAGGATGCCTCTGCCGTCATAAAGGAACACATGACCGGATGTGGTGGCGCCGAACAGATCCGCCTGAGAGCTGTCTGCATCGAATAAAATTGAAACATTGGGAATTCTTCTCACGCTCGTGATGATTGGCAGCATGGACCACTCGCCTTCTTTTCCGTGTGGCATGAAGAAAACAACTGTTCCGACCGAGTCCTTTTCACCC
This sequence comes from Obscuribacteraceae bacterium (SeqCode), assembly GCA_044228145.1. GTDB lineage: Bacteria > Cyanobacteriota > Vampirovibrionia > Obscuribacterales > Obscuribacteraceae > QKMZ01. Next base: position 2,591 of record JBGAVL010000094.1, read on the forward strand.
TGGCGCATAAGATCGCGAAATTCGTCCACAGTGGCAACAGAGCAGGGACAGGCAGGATGCAGAAATAGAATTAGATTCTGCCGTGAATGTGTAAGTTGGACCGAACCTTTATCGGGAAAAATGCGTTTCGAATTCGATAGGGGACCGGCTGTCAGTTCGTACTCAAATAGAACTGTGTGACCAATCAGGAGCAATCCGATCCAGATTGTGTAAACAACCAGAAGCAAAGAAACGAATGCAGTTTGGCGGCGAAAATTCGATTTGCCAGCAGCAACAGGGATTGCCGGATTAGCAGTGGGTGATCTTTCCATACCGGATATAGACATACAAATGAAACCTACAGATCGAGCCCATCAAGATCCCTTCTCAATTCCTGCATTGACTGATGTCTTTGATACTTTTCCTTGCGCAATGCCTTGGTGACGATCGCCTGTAAGCGATTGTCGATAACCACGCCTGCTTTTGCCGCTGCGCCGGCAAGGGGTGGGCATTCTTCATTCACTTGTTTGTACATTGCTTCAACGATATTTTCAGTCGTGAAAGGTGGGTGTCCGACGAGAGTCTCATACATGAGAGTACCCATCGAATAGACGTCAGAACTCGCTTCCAGGGGCAATCCCATGCATTGCTCGGGACTCATGTAGGTGGGAGAGCCGAAGACCTGGCCAGGTACGGTAAGACCTGCTCCCTGTGCTTCAGGAGTGACCAGTTTGGCTGTTCCGAAATCTACGAGTTTGACAGACACATCGTCCTGGTCAAAATCAACTACAAGCACATTGCTTGGTTTCAAATCTCTGTGAATGATATTGTTATTGTGCGCATGGCCGAGCCCGCTGCAGATTTGTTTGAATATATCGCTAGCCAATTTCCAGTGCAGAAGCTTGTTCTCGAATATCAATTCATCAAGGCTTTTTCCGCCAAGATAGTCCATAATCATGAAGGCTTGACCTTCGGGGGAAAGTCCGAAATCGATTACATTGACTATGTTTTGATGATTGAGAGAACTGGCAGCCGCAGCTTCCTGGCGGAATCGTTTTAACAGCGCTATGTCGGAAATGAGTTCCAGGTGCATAATCTTGATTGCCACCAATTTATGCATGTAACGATGGCGGGCTTTATAAACTGCCCCACTGGTGCCGGAGCCCAACAGTGCCAGTATTTCGTATCTATCGGCAAAAACGCTGCCAATCAATCCGTCTTCTTTCATCTCGCTTCCGTCGTACGGACAACGCGTGAATTCCTCTCCCAATCGGACGCGGCACTTGGTACAGATTTTCGATATTTTGAATTCTTGAGAGTTTTTTGCCTGACGAGAGATTTTGGTGGTGGGCATGTTGGAGCCCGACCAGGAGACCTTTTGAATCAATTTCTTTAGATAAGACTGAACTTCATTGTCCTTAAGTCCTACTTGCACGCCGATTTCGTCGGCGGTGGCGCCTTCCAAAATCAAAGCCAGTACTTTCAGCTCGCTTTCCGAC
>JBGAVL010000094.1:4078-18366 GCA_044228145.1 Obscuribacteraceae bacterium (SeqCode)
GTGCCATTCTTTCGCTGGTAATATGCGGATCGGCCATTTTTGCCGAGTGCAAAACACGCCGAGCGATATCATCATCGAGCCATGCAGCGCCTGAGGCAACCGAATTGATTGCGGTGTTCAATTTGGCACTGGAGATATCTTTCAAGCAGTATCCATCGGCACCGGCTGCCAGTGCTGCAAAAATGGATTTATCTTCTTCATGACTGGTTAAAATCATGACGCGGGTATTCAGTTGCTCTTTGATGCGGCGGGTCGCCTCGATGCCGTCGAAGCCAGGCAAACCGATATCCATGAGCACCACTTGCGGTTTTAAGTCCAGTGCCTTTTGAACTGCACTGGGACCATCGACGGCAAGACCAACAACTTGAATATTGCGCATGTACTGAAGGGTTAGATTGAGACCCAGACGTAGAACCTCCTGGTCTTCAACCACCAGGACGGTGATTTGATCGCTGGCGCGGTTCTCTTCGACCTCAAATCCTCTCGTAGTATTCATCTTGCAACCTCAAGACAGGTGGCAGTCAAAATGACTGTCAACCGACTAAACAAACGTTTTATATGTTCGCCCAAGCCCTTTCCCATACCAATATGGCATCAAGGCAGGCAAACGCGCATCACTCAAAAGTACGAAACGCGGGTGATTTCGGGCTCACCCTCTGTACCCCACTAAAGGCTGACCGGCAAAACCCTGCTCTATCCGGCGATTTCCTTTTCCGGCTCAGACTCGTCGTCCTTCTGATCTCGGCTGCCGGAATCTTCGCCCGTATCCACCTGGTCATAAGCCTGGTCGAGACGGCGATATACGTCGGCAAGAGCTATCGTGCTCACTATTGAAGCCGGAATCACTCCCACGACGAAGCAAATCAACCCGCCGAAAATGACCATACTGAGAACAAAGTAGAGAAAGGCCAGCTGCAGCAAGTGCCCTTTGGTGATATGAAAACTTCTCTTCAGAGCCTCAATTGGGCCCATGAATTGATCGACCACAAGGAAGCTGTACAAGCCCGTAGCCAGACCAATGTAAATGCCAGGCACGATGAGCGCGACCGAACCAACTAAGACAGCAAGGAAAAAGAGCAGGCTGGCTATGCTAAATGGGATGAGAAACTTAAATCCGGAAAGTACATCACCAATTCCTGCCGGATCATCATCCATACACAGCAACACAACACGAGTGTAGAGCATAAGTGTGATGACGTTGACCGCCACGCTTATCACTTTCAAAAACCAGGGTGATTGGTGGTCCTCTGCGACGAATGCGAAGATCATGGACGCCGTATTGATCATGGCGTGCGGAATCCAGAGGATTACTGTCCACAAAACCAGGGCCACCCACCGCCTTGAAAGCACATCCCAGCCATATTCGAGGGACTTGGCTATGTGGAAGGGATGTTGGTCGGACATGTTTGCTCTCCGGGTCACTGATGCAATACCCAAGGTTATACCCTACCTAAAAAGATAGACATTGAGTATATATTGAATAAGCAACTAACATCTAAAAACTATATTCGACTCTGGTAGAGAGAGGGTTTGTGATTTCGTTGCCTTGTCTATTGAAATAGCGTATCTTTAAGCCTATTGGAGCGCCTTATGGCCGCCCTGGAAAGTGCCTGGAGTGGCAAAATTTACGACTAACAATCCGACGTCATCGTCGCTGCCAAATTTGGCGGCATCGGCTATCGACAATCAATTTACCGATATTGATGAAACTCCGCCTGCTTTAAGAGAGCTCGCTTTTCGGCATCCGCTCAGGCGGTATCAGCAAGAGATTCTCGAGCTGGTCAAAATCAAGATGGAACGCGGCGAAAGACAGCTGCATATTGTGGCTCCTCCGGGTGCCGGCAAAACCATCATCGGCTTGCAATTGATAAGCACTCTGAAAGTGCCAGCACTGATTCTTGCGCCCAATACGACCATTCAATCTCAGTGGGGGCAGAAGCTCGATTTGTTCATTCCCGATCATCTGACGGGCATGCTCAACTTGACAGATATTCTCGGCACGCATGAAGACCAACCGCTGAAGCCAATCACGGTGCTCACCTATCAAGTCCTTTCGACGCCGGGCAAAGAACAGGAGTATCTGGAGAAACTGGCGCACCAGAATTGGTCGCAAGAGATTGCCAGAGGAAGGTCGATTTCTTCAGGAGAGGCCGAACTGAGAATTCTCGATTTGATGCAGAACAATCAAAGTGCATACAATCGCGAAATATCCAGGCATGTAAGCCGGCTTCGCAAGAAGCTTGCCGACGTGATGGACTTGAAGGAAGTTCTGCACAAAAACGCATTTCAGTTGCTTCAAGCGCTGCGCCGTCAGAAAGTTCGCCTGGTTCTTTTCGATGAGTGCCATCACCTGACAGACTACTGGGCAGCAATCATGTGTCTTTTAGTCAAGCATCTGGACGACCCTATCGTGATCGGGTTGACCGGAACGCCACCGGAAGGTAAAACGAAACTTCAGGAAAATCGCTATCTGTCTCTGGTCGGCGAAATCGATTATCAGGTGCCCACTCCCGCGCTGGTTAAAGAAGGTGGTTTGGCGCCTTTTCAGGACCTGGTTCTTTTCACTCAGCCGACTGAGAAAGAGTTCCAATTTCTTGAATCACAGCACATCGACTTTCATCGCCTCATATCGGATCTCGCCGGCATCGAGCAGCCGCAAACTTCCCAAACCTCGCAAACTTCCGAATCTTCCGAATCTTCCGTGCCACCGCTGACGGAGTGGGTGCTCAGTCGTTTGAACGAGACTTCGTATGACAAAGATACAGGTAGCTTCAGAAGCTTTGTTCATTTGCGTCCTCAATTCGCCTCGGCTCTTTATCGTTTTCTCTCCAAGACAGGACGTCCATTTCCAGGCAATATTCGAGTAAGTGAAGAGCTGCTTCAATCACCGACCATTGACGACTGGATGATGATTCTTGAAGATTTTGCGTCGCACAGATTGAAGGTGAGCCAGAACAAAAAGGATCATGAGCTGTACGACCAGGTTCGTACTTCCATGCGAAAACTTGGCTATGCCATCACCGAGCAGGGTCTGCGCAAAACAGCATCGCCTATCGATCGCGTTTTGGCATTCAGCCGCAGCAAGACGCACGCGGTGTGCCGAATTCTTGATACTGAATATGCAAGTTTGCAAGATCGATTGCGGGCGGTAGTCGTCACTGATTTTGAACGGATGTCGGCCACATCCGTAAAGTCATTGAAGGGTGTGCTTGATGCAGAGGCGGGAGGTGCTGTAGCGACTTTGCGTACGCTGCTTGCCGCTCCGATTTCGGCGGTTTTGAATCCTTGTCTGATTACTGGTTCTCTGGTTCTTGTCGACAGGCGGATCAAAGATCAATTTGTCAAAGTATTCGAAGAATGTCTGAAGCGCGATGGACATGATGTGCAGCTTGTTGCCGATGACGACGAGAAGGAACCGTACGTGGAAATCAGTGCCAATACCACTCATTGGCAGTCCCGTCTGTATGTGGCTGTTGCCACTGAGATTTTTGAATTAGGAATCACCAAGTGTTTGATCGGAACTCGTGGACTGTTTGGAGAAGGCTGGGACAGTCAGTCTTTAAACACGTTGATCGACTTGACTACGACAACCTCGCCTGTTTCGGTGAAACAATTGCGGGGGCGCTCAATTCGCATACATACTAAAGATCCGCTGGGCGGAAGAAAGGTCGCAAACAATTGGGATGTTATTTGCATCGCACCGTCTCTGGAAAAAGGCCTCAACGATTACCAGCGTTTTGTGCGCAAACATGACGGCTATTACGGAATTGCCGACGACGGGCAGATTGAATGTGGTGTCGGGCATGTGCATCCGTCATTTTCGGAACTTACTCCTGCCGAGGTTTTTGCGTCGGCTGTCGATTTGAACACAGAAATGCTGAAGCGGGCTCTGGTTCGCGATCAAATTTATGACTTGTGGAAAGTGGGCAAGCCCTATCACAATCGCACCCTCGGTTGTGTGGAATTGACGTCCTTGAGAAAGCTGAATCTGACTCCGGCTTATTTGAAACGCAATGCCGGTTACAAAGATCACGCCAGAGAAATGCGCGCCGCACTGACTGGAGTCTACGTCGAGCATGCAGCCATTGGCTTCCTTACGGCCTCTGCCGTCGGACTTGGCGGTGCATTCTGGGGCCTGCCCGTTCTACTGGCCGCCCTGCCTTTTGCGGCAGCCATGATTTTGGCGTTCAAGCGCCACAGCCAACTTTTTTCGAATTTTCAAGAGCAAGTCTGTGAGCCCGGCACTGTCGATTCCTCGCTCGAGGATATGGCAATTGCCCTGCTGTCGGCACTTAAGAGAGTTCGACAATTACCGAAATCTGTACAGAAGGAAAGCATTAAAATTTCTAAGCGCTCCGACGGCAGCTATCGCATTTTTCTAGACGACGTCGAACCTGGACATTCCAAAACTTTCACTACTGCGTTTAAGGAGCTGATGTCGCCAGTGGTAAGTCAGCCGTACTTGATTCCGAAATATGAGTTTGCTTTGCCATACGCCGATGGTGACAGGCTGTCAAAAGATTCAGTGAAGCGTAAACGACTTTTCTTCAAAAGCTATTTGCGAGGGGCAGCGCAACCTCGAATTGCCACCTATCACATAGTGCCGCGGATTCTGGCCAGATCGCAAAAAGGGCGAGATGCTTTTCAGGATTCATGGAACAAGTATGTCAGTCCTGGTTTTATTGTAGAAACAGAAACGAAGCCGGAAGTGCTGCAAAAATACTTCGGCATGGGGCCAAGTCTGGCCGAGCGGCTCTTATGGGAGTGAAGGCGCGAGCGCGGATATTCAGATTTTTGGCAACAGCCTTGCTGGTTGTATTGTCTATAGCGGATCAAGCCGCCATGGCCAAAGATACTTTTTCCTGCGCCAAAGAGAAAGGCGAATATTTATTCTCCAAAGGTGATCTCGATGGAGCCATCGCTGCTTTCGAAACTGCCTGCCAGTTAAAGCCTGATGCATACGAAGTGCATCTCAATTTGGTCAATATGTATTTCAAGAAAAATCAGCTTGACCGTGCCATAGAAGTATGCAAAACCCTCATCCAGCTTAAGCCTGGCAGTAAGGACGCGCACGTCATGCTGGCTAATCTGTTGCGCAACAAAGGCGATAACAAGCAGGCGATTGGGGAGTTTCAACAAGCTATGAAATTGGGTGCCCGGGATTCATCGATTTATTCCGCTATCGGATTTTTATACATGAATGATGGCGATCTTGTGCGCGCTGAGGAATTTCTTCGCAAGGCCGCCGCCGAAAAAGAACAGCCGGTTGACGCTTTTATCGGACTGGCAATTCTTGATTATAAGAAGAAAGATTTTCCCAGTGCTCTTATCGACCTCGATCGGGTGTTAAGGGAAAAGCCTGATTCGGCTGAGGCTCGCAAACTCAGGGGTGAAGTTCTTTTGGAATTGGGCCGGCTAGATGATGCCGAAGTCGAGCTGAAAAAATCTATTGCGATCATGCCGGCATTGCGATCTGCTCATATGGCCTTGGCAAATGTTTACTTTCGCAAAAAAGATCTTGCTCAAGCAGAAACCGCGTTGCGCAAAGTTCTCGAATTGCGTGAAGAGGACGCTGAAATGCACTATGCACTAGGTGTGATACTTGATCGGCAGGGAAGACCAATTGAGGCCGCCGGTCAGTTTGAGCTCGGTGCGCAAACTGATAGAAATCCGGTGTCGGCTGAGCGCATGCGCTCACATGCCGCGGATCTCAGACGGCAGTCGATAGACCTGACCACCAACAAACAATACAAGTCTCTCCTCAATTTAGGCGGAGATCCTACACCTGAGTCTGTATTTGGATTGCAATACGACAAATTATTGAAATAGGGAAAAAATTGAAATAGATTTCTTCGATTCAAAGAGAGAAAAACAATGCTGATTTTATTGCGAAAAACGATACTCAATCTTTTTGCCGAATATGGGCAAAAGTGTAATGTCCTAGTGTGGAAAGCGTCCGTCTTCTTGATTTTGGGAAGCGCAGGCATATCTTCCGCTTTTGGCGCGAATGCCGCGGTTCCGGAGAAGATCGCTGAGCCGTTGACTGTGAAGGTGGCATATTTCAATTTCGGCAAAATTCGCGCCGGTATCCCTGAAGTTTCCAATGCAGAGGCAATTCGCATCAATGCGGAAGCACAATTGCGCAAAGACGTTGAGACCTGGAACAACCGGTTGATCAAAATGCGAGAAGAAAAAAGACCGGCAGCCGAGATTGAGAAAACCAAGCAAGAAGGTCAAACAGTTGTAAGGGCAAAACAGGAGGCTTTGGCACAACTTGTTGAATCCGCCAACCTGTCGGTACGGGTCCAGGTTGCGCAAGCGGCAGAAGCTGAAGCACGAGCGCGCAATATCGATTTAGTCGTCGACGGGCAAGGATTGTACGCCGGAGGACAGAAAGTCTTCGATCATGGAGTCGATATTACGCAAGCAGTTTTGAAAAGGTTGCTGGCTGAAAGTGAGGACAAGCAGAAGGTATCTCGCTAGAGTTCGATCTCAAGACGAGGACTAAAAGCCCGGCTACAGCTGCGGGATTCAGTTGCTCCTCGACAGGATTGAGTCTTGGCACTAAGATGAAGTCAGTTGAGTTTCAAGAGGTCGATACTTCTATGGCCGACAATTGTGGAGACGATTGCAAACGTTGTGATGACGAAAGCTGCGGCAATTGCGCAAAATGCGAATGCTGCTGCGAATGTTGCGATTGTGCCAAAAACGAAGGGAAAAGCTGCTCGTGCGAATAGACGCTTAGAGCAGCTTTTCATTTTTTTGTGCGCTTTGGTTGCTGGTAAACCGGCTGCCGGGCGCTTTTGTCTTTTGATTCAGCGAATTAATACGGTCTTGAGTTGCTGCCGGCGGAGACTTATCCTGGTTGCAACCGCTCAAATACTCAAAATTGCGCAATTAGTCTTTGAGATGTGATCTCAAAAGAACGCCGGAAAGCAGTTCGAATGCTGATTCATCGAAGTTGTTGTCGCGCAGCGCCTTCTCGAGGAAATCCTTTTCTTCTTGAGAAACGTGACCATCAGCCATGATAATCTCGCGGATGACCTTTGCTTCGTACTTGGAAATCTTGCCGTCGTCCTCAAGTACTTGTTTCAGAGCTTCTTCCAAATTCAGTGCAGACACAATGATCACTCCTATACCGTAGACCCATGAGTTGAGATTATACTTACATTTTTCCGAGCGGAGATACGCGATTGTCAGAACCGACAACAAAGGTTGAAATCACTCCCCTGGAACTCAAGAAACGCCGCGACCAGGGTGAGCGGCTGGTTGTGCTTGACATTCGTGAGCCCCACGAACTCAAAATCTCTGTTTTGCCGGACATACTGCACATTCCGATGGGCGAACTGACCGACAGGATTGATGAGTTGGAGCCGAAAAAAACGGACGAAATCGTGGTGGTATGCCGAGCCGGCAACCGCAGCAGCGTTATTGCCGAGTTTTTGAGAGAAAGTGGTTTTGACCGCGTCTATAACCTGACCGGAGGAATGAACCTCTGGGCGGACACAGTCGACTCGAGTTTTCAAAAATACTAAAAACCCGAAAAATCTGGCTGCCCGATGGTCTGGTCGGACTGAAATTTCAACCGATATCGGTTGAAATTTCAGTACCTGTATACCCGCGCCTGTTGGGTTTTGGGATGTCGGACCAGAGGTCAGATTTTACATTAACTTTCCCTTGACATCTATTTAATAGAGGCCTATTCTGAGCGAGTCACCTTGTGCGCTGTTACTAAAAACCATGAAAAAACGCCTTCACGCGCTTGCATCCTTACTAATTACGTCTTTTATTCTTGCTTCTTCCGCCCCAGTGATGGCCGATCCTTCACAGGATCAAGGTCTGCCGACAGGCGCCGGACAGCAACTGGTTCCGATGCAGCCTGTTATGGCTACTCCGGCTAACTATTATCCGGCTCAGGCTGGCGGACCTCCGCAGGCTTACGCGCCGCAGGGCGTTCCCATGCAAGCAGGCTATCCGCAGCAATATGGCGGTCAGCCGTATCCAGGCGCCGGCGCATATCCGCCTCAGGGATATCCTCAGCAGGGCGCGCCATATCAGGCTGGAGTGAGCGAAGCTGTTCCCGGGCAGATGCAAGGTGCGCCGCAACAGCAGCAACAGGCCCCACCGCAGCAATACCAACAGCCACCGCAGCAGTATCAACAGCAGCCACAGCAAAGTTATCAACAGCCCAGCCCATATGAAATGCAAGAACAGGCAATTCAAAAAGGGCACATGCAAAATCGCAACGAACTCGACAAGTATTCGCCTCCTCCGGAAGTTCCGGATGCGGTTCCGGATCCGGGTTATCGCGGAGAAGTTTCGAAGGGACCCGGCATGAAAGGTGTGGTCGGCAAGGCTGCCGGCATCCTGAAGAGGACCACGCAAGTAGCGGCGCCATACGCTGCATCCTTCCTGGTCACCACAGCCGCTTACAAGATGGCCAACCGCAACAACGGCTACAACAGAGGCTACGGAGGTGGCTACGGGTATGGCATGCCCATGGGTGGTTATGGAATGCCGATGGGCGGCATGATGCCTGGTATGGGCATGTACGGTATGCCGGGCATGGGCATGGGAATTCCTATGGGAATGCCTGGTTTTTAGCCAGTAGCTGAAAAGTCCGTGTGATACTTGTCTCCACCAAAAAAGGTAAGGAGGCAAGTTGATGAGTGTTGTTCAGAAAAAGTACAAATGGAATATGCTCGGAGCAGTCGGTGGAGAAATTACCGAAGTCGCCGATGGCTTCGCTCGAGGTGATTTACCTCTGACTAATGAGGTCATGCAGCCGACTGGGGTTTTTCATGCCGGTGCAATCACCGTACTTGCCGATGAAGTTGCATCCGCGGCCATCTTCGGTACACACGCCGGAGATCCGGGTGCCGAAGACAAGCTATTTCCTTACTCTGTGCAAATCAGCCTCAATCTTCTGACCAATGACTCGGTCGGCCCGTTGACTGCAGAGGCGAAGGTAGTCAGAAGAGGGCGAATGACGGTCGTTGACACTGTTGTCACTGCTTCAAATGGCGAAACGGCCGCGTTGATGCGCAGCACTCACATGATGGTTGATTTGAAGAAAAAGGGACCGCACAAGAAGGGCAAAACCCCGTAGAGTGGGGTGCTAAAACATTTCGAGACGAACTTTTTTGTGCAAAAGATTTTGGCGAAGAATTGAATAGCCTGGGTATGTCCTTTATAGATGTAGTTTCCAAAAAGGGGAGTGGCGAAGGTGCCTGGCAGATCACATAAATCGCAGCCGTCAGAAGAAGAAATGGCCCTTTTGCACGACAATACCGTGTCGCCGAGAGACGACAGGCGAATTCGTGGAAAGCTGATGCGAGAGGTTGTTCCGCGCGAGTCGCACTGCGAGTGGAAAGCTCCCAAGGATCGACCGGACCCGGTCGACATGCTCGAGGAATCCAATAAGGGACGCATTCAGCATTTGATCCCTATTCGATACGGGCGTATGTTGCAAACGCCGTTTACCTTTTATCGCGGAGCGGCAGCCCTCATGGCCCGTGATTTGTCCTACACGCCCAATTCAAAAGTAAAAGTGCAGGCCTGCGGTGATTGCCACCTCATGAATTTCGGCGCCTTCGCAACTCCTGAAAGAAACGTCGTCTTTGATATCAACGACTTCGATGAGACTTTACCGGCGCCCTGGGAATGGGATATCAAACGTCTTGCAGCCAGCTTTGTTCTGGCATGCCGTGACAATGGACTGAAGCCGAAAGCGGAAGTGAATGCTGCCGCGGCTGTGGTTGAAGGTTACAGAGAAAAGATGGCGTCCATGTCGAAGCTCAGCATCATGGACATCTGGTATGAGCAAGTGCCCTGGGAAAGTGTGATTGCCAATACAGGCGATCTCGAACTGCAAAAACGGCGAGCCGACCAGCTGAAAAAAGCGAAGAAACGGACAATTCAACTTTATTACTTTCCAAAACTTGTCGAGACCGGTGGTGAGTCGTACAAAATTAAGGACAATCCGCCCTTGATATTTCACCCGCCGGAAGCTGACGAAGACAGTTTTTACAAGAGTATTGAAGAGTCACTGAAAAATTACCGCAGTACACTTCAGTGGGACAAGCAGAGACTATTCGATCGCTACAAGCTGGTGGATTTTGCCATCAAAGTCGTCGGCATCGGCAGCGTCGGCACCACCTGCGGTATCTTGTTGTTCCTTGCCCCAGACGATGAACCTCTTCTCCTTCAAGCAAAAGAGGCTCGTCCTTCCGTCCTTGAGGCCTACGTAGGAAAAAGCACATTTGAAAATAATGGAGAACGGGTAGTTGCAGGTCAACGCATCGTGCAGTCAGCCAGTGATATCTTTCTTGGCTGGACGCAGTCCCAGGAAGGAAAAGATTTCTACATTCGTCAATTGAGAGATACGAAAGTAAAATTGGAGCCGCAGTTCTGGGACGCTAAAGAAATGGTGGATATTGCCAAGCTGATGGGGCAGGTTCTTGCCCGTGCTCATGCTCGTTCTGGAGACGCAGCCGTGATCAGTGGATATCTCGGCAACAACGATGAATTTGACAAAGCAATCGGGCAATTTGCTGTCGCCTACGCCGATCAGACCGAAAAAGATTTTGCTGCACTGACGGCTGCCGTCAATAGCGGACGAATCAAAGCGGCGGCTATTGAGCCGGACAAGGATTAGCAAGGATTAGGAAGGATCAAGCAAGGATTAGCCCCAGGTCGACTCGATTCAGTAAAAGTCGGATCAAATTTGCTTGGAGCCGCGAACAGCGAGCATCAATTCTAAAAGCAGCCGCTTCATCTTCAATACTTCGCTTGTCAGCTGATCGAGCATCGTTTGCCTGGTCGACAGCAAGTCGATGGTGAGGGTTTTCGGTATGCTTTTGCTGCCGGTTACTAAATCAACTTGTCTGTCTGAAGTACGTGAAGTGAAGTTAGGAATATTCTTGTCTTCCACCCATCTGTCTATAATCTGGTCGACGCGTCGTTTTCCGGAGGAATCATTGGGCGGAACCGAATTTAGATAATTCCATACTGAATCAGGATATTCGCAGTGCAGTGCAACAGGCCTGTCAAATAGTTTTGCCAGCATGTTCGGTTCTTCTTTGTAAGAGTATCTTTTCCCCGCTACCTGTCTCATTGCGTAAAAAGAAGCGAAGGAAGGAACCACGCCGGCTAGAATTCCCACTATTCCTGACGGAATTGAGAGAATTGGCTGCTTGTATGTCGGAATGGCAATTGCTTCGCATACAGCCCATAATGCACCATTAGTGCCAAAGGAAACAGCGTTTGTAATAGCTACGCTTTTGTCGCGATTGCTTGTCATGTGCTGAAGCATATCAGCATACAAGCTTTGCTCTTCCATGATTTGTGCTTCTACGTAGTCAGCTTCCAGATTGACTTGCTGAATGATCTCCAGAGCTTCTTCGCGGCTTTCGTTCATTTCTAGCCGCATGGCGAGCGTGGGCACATCAGTCGCTCCTGCTTGGGATCTCAATTGAGATCGCAGTGTTTGAATTTTTCTGAGCAAGGGTGTGAGGTTGAGCTGATCTCCCAGTGCCACTGCTTCTGGTGACATATCCGGGCTGCGTAAATCAATTTTTACTTGCAAAATTTTTCCCGGCACATGCACAGAGTTGGGCATGGCATCAGCTAAAACTGCTTGTGGCAAAGTTGACAGAAACATTGCCAGCGAAAGTGCGAAAAATTGATCAAACCGCTTCATTTGAGTTACCGTTGCTGCCCTAGTCAGAATCACGACATATATATATGAAACCCTAATTCTAAAGCAGTATCTGCACAACGAAAACCAGCTATGCATCACATATCGGTAGATGTATGTGATGATTTCAGTTCTAAGCGCATATTGCATACGCAATAGCCTTGCTGTCCTCTTGGCTTCACGCGCTGCGATTTGTACAGTCATCAAAATTTCCTCAAGATGAATGCATGGCGCATACCACGCGCCACACTCTAAGATCGATCAAACCGTTATTACTCACTGAAAAGTACTGGGGAAGAACACTCATTGCGAGCCTTTTCATAGGTCTAGAGTGTTTGGAAAATTAAAAAGCGGGCGAATAACCGCCCGCTTCCCCTTGCGACAAACCTTATGAGAGCTGCTTCCCAGTGGCAGCTCGCCAGTGAATTTCGAATAAATCGAATGAAACGAATGAATCGAATGAATCGAATGAATCGAATAGATTGAATGAATCTCGAATTAATCGAATGAAGCTCGAGTGAATTTCGAATGAGGTAATTCTAGCAATCCGATGTGGCTAAACTGTGACCGATCTGGTGTGACTTTCGCCGCTGTCACAAGTCTGTCACTGCATTGTCGCCGTTCTATCACTGGTGACCACTAACCTGTGAGCAACGGGGCAAAGATTGTTGCACCATCACATGTTTTGGATACTACGAGGCACGAAACGTCATGGGCGATTGCGACATAAGACCAGTCAAGGAATGTACGGCAAATAAGAAAGTGGAATTTAGTGGCGCATTGTCTAATGAAGTAGTGACCAGTCAGATGACTTCGCTAACTGCGCTGCGAGTTTCGTCCGTGAGTGAGTCCGGCTATCTGGATTGCGCTGTTGCCGACAAGCAAGTGATTGCCGACAAGCAAGTGATTGCCGACAAAAAAGTGATAGCTGACAAACAAGCGATAGCTGACAAACAAGCAATCGCTGACAAACAAGCAATCGCTGACAAGGAAGCTATAGCCGCTAAGCTCAACGGTGCCCCAGGTTATCTCGGCAGCGGCTTTGCTGTCGGTTGCCGGTCCGGCAGTCTTGCCGGTGGACAGTTGGATTTCGGACCAAACAATTCCTATGATCCGTTTGATTGGGATAAGAAAAGTTTTGACAAAAACCTGTTTCCAGATAAGAAACTCGTTAAAGATCTCGATTTTGCACAGATACCAACTCTCGCCCCTTTAGCTGCCGGTCTTGTTGATCGCGTCGACTCGAACCATGACGGTTCAATGTCGGACAGAGAAATCAAAAGGGCCCTCGCAGACAACGATCTCAACGATAAGGAAAAGACTGTCTTGAAGATTGTACGCGACAACAAGGAATCGATCGACGATGGACGAGGCGGCATTTCTCTTAGAGACATAAAAGAATTCGACGCAAAAGTCATTCAATACAACAAGGAACTGGCGATGGCCAGAAAATTTGCACCGGAGCTTGCTGAATTCGCTCGTGAGCTTCACCTGCGCGGAAAGCTCGCCGACGAAAATCACGATGGAAAGTTTAGTCGGGCTGAATTGACTGCTTTCTATAAAGAATGCAAGCAAGAGTTTTTGTTGAACCCGAGCGAGCAAGGAAAGCGTGAATTAGCCGCTCTCAACTGGGGATTGGCAAACTTTCATCGCTATGCCCTCACGACAGGCAGACCTGGAGGCGGTCAAATCACAACGCAATGGCTGCAGACACAAATTCTTCGTGAAAGAGACAGCGCTACGCCACCTGAATCGCATCAATATTCTCTCTCCCAGAGCGATCGCCTCAGGGTGGAGAGATATCAAAGTTCTCGCTGACCAGGCGTTTTAGTTTCGAGCGCGGTAGACGGTTTCATCAACAGTGGTTCAAACACTTTGAGGAGACCGTTTTACTTTGCGCTAAAGACGCTGTTTCCAACGCACATGGCAGTTCTGGGTCTCATTTAGCCCCAACGATTGTTCAACGTTCAGCCTTGTTTTGTACCTGGATCGTTAAATACCAGAACCGCAGCGGAAAGAGACAGAGATTGCCAGCTTTCCACCCATAGTACATTCAGGGGATGGCAGGATACGGCAGAGGCCCAATACTAGAATTGGTCGCCTAATTCAGGGGCGGGCTATCTCTGCTGCTTAGGATTTGATGATATGCGAGTTTATATCCTGGAAGACTGCGAGATTTTTCGCTTGTCCTTGATGCTGGTACTTGGACGAGAATCAGACATCGAGATTGCAGGCGCCACTGGCAGCAATAGTGGCGACATCTGCAAGCAGATACTGGCTTCACAATGCGACGTACTGCTGATTAGCTTGAGATTGCGAAATCGAAGCGGGTTGGACATAGCTCGCGAACTCAAAGCGCTCAATCCCACGATTCCCATACTCGGATTAGGTTTTCCAACAGACGCTGTATACAAGTCTGAAATGCAGACGTCCGGCATAAATGTGTTTATACCACTGACGTCCAGCAATGAATTCATCACCAGCAAGGTGAGAAACGCGCGCGAAAGCCTGGAGCAATGCGATTTTTCCGGCGTAAACAGCTCTTCCAGAATAAGCGCAATCACGACACAGCAGTGAGGTTTGGCTGTAC
>JBGAVL010000095.1:0-18313 GCA_044228145.1 Obscuribacteraceae bacterium (SeqCode)
GCATGAACTACATGGCCGATCTGGAAGCCTTTCAGGCTACCGGACTTGCTAAGCACGGAATTGATTCGCTGATTATTGCGGCGACGATTCGGAATGAGATTGTGTTTCGCAAGGTCACAGACGGGATTCAGGACGGAATCTGGCAATCTAACCGTCAGCTTGGCAAAACGCTGGACAGTCCGGGGGATTGGACTTTAGGCGATGCCCAAATGAAAAGGTGGCATTCTGCGAGACTTTCGAAGGCTGTTGGAGATGATGGAAAGCCGCTGTATCCTCAACTCCAAGGAATTGACGTTGACTCAACAGATGTACTCAGTCGGCAGAAAGCAGCTGCTCTGGTAGGTGCTTACTTTCAGGACGTTGCGCGACGACTTGAGCACAACGAAGACCCAATTCCCTGGTACGACAAGGCCCATGCGCAAGAAGTGAAGAAGTCGATTACCTCTCTTTGGCATTCTGGATTGCCAGAAAAGAGAACCGATGCATTAATCAGAAGCTTCAATGCTGGCGACGGCTCTCGGCATGTCGAACACGTGCGGCAACAACTGAAGCTCATCAGGGAAGGTCCGGCAAAACTATTTGAGTAGTTTTTGACCAGCGGTTTTGAGCGTCACAAAGACAACATAGACCACAAGAAAAAATCCACCGGACAGAAGCCCGCCGATTGCGGCTGATTGAGCTGTATGCAAAACCATTATTAGTTCGCTCGTTTCTGGCTTGCTCCAGAGATCGGCTCCGGTCATGACACCAGCTAAAGCCGCTCCAGGAATGAAACCAGCAATAAAAGCAACGATGAACCACTTGTAGCGGTGCACAAAGGATTTCTCTTCTGTCTGCAAATCATCCATGTGCTCAGTATAGCGCTTGCCGCATATCAGGTAGCTTGGCTGTGATCGCGCACACATATCACAACTAGAGCACGGAGTACAAAATCCGAGCCTCATAACTATGGTCAAGCTTGCGCAGATCTTCTCAGTGGAAATCACATTCGGCGATCACGCTCTATCGAATTAGTTCTACAAAGTCATGCTTTAAAGACATACAGGGCCGTGCATTTCTTTGTAATTTAAGCAGGACAAACCAGCGGCACGAGCAAAAGTGCCGGTATTTGAGTCTAAATTAGCAAACAGAACCCCGGATAGCTTGCAGCAGCAGAGGCACACCGGGGCGTACGAAGAGCATTTTATAGTAAAATTGACTGTTTTGGCGCCTCCAGTCCGTAAAATCAAGCTTCTCTTGGCATGTCTTATTCGCAGCAACTCCCGTTTTTAATTCGTATTTTTAAGAATCCAGCAGGCTTAATTGAGCAAATTCGATTACTAAGCTCTACCATTTTCATGGTGACTTGAGATTTGTTTTTTTGCCTATTGTCTTCGGATTGCTCGGAAGTCTTAGCGTCCGACGGCGTCGTTACCAAAATTAGGACTGACGCGCAAATGCAGGCTAATTTCATTTTCCTCCTCCGGCAGACTTAGTTTTACAGCAACAAAACATGATGCTTCCTGGAATAACGCAATTGTGTACGTTTTTGTTTTCTCTTGCAGGGTATTCAGGTGTGATCGCCAGTCATGTCATCGGAGGTGCACCACCGTCGGTGCCGGATCTAGATGTGTTCGTAGTGCTGCACTGTTCAGTCGTATCTTCGCTCTTCTGCCTCGAGCCCTTGAGACTCGGGAGTATTGGGTGAGTTTGCTTTTCTTGATTTGCCGTTTAAATCGAAAGTGTATTCAATTTGCACGTTCGGTGGAGAACCGGCGCCGAGCTTTGGCAGGGGGCTGACGTCCGAAATCGCTTTCAGTGCTGATGCATCGCATGCTTTATCGCCCGATGATTTTGCAATTTTAGCGTGGGATGTCTTGCCGGATTTGTCGACTGTGAAATGCACCACTACTTTTGTCGGTTTTGAACTTGCTGGTGGGTGCCAGGCTCGTTTTATCTTGCCTTGAATAGACTGCATGTACTTGCCGCCATCGAAGTCTTCGACAGGGCCATCAGCGGTTTCCTCGGCGACTTTCCCAGCGGTTTCGTCCGCGCCTTCCCCAGCGTTTTCTTCCGCACTTTCCTCCGCACTTTCCTCCGCATTTCTCTCGGTGGTCTCTATTTCTCTTTTGTTATTGTGTCTGCTGTAATGGTGGCGCGGTGCCAAAAAAGAAATACCGACGCAGCCGACGAACATAGTCAGGCAGATAATCACTGCGACTACTCCTGTCGATTGCCTGACAATGCGCGTAGAGTTTCTCTTTTTTGCGCTGGCGATTTGTTTGATTATGTCTTGATTGTTTGTCGCCTCGGCGATGGAAGCGAGAAAATGTTCGTCTCCGCAAATGAGAGTATCGCCTGTCTTCATGGCGTACAGGAGGATCTTGTCTTCAGACGAGCCACCGACTCGTACCTCCCATTCGTCCAGGGGAACCGCGATTGGTTCGTTGCCGTTTTCTTCCAGATAAATGAGGACAGTGTCGTCCTGAAAAGATACGGTGGCCGGAATGGATTCGCCCGTGCCGCGCTCGTAGAGGCGGGCCAGAAAATTCATTTGCCGGTTGCCTAATTGCCTGCTGCCCATTAAATCCCATCCCTTCTCCGTTCAAATACTAGACAAGCTCATACGCTCTGGTTGCTAATTTTCAGTTTGACTTCCCAGCCTCACGGGTAAGTGGCCCAGAGTCACCTGGGAGCTAATCTATGCAATTTGACGTCTTGCACGAGGGGTCTAACGCTGTCCTTCTGGTCTCGCTGAAAAGAGGCGAAAAAATGAGGGCCGAAGCCGGCGCAATGGTGGCCAAGTCTCCTAAGCTTCATATTCGCGGCAAGATGTGGGGCGGATTTTTTGGAGCGATGCAAAGATCTGTGCTGGGCGGGGAGACATTCTTCTTTCAAGAGGTTTCTGCCGAAGATGGCAACGGTGACATACTCCTGGCGCCGAGTTTGATCGGCGATGTGAAAGTGATTTCGCTTGCCGATGGCCAGGACTATTATGTGCAGAGCGGTTGTTTGCTGGCAGCGCTCGATCATGTTGAGATGGGCACGAAGGCACAAAAACTGACGGCCGGATTATTCTCGGGAGCAGGATTTTTTGTTTTGCATTTGAAGGGGACCGGACATTTTGTCATCAGTGCCTTTGGTGCGATCATGGAGGTTCCCATCCCAGCCGGTCAAGAATACATCGTGGACAATGGACACGTTGTCGCCTGGTCGGGAGACACTCAATATCATATGGTCAAAGCCGGAAAGACCTGGTGGAGCAGCATGACCAGCGGTGAAGGTCTGGCATGTAAATTTCAAGGACCCGGCAAAGTCTGGATTCAAACCCGTAATCCGAGAGCCTTTGGAGCATGGATGGGGCAATTCGTGAGAGGACGGGGCGGAGTTCTTTCGCTTATCGGATAAGAAACCATGGACACTTATCAGGCAAGATTTTACGACTCATCGGGTAATGCACCTGATCTTGTTCAAGTTCAAGTTGTAAGCGGAAAAATTGTGGTGTGCGGCACCACATTTAGTATTCGATTTGAAGATCTGCAACTGCAAGTGGGCGGTCATGACGGCGATCGATTCAAGCTTGTTTGCGAGAGCCAAAGTGTTGCCATCGTTTCGGAAGACCGTGCTCTTTTGCATGCACTGGCTGAAGCGGCAGGCGGCACGGAGTTAGGAAAACAAGCTGCTCTTGCCGATCATCAAATAGTCAAACGCGGCAGTCATAAGTTCAGATATTGGACGATTGTTACCGGCGCCGTGATTGCCATGGCAATCACGGGCTATATGCTTCTCGATCCGCTTGCGGCCGCTGTAGCAACTACGATCGATCCTTCCTTCGAAGTGAAGCTGGGCGAGATGCTTGCCAGAACCGACAAACTCGATAAGAAGTCAGACGGATTCAAACGCGTTTCAAGAATTGGCAATCAGCTCACGGCACAGCTTGAAAAAAATCCGTATAAATTTCAATTTTTCGTGAAAAAGGACAAAGAGATAAATGCCTGTGCTTATCCCGGCGGCATCTTGATAGTCAATTCCGGATTGTTGGAAAAAGTCTCCGACGATGATGAGTTGGCTGGAGTGATGTCTCACGAGGTTGGTCACGTCATTCACCGCCATACTCTGAAGCAAGCTCTGCACAATTGCGGGCTGATCACATGCTTGAGTTTGATTTCCGGTGGTGTCGGCGGTGCCGGCGATGCGGAAAAACTAGAAGCAGCATTTGCTCTTGCACAAAAGCTCGAGTCTTTGAATTTCAGCCGTACCCAGGAAACAGATGCCGATGTTACCGGGCTGGAATTGGAAGTTAAGGCTGGCTATAAGGGAGACGGACTGGTCAAATTTTTCAAACGTCTCGAGAAAGAAGAGAGCGCTTTAGGAAAAGATTCTGCACGATTGTTTGCGGTTCTGTCCACCCATCCGATGAGCGCAGACAGAGCAGCGCGCATTGAGGCTGAGTTGAAGCGTTTGCGCAAAGACAACGAAAAAAGATAACGAGATAAGATAACGCTGTATCAGCCCACATGAATGAGAGGGCGGCGTTTTGAATCGGGTTCTGCCGAGCGTAAAATTTCGCGCGTCAGTGGTGCTGTTTCACCCTCGCCGAGGAAAATGTATTTGACTATGTAACTTATCGGATGACCTTCCGTCCAGCCGAGATAACAATGCGGTGCTTTGTGCGTGCGATCGCGTATGTATAGAAGTAAGGCGGCCAGAGCGTTTGGAACTGCCGACGAGGTGCACTTCATGACCTGATATCCGTTGATTACTTGCCCTTTGACCTCCAGGCAATCATCGATGAATTCAGAGGTATCATCGGTGGTGACTTCAAAAAAGATGAAATCGCCTTCCGGATGCTGGATGCTATGAACGTGCCGCGCCCATTCTTCCTTGACACCATAATTGATATCGTCCGGACGATGCGCCAATATTCGTATTTCACCCCAGTGCTTGCTGGTCGCTTCAGTAAGGAACTTTTCCGCTGTCTCATCCAGCGATACGGATTGAATGCGCAGCTCGGTGGAGCGAATGGCTCGCGAAACCAGAGAGCTGGCCAGAATCGCCAGAATGAAAAATGAGGCGATTTGCAGGCCTTCGGTGTTCTGCAATGTGTTGGCAATCAAAGTGTAGAGAAAGACGCCGCTTATCAGGATGAACCCAATTCGATACATCCAATTTCGATGCCATCTGGCAAAGGTCGCCGCTATCGCCGCCGACGTCATTAAAACGAGAACACCGGTTGCATATGCGCCGGCCTGAGCGTCGACATTTGCTTTGAACATGATTGTGACGGCGGCTGAAACGAGAAAGAAAAAGATCACCAGCGGTCTGGTGGCCAGTGCCCAATCAGGAGCCATGCCGTAACGAGGCAAGTATTTAGGAACCAGGGTCAAAAGTCCGGCAATGGCCGACGCGCCTGCAAACCACAATATTGAGATCGTAGACAGGTCGTAGAAACTTCCGACGACATGACCGAGATACTTGTGGCAAAGATAAGAAAGGGCTCTGCCGTTTGCTTCGCCACCTTCTGCAAAGAGTTCGGGTGGAATTAAAAGCGAGGTTGTGATGCTGCTGAATACCAGATAAAAACACATGATGATCGCAGCAGCAGCCAATAGCTTCTTCGAGTTCTTAATGCGCCCGTGCGGGTGCTTGGGATCGTCGTTCGGTTCGCCTCTGACAAGCGGCATGACAGCCACGCCTGTTTCGAATCCGGACAGACCTAAAGCCAGTTTTGGAAAGAGCAGCATGGAGACGAGAAACATTTGCATTGGCGATTGGTAGCGATTTGTAAGCGACGTCCATGCGTCTTGAAAAACATGCGGATTGTCCATCAAATGCTGGCTGGCCACGAACAGTACAAATGCGTTCAAACCTAGGTAGATAGCAACGATGATTGCCGCGACACCGATTGCTTCTCTGAATCCCTTGAGAAAAACTCCGGACAAAAGGCTGAGCAATAGCAGAGTTACAAGGACTCGATCTTTGTTGTGCATCCAGGTGGGGATGACCGGGCTCTCGATAATGTGAGCGGTGGCGTCGGCAGCCGACAAAGTGATGGTAATGATAAAAGCCGTAGCTGCGAAGCCCAGCAAAATGAGAACTACGGCTTTGCCTTTCCAGCCGCCAAGCAAACGCTCCAGCATGGAGACAGAGCCCTGACCGTGCGGACTTTCAGATGCGACTACGAAATAAGTCGGCAAGGCAGCTAACAAAGTCATTAAAACCAGGACTAGTGTCGCCAGTGGTGACAGCAATCCGGCGGCAAGAAATGCTATGCCTGGCTGGTATCCAAGAGTAGAGAAGTAATCGACGCCTGTCAGGCACATTACCTTCCACCAGCTGTCGCTATGCGCAGGCTCGGCTGTATTGGCCTTTGCGCCTTGCATCAGCCATTTGGAGAACTCGGTAGTTTGTTTTTTAGTCACTGGGAGAGGCCTGGACAAATCCAGAACATACTTTACTTCCAGCCATCAAACGTTTCAATCCCGGTTGCCTCAATTCGTTTGGTGGCGTAATGCCCTGGCATTTATCTCTTTTCATGCTGGCTAAATTTAGGTCTGCGGTGTCGAATTGATGACACACGCATGAACGCCTGTGTTTGTCTCCAATTCTCGCGCAAACTCGCGTGCCTGGGTTGGATCTTGACCGGTGCCCAGGAAGATTTTTTTGAACTTGCGATAACGTTTGAATTGGATCATTCCATCGATCAAAGTCTCAGGTAAAACTTTGACAGTCAAAATCAAATCGCGGTCTTTGAATTTTGGCGCCACCTGTTGCGATACCACTCTTTGCAACAGCTCGAATACTACGCCTCTGCGCGCAGCTTCTTCTTCGGCGTGGAAAATGACCACTTCCTTCTCTCCCGGCTCTTCGTGCTCGAGGAGGTCAAGTAGCAGAACGGTCAGGTTGCGAGCTTTTGCTCCGGCTGTGCAGAGAACGTAAGTGGGAAGGTCTTCCGGCAGAGTATCCATGGCCTGGAATTTGCCAAGACCAAGCCGCAAATCAGGTAAGTGCTGTAAGCGGCCTTCCAGGACGCCCAATCGATAGAATGCAGTCACCATCAATACGAGAAGGAAGATTGACAAGCCAAGGATTCGCGCTTCGTCTGCGTAAATAAATAGACCGACTTCGGCAAAGGAAAGAGCAATCAGTCCGAGTACGGCCGGCACCGGCATGGCCAAATCGCCGACATGCCAGATCCAGCGCGTGCGATATGGCGAGCGCGCTACTTTGAGCGGCATGCGCGCGCGCAAAAGAATTACACCCAGGCAGAAGGACATCATGACTGCCAGGAAAGCCATTCCATAGACTTCGGCAAGTGCATTTACTTCTCCCCTCAACAGGCAAATCATAACAATAGTTACCAGCATGAAGGCCAGCGCGCAGTTAGGATAACCCTGGAAGAATGGGAGCCTGTCTCGATATTTCTTGAATGGCCAGGGCGCGTCGTCCGCCCAGCGCCTGAGGAAGAAGCCTGGCAAATTGCCTTGTTTGGCCATTGTTGTGCACAGACCGATGCATCCTGCATATGCAGTATTGACTGCTGCAAAAAGTATCAAGCATGCATCCAGAACCAGGACCATCAGCCCAATATTGCCGAATTCCGTATATGCCAAGCCGCTCAGCAAATTCTTCGAATATGTATTCATTTGCTCAGGAGTTAGCAAGATGATGCATAAATAAGACGTCAGAGGCGCAGTAATTCCGACCAGTGTGACAACGACTAGATATACCTTTCGAAGCGTCAGCCAGGTCGGCGTTTTCAATTGTTCGACAATCTGGGCAGCGGCTTCA
This sequence comes from Obscuribacteraceae bacterium (SeqCode), assembly GCA_044228145.1. Classification (GTDB taxonomy): domain Bacteria; phylum Cyanobacteriota; class Vampirovibrionia; order Obscuribacterales; family Obscuribacteraceae; genus QKMZ01. The sequence continues at coordinate 7,771 of JBGAVL010000095.1, forward strand.
AAGCCGGTGATACCTAAGAATGCGGCAGCAAAACCGTGCACGAAATTCTGCGGAGAGATGGCGCCAATTCCTTCAAAGATGCGGCCAAAGTTGGCTCCCTGAGTAAAGGCTAGATACAGTCCACAAACGTCCATGACCAACAACAAGCCGAAATGGAAAATGGCAACAGCGAGCACAATTTTTGCCGGCTCTTTGATGCCGACAATGTTCAGCAAGCCGAAAAAGACGACCGGAATGGACGCAACCGCGACGATGCTGAAAACTGGCCAGTTGTTGATATTGTCGAAAGAATCCAGATAATATGCACCGGAGATGGCGCTAACAGCCGCCGTAGCAAGATACGACAAAATTGTCAGCGCACCGACCACCATTGCCATGCGCCTTCCCACTGTCTGCAGAACCATCATGTAGGCGCCGCCGTTGAAAGGGCTTGTTGCGCAGCCCTCTTCGTAAGTGACTTTGAAAAGCCACATAAGTAGACAAATGATGAAAATCATCAAGGGGGCGGCGTAACCGACGATGTCGCGCACAATGCCCGTAGAGTAAAAGACTGATGTGCCGATGTCGGCGCCGACGATCGCTGCCGCCAACCACCAGCTCAGCAGTTCGTCCTTGTGGCGACTCACCTGTTGGTTTTGAGCGGGCTGGGTGCTCGGGGCTATAGTCGGTTCTTGCAAAATTGTTACCGGAGACTCTTCGACACAAGGCCGTATTGAACAATGCGATTATATGAAAGCTCGCGGAAATATACTCTTAAGACCTTAATATTCGCTTGATAACTTTGTACTTCTAAATATAACTGTATGTAGTGCATTTTCAGCGGGAAAAACTTCGCTTTCTCCCGCTGGGCGAGCAAAAGATGGATTTTTTCCTACTTTCTGGCACTTTTAAAAAGGCCACCAACCGAATTCGGTTGGTGGCCTTTTTTGCAATTGGACCAGAATCGCGAAAATTTGGCATTTTTTAAGCCTGTTGAGCGTTTCAGCTGGATAATCGATAATTTGACTGCGATTTTTCAGCGCACTCGGAATTCAGCACTTTCAGGCTACATGGACACAGGGCCGCAGTTCTTCGTCCTTTTCCGCCAGTCTCAAAATTTCTCTTGTGATTGATGCTGTTTCTCCTTCGCCCAAAAAGACAAACTTGAGGACGTAAAGCAGAGGTGCGCCCTCGGTCCAGCCCAGATAAATGTGCGGTCTTTTGCCTGTCAGGTCGCGCAAATAGAGCAGAACAGCCGAAAGTGCATTGGGAACGGCAACAGCATTGCAGGTCAGTACGTTGTACTCGCCGCGTCTTTCTCCTTTGACTTCAAGGACGTCTTCGATGAATTCGGAAGCGTCGCCGAGCACAACTTCGATGAAGATCAACCCGTCGGAGCCCAGATTATGCTTGTCGGCAATCTCAGCAAGCTTTGTTTTGTATTCGAGATTGCCTGGATGATGGGCGACTAAGCGGATGGTGCCGGGCATTTTTTGAGCGATGTCGTTGCTTAGAGACTTCGATGCCACTCCCATCGCTTCCTGAAGAATCGCCTCGGCCTGTTCATCTACAACAACTTTGGATATTCTCAGCTCGGTCGAACGGCGCAGTCTCGATACGAATGAAACAAACAAAATCGCCCAGATGAAGAAGCTGGCGATGTGCAACCCTTCCGGTCTTTCAATCACATTTGCCAGAGTCGTGTAGATGAATAAGAGCGTGATAATACAGAGTAGAACGCGCTTTACTATGCCTTTGTTCCAGTCTGTAAGGGTGACTGCCACGGCAGCAGATGCCATCAATACCAAAACGCCGGTTGCATATGCGGCACCCTGGGCGTCGACAGAAGCGTGGAAATATTGAGTGACGGCAATGCTGACGGCAAAAAGAACGAGCACCAGTGGGCGCATCGCCCGTGCCCAATCAGGAGCCATGCCGTACCTGGGCAAGTAGCGCGGCACCAGGTTGATCAAACCGGCCATCGCTGAAGCGCCTGCAAACCAGAGAATGGCGATTGTGCTTATGTCGTAAACAGTGCCGAAGATGTCGCCCAGGTGCTGATGTGCCAGGTATGCCAGGGCGCGGCCATTGGCTTGTCCGCCGTCTTGAAATTCGTTTGCCGGAATCAAGATTGTAGTGATAAGTGAGGTGGCAATCAGGAAGAAACTCATGATGATTGCCGCTGTGGAGAGCAACTTGCGTGTGTTTTTGATGCGACCTCTGGGGATTTCTTCGGTGTCAGCACTGTCTCCCTGCACAAGCGGCATGACGGCAACTCCGGTTTCAAAGCCGGAAAGTCCAAGGGCCAGTTTGGGAAACAAAAGCATTGAGACGAGAAACATTCGAGGCACAGACGGATACTGCGAGGTCAGTCGGCCTAGCCAGTCATTGATCGGCTGCTGGTGAAGGAAAATGTGGTTGGCGCACACCAAGACGACTACCAGATTGAGGACCAGATAAATACCGACAAGCACGATAGCGACGCCGATTGCTTCCCGGAATCCCAAAAGAAATATGCCTGCCAAAATCATCAACAGAAAGTCTGTTACAAGCATCGGGCTCAGCGAAAAGCCCTTCATGAATGTGTTTCCCACTACGTGCTGAGCGGCATCGGCTGCCGATAGTGTGATGGTGATGATAAAGTCTGTGGCGGCAAAACCAATCAGCACAAGCACTGCAGCTTTGCCACGCCAGCCGCCAAGCAAGTGCTCCAGCATGGCCACCGAACCCTGTCCGTGCGGCGAAACCTCCGCTACGCGCCGGTAGATAGGCAGTGCCGCAGCAAGCGTGAAGAGCACAAGAACCAGGGTGGCAAGGGGAGAAAGATAGGAGGCAGCCAGAAAAGCAATGCCCGGTTGATATCCGAGTGTGGAGAAATAATCCACTCCGGTCAAACACATAACTTGCCACCAGGGGGCTTTAGTTGTTTCCCCTTCGTCTTTTTTTGAAAGCCCCTTAAACAGCCATTTCTGGGCACTTTTCAGGGTTTCTGACTGGCTGTCTGTCATGGTGGCAAAATTCCCTTCCTAAGTCTCTTTATCTACCCAATGCCATTAGCATCCATGCTTTCGCCGATTTTATCGGCCTTCTTTAACCCTTATCCAGTGCGTTGTCAGGGTACTTCATGGGGGCGAAACACGTTAATATTCACCTTTCATGATTCATTTCAAAGTTTAAAATCTGGAAGATGGACTTTACCGCCGGCGACCGCTTTTCGCCGGAAAGAAATGGCGGGGATCAGTAAGTGATAAGCAAAACCGAAAAGGCGATGAAATGGTCTTCGCTCATTGGCGGACGAAGCGAGGACACAAAGCCGTCCGGCAAGCAGTCGGCCAAACAGTGCATAGACGGGATGTCCGAACAGCTTCTGGAAGAGCTTGGCCAGGAGCCTGATCTCGTTATCGCTTTCGTTTCTCAGCACTACGCGCGCAGCTACGAAAAAATTCCCGGTTATATCAAGGATAAGCTCAATCCCAAGGCCTTCATCGGTTGCTCCGCAGGTGGATTAATTGGTGCCGGAGAGGAAGTCGAGCATGAGCGTGGAATTGTTCTTGCCGGCGCGGTCTTGCCGGGAGTGAAGCTGTCCGGATTTCATGTTTTCAACGAACAATTGCCGGATGGCGACGCGCCGCCTTCGGAGTGGGAAAAAATTGTCGGAGTTGAGAGCAGATTGGAGCCTTCCTTTGTTTTGTTGCCGGATCCTTTTTCTTTCCGCATCGAGACGATGGTGCAGGGTCTGGACTATGCATACGCTGGAAGCGTGAAGGTAGGAGGTCTGGCCAGCGGAGCCAACGAGCCTGGCAAAAACGCGCTTTTCCTGAACGAAGATGTCTACAACGAAGGTATGGTCGCTCTGGCTGTTTCCGGCAACATTATTGTCGACACCGTCGTGGCCCAGGGCTGCCGCCCGATTGGCAAGCCGCTTACGGTTACGAACTGCCAGGGCAATATTTTGCTTGAACTGGACGGTGAGTCGGCCATCAAAATGCTCAAGAGCGTGCTTGAAGATCTGGCACCAAAAGATCAGGAATTAGCGCGCAACTCGTTGTTTCTCGGCGTCGTTATGGATGAGTTCAAAACCGAATTCAAATGCGGCGATTTTCTCATTCGCAATTTGGTCGGTCTTGTGCCGGAAGCCGGTGCCATTGTTGTGGGCGACCTACTGAGACAGGGTCGCACCGTGCAATTCCACCTGAGAGATGCGGCTACTTCATCTGATGATTTGCGCACGATGCTGAAAAACTACTGCGATCGCTCCAAATTGAGCGCGCCGGGTGCGCAGGCTCAAGGTGCACTTCTTTTCTCATGTCTGGGGCGCGGGAAGTATCTCTACGGAACCAAAAATCATGACAGCGACAGCTTCCGTGAGTATCTGGGTGAAGTTCCCCTGGCAGGGTTTTTCTGCAATGGAGAAATCGGCCCGGTCGGCGGCACCACTTTCTTGCATGGCTACACGTCATCTTTTGGACTGATACGAGCTAAAGAAAGCGCCGGTTCTCTATAATCAAAAGCGAGTATGCGGAGGATAGATTATGTCAGCAAAGAAGGTCGCTTCTAGATTCTCAGTCACTTCACTCAGCCTAGCGGCTGTTTTCTTTCTGTCATCGACTTGCGTCAACGAACAGGCCATCGCTGCTCCGCCATCCAAGGCTCCGGCAAAGGTTGCACCCCCGGCTCAGCAAAAGAGACCACCTTCGGCAAACAACTCGGCGGCGCTAACCGGCTACTGGAATCGGCTCAGGGTTCGCTTGCAGAATAACTGGCAAGTTCCGGATGGAAAAAACACAGTTGTTTTGACTGCCAATGTTGCCGCCGATGGAAGTTCTTCGGACATGGTCGCAGAAGGTCATCCGAAGGATCCGCAGGCGGAAGTGAGTGCTGCCGAAGCATTCAATAAATCGCTGCCCTTAGAAGCGCTGCCTCAAGGAGTGGCATCTGCGAAGATTACGGTCAATTTTGAGTATCAATACGATCCGCACGGTGACGGGTATTCCAAAGTGTCCGGTCAAATCAGTCAGACGTCCGCACCGGCTCCGGCCCAAACCTCTACCGGTGCCGCTGCTCAAGAAGGTGCCAAGTTTTAAAGGTGAGTGATGTCGGGTTTTCGCTTTTTCTCGAAGAAAAAAACACCTGGCAATATTTGTCGCGAGGCTCGCTTTGCCGGAACCTGGTACGAGTCGGACAAACTCAAATTAAACCAACAGCTGGAAGAGTATATGCAAACCGCCAGTGGAGCGCTGTCACGACGGTCGGCAGACACGCGGTTTCAATCGCCTGAACTGGATCGATTGAAAGACGATGGACATTTGCTCGCTCTCGTCAGCCCGCATGCCGGATATATGTTTTCCGGACAAACTGCAGCTTATGCTTTTGCACGTGCACTAAAGCAGGAAAAGCAAGCCAACCATGCCAGCCCGGCCAACCAAAAAGCGAAAAGAGTGATTCTTTTAGGACCGAGTCATTATGCAGGTTTTGAAGGTGCCGCATTAAGCGACGCCAGTTCATTTCAAACTCCTCTGGGTGATCTGCCAATCGATCAAAAAACGGTCGAAGCGCTGGCCGATTTTCCATTATTTCGATTCATGCCCGAGGTGCACAGAAAAGAGCATTCACTGGAACTGCAATTGCCTTTGATTTACAAAACATTCGGCCCTGTCGAACTGGTGCCGGTCGTGATCGGGCAGCTCGAGGACGAAACCGAAACGCGCCTCATTGGCGGTGTTTTGAAACGCTTTCTTAGAGACGGCGACATTGTCGTTGTAAGCAGCGACTTCTGCCACATCGGACCGAGATACCAGTATCAGCCCTTTAAAAACAATATCAAGGACAATGTGTTTCTCCTCGACAAGGAAGCATATACGTATATCAATGCTCTTGATCTCGAGGGTTTTTTCAATTTCCGAGATCGTACTGGTGCCACCATATGTGGTTTCTATCCTATTTGCGTTCTGCTTTCGATTTTGCCGGAATATGCTGGTGCATCCGTATTAAATTACACGACCTCGCAAGATTCACTGGTGGAAGATGACGATAATTCCGTCAGTTATATGGCTATAGCAATCGGCGCACCGGCGAAACAAGAACAGGGTTCTCCCTGGGGTCAAGAGCCGGCCGAGATTGGTTGTCAAAATCTACTTTCCGAAGATGAAAGGACTGCACTATTGGCGGTGGCGCGAGAAACAGTGGCATCGGCCGCCGCAAAAAAATCGCAACCAAAAACCGCCGCATTGAAAAAGACCTATCCTGGTCTCGCTCAACCTCGAGGTGTTTTTGTCACCCTTTTCAAAAGAAATCCCCAGCTTGAGGAAGGGCGCGAATTGAGGGGATGTATAGGACATATATGGCCGGTTCGCTCGCTAGCCGATGCTGTTTGTGAAAATGCGGTAGGCGCTGCCATGCGTGACTATCGGTTCCTTCCTGTGACAACCGACGAGCTGGACAGCCTGGAAATTGAAATAAGTGTGCTCACTCCATTGAAGAGAATTGAGTCCTATGATGAGATAGTAATAGGTAGGGACGGCGTCGTATTTTATAAGAATGGAAGTCAGGCAGTTTTTCTGCCTCATGTAGCCGTACAGTTCGGCTGGGACCTCGAGCAGACTCTGACGCAGCTGTCTTTGAAAGCGGGATTGGGCGAGTCGGCCTGGAAGCAAGGAGCAAAATTCGATATTTTTCAAACAGAATCGTTTGAAGAGGATGCTTTTCATTCTTGATGAAGGCATCCACCAAAAGGGGGACATGTGGGATACGATTTGCCGGTTGGCGCGAAAGTGAAGGTGGTTTTGGCGGAGGACGACGAGCCGACCAGATTCTGGCTGAAATTGACCCTCAATCAGTCGCAAACCTATGAGGTTGTAGGACAGGCAGGCGACGGCCGCACTGCTGTTGACCTGGTCAATCAAAATAAGCCCGATCTCGTCTTGATGGACATAGGCATGCCGATCATGGACGGCGTTGAGGCCGCGCGCCTGGTTAAGGAGGCTCTGCCCGACACCAAAGTGATCATGTTTACCTCGCACGATACGGATGACTCTGTATTTGCGGCATTGTCAGCCGGTGCCGACGGCTATTGTTTGAAGACGCTAACCGCAGAACAGCTTCTCAAAGCCATGTCCACAGTCATGGATGGTGCCGCCTGGCTCGATCCGGGCATCGCCCGCAAAGTCCTGAGAGCTGCCTCGCAGGGGGGTGGAAAAGAATCCGAGACGGAGAAGCAGTCTGACAAGACGGATGCCAGCACGGGTAAAGAGGGCGGTCAGTCTAACCCGTTTGCACTTTCACAGCGTGAGATGGAAGTATTGCAATTGCTGGTAGACGGGTTGAGCAATCAGGAAATTGCCGATAAATTGTGCCTGGGCACTGAAACCATCAAAACGCATATGCGCCACATCATGCGCAAACTCTCTGTTTCAGACAGAACGCAAGCGGCAATCAAAGCGATGCGATCGGGTATTGTTTAACCGAAAAACTTGGCTGCCAGAAGAAGCTGCTGAATAATGCATTGAATGGCTGTGAAGATCAAAAACACAAGCGTGTGGTCTTGATTGGCGAAGCGCGACAACTCGGCTTCAATAGAAGGAATTGCCATGGACTTGTCGGACTTATTGAGCAGCGCATCGGGGATAATCAGGCGCGGATTGGTGCGCCAGAGCCCATAACTGAAGAGTTCGTCCGAGGTTGTGTCCACAACTGCCAGTCTGAGCCCGGGCAGGGAAAGCTTTTTGCAGTGCTCGCCTATCATCAGCGCCAGCTCGGGATTGGTCTTGGCAATGTCTTCAAGGGCGACAAAACGGGCCTTGAAATAACGCCTTTCCGCCCAATCCAGCACCATTGGCAGTAGCATTACAAAAAGAACATTCCAGCACAGAGTTAAGATTGCCGAACCTCGCGCTCCGATTTCGCCGATAGCCACGCAGCGTGCCACAGGGAAGGCTAATCCCGCACCGATCACGAAGGTGGTCAGGTAATAGATGCCCAGAACTGTGGATGGTTTTAAGGGTTTCGTCATGACTTTTGCCGGGCACGACCCGGCAGTAATATGTATCTTGTTAGTCTTGTTCCACTTGAGACAGCCAATCAAACTGGCGATATGCCTCATGACAACCGGGTCGCGGCTATAATTGTCGTGTGGGTCCGGTGTTAAGCAAAAGGCAGTAAATTTTTGAAGACTTCAAGCCTTCTGGCATGCAAACACTTTGCCGCCGAATGGATTCGCGCTTTTGAAATCAAAAGAGCCGGGGGCAATATTCAGCGGCTCGATGAAATTGCCGACTTCAACGATGATGAAGTACTCAGACGTGGGCTCTGGATGATATCGATTGTGGGCGGGCCGGTCGTCTATCTGGTCTGTCCATTAATCCTCTCCATTGTGCAAACATTTCTATGGATGCAGGTGACGGTGTTCTTGTGGACCTTGCTTAAGGTGTCTATGGGATTAATCTTTGTGATTTTTCTTCTGGCCATCTATTTCACTTTCCTGCACAACGATCGCGGCTCGGTGGGATAAATATGATCCAGGTCAAAACGCTTGATGAAATTGTGATGGAAGCCCAAAGGCAATCCATCAATCTGGTGCGTTTCATATTTGCCGACCTGAGCAGCATTGTCAGAGGCAAGGCAACTCGTGCCTCGAAGCTGAAAGACCGCCTGGAAGGCGGAATTGGTCTGGTCAAAGGCACGCTGGCGATGAATATGCTCGACCAGTTGCAAACTGATACCGGTTTTGGTGCCGCAGGTGAAATAAGATTGATTCCTGATCCTGATACCTGGGTTGTTCTTCCTTATGCCGAAAGACAGGCGGCCGTCATCTGTGATCTTATGGAACTCGACCATACGCCCTGGGAGCTTTGCCCGCGCAGTGTTTTACGGCGACAGATTCAGAAGGCGAAGGATATGGGTGTCAGTTTTCAGGCAGCATTCGAGCCGGAATTCACGCTGGGCACCACCAGTGAAGGCACCTTTCAGCCTCTCGATCGCAGCCTTTGTTTTTCCACTGAAGGTATGAATAAAGCCGCTCGCTTTATCAATCATTTCATCGACGCGCTTGGAAAGCAGAATATCGAGACTGAGCAGTATTATCCTGAATTAGGGCACGGGCAGCACGAAGTGAGCATCAGCCATATGCCGGCACTGAAAGCTTGCGATCGGCAGATTTTTTATCGCGAAACCTTAAAAGGCGTGGCCTTGGAAATGGGGATGGAAGCATATCTTGCACCAAAACCATTTGAAAACCAGCCCGGTAATGGCTGTCACTTGCACCTATCTGCCTGGGACATTTATGGTGAGCGCAATCTTTTTTTCGCGGAAAGCGGATTGTCTGCCTTTGGCATGAAATTCGTGGCCGGTATCGTCGAACATTTACCTGGGCTTGTCGCTCTGACGGCTCCGTCTGTGAACTCCTACCGCCGCCTTCAGCCAAGCTCATGGGCATCGGCGTATACATGCTGGGGTTTCGAAAATCGAGAAGCTGCTGTTCGCGTGCCTTCCGTATACTGGGGCCAAGAAATGGCCACAACCAATATTGAAATCAAATGCGTCGACTCTACTTCCAATCCCTATCTTGCGCTTGCCGGTGTGATAGCTGCCGGACTTGACGGTGTGGAAAGAAACCTGACGCCGCCCGAGCCAGTACTTAACGATCCCTCTTCGTTAAGCCCGGATGAGAGAGAAGCAAATAAGATTCATCGTCTGCCGACCAGTTTAATGGATGCACTAATGGAGCTGGAAGACGACAAACTTTTGATGGGCATGCTCGGCCCTCGCCTGGCAGACACATATGCAGCAGTGAAAACGTCTGAGTGTGGTGCTTTTGGCGGAGCCAATCCGGAGTTCGAGATGAGTCACCACAGAAACCGCTATTAACCGAGGACTAACGGTGCGCGACAGTCTGACTATTGATCTCAGAAGTGCGATCATTATCGATCAACATGCTCATTCTCTGGTCACTGATTTCATGCAATTCGAAGCGATTGATTTGCGGCGCTGTTTTACTGAAAGCCGAACCATGGAGATGCTGCAGAATCACGTGCACACGTCTCTGTCTTACATTGATATGATCCGCAAACTCGGTTTTCTGCTTGATGTGGAGGGCGAAAAACACATTATCGAATTGCGTCAAACTATGAAGGAGTACCACTTTGTAAATAGTCTCTTCGACGATGCTTCGTTCGGGGCATTCATAATTGATGACGGGTATTCATCAGGCAAATCAATGGGTTTGCAAAAATTTTCTCAGCTGACTGGACGACCGGTTTTTCGTTGCCTGAGAATTGAGAATATGATCGAACAAGCACTAAAGACAGCGTCAAAATTTGAAGATTTGGAAACAAAATTCATGACGCTTCTGGCGTCGCCATCCGAAGTTCCGACTGTCGCTCTGAAGACGATTATGGCGTACCGAGGTGGTTTAAGTATTCTGGATCCGAGTATTGAACTGGCAAAAAATGAGTTTTCCGGACTGAAGGAATTTTTGAAGACCAACCAGGGCCAGAGCTCTTCCATACGAATCGAACGCTGTCATCTGCATCACTATCTTCTCTTGCGAGCCTTTGAATTTGCAGGAGAA
>JBGAVL010000096.1:0-13001 GCA_044228145.1 Obscuribacteraceae bacterium (SeqCode)
CAAAGTGGCTTTGTAGAGGGGCGACGCCATGCGTCGCCCGGTTTTCTTGAAGCATGCCGTAGGGGAGACGCCATGCGTCGCATGGTTTTCTTGAAGCATGCCGTAGGGGAGACGCCATGCGTCTCCCGGCCCGTTTCGGTGCTTTGATTGAGGGACCACAAGGCGTCCCTGACTTGTTAGATAGCGGGTCTGATCTGGTTTGCCTGGGCGACAAGAGCCCGGGCAAAATCGAGGGCTGCCTTCGTATCGCCTTCGCCAGATGCCATCTGTGCCAATTGCTTCAGCCGCTCGTCGCCGGAAAGGGCGCGAACGCTGATGTTCGTTTCCCTGGCGGTCTGCCGTTTTGAGACCTCGATATGGTTGTCGGCGACGGCGGCAATGATCGGCTGGTGCGTGATACAGAGAATCTGGTGAGACTTGGAAAGAACAGACAGTTTGTCTCTTACTGCTTGGAGCGCCTTGCCGCTCATGCCTGTGTCGATTTCGTCGAAGATTACCGTCGGCACATGGTCTCCGCGGGCAAAAATTGACTTGACTGCCAGCATGATCCGCGAAAGCTCGCCGCCGGAGGCGATTTTAGCCAGAGATTGAGCGGGCTGACCCGGGTTCGGTGCAATCAGGAACTCGAGGCGATCGACGCCGGAGCCTGAAGGCTCCGCCAGTCGTTCGATGGCAATTTGAAACGATGCGCGCTCCATGCCCAGGTCCTTCAACTCTTTCTCTACCTTCTGCGACAGTGCACTGGCGAGCTTTTGCCTGGATGCCGAAAGTCCTTCAGCCACTTTGATTAGACGCTGGTAAAGTGCTTCAGCCTCTGCCTTGATTTCTTCGATCTTTTCGGTAGAACGAGTCAAGTTGTCAATTTCAACGGACAGCGATTCTCTTGCTTCAATGGCCGCCGCCAGGGTCGGCCCGTATTTCTTTTTGATTCCAGTCAGAAGTGACAACCTTGTTTCGATTGCGTTCAGAGTCTCCGGATCGATGTCCAGGCTGTCGCGATAACGGCGCAATTCGGCGATTGCTTCTTCAAGGTGGAAGAGGCTTGTCTTCAAAGGCTCGGTCAGTGTCTGCAAACCTGGGTCGTAGCGCTCGGCTTTTTCGAGACACGCCAGAGCCTCTTGCAAGCTGTCGATTGTCGATTTGCCGTGTGCTTCCTCTGAATCGCCCTCACCGTTCAGCAAACCACGCGCGGTGCTGACTGATTCTTCCAGGACTCGAGCATGAGCCAGTTTGTTATGGTCGTGAGAAAGCCTTTCGTCCTCTTCGGCATCAGTCAGATTGGCGTCGTTCAATTCATCAAATTGAAACGTTGCGAAGTCTAATCGTCGAGTTCTTTCTTGTTCGGAAATCTCCAGATCCGAAAGTTCCGCCAAGAGATCTTTTCTCTGCGCGTATATGGTTCGCACCTCATCGATCATCTTTCTGTGAGCATCGCTGCCCAGGCTATCCAGCATCTCCAGCTGCGACTGAGGTGACATCAATGTTCGTGCTTCGTGCTGAGCGTGAACAGTGATCAAAAGCGCGCGCAATTCTTGCAAGTGCGAATGGTTGACCGTCGTGCCGTTAATGCGGACTTTCGATCCGGTCTTTGTGATCTCTCGGCTGACAACAAGCGTCTTTGAGTCTTCATCGATCAGGTCTTCTTGCTTGAGCCATGCTTCCACCCGTGGTGTCGGTTGAAATGTGGCTTCGATTTTCGATCGCTCGGCCCCAATACGAATAAATTGAGGGCCGACCTTGCCGCCCAATACCGCGCTCAGTGCATCCATGACAATGGATTTACCCGCGCCAGTCTCGCCTGTGAGGATATTCAGACCATTTTTCCAATCGATTTTGATCTGTTCAATCAGAGCAAAATCTTTGATTTCGAGACTTTCTAACATGCACCGTATATAGAGTCGGCTATTTTTTGTTCGCGGCAGATAATGCCCCTACCGGCAATATCATAGCGAATTCAGATCAGTGTGCAAGACCTGCATATCGAGATATCCTTAGGATTGAGCCAGAGGTAGCAGGCAAATGAAAATTTCCGGCGAATTAATTGCAGCGTTGGTATCAGGATTGGTGGGACTTTGTGCCGGCTCGGCAGCCGGTTGGTATCTGTTAATCGCACCGTCCGATGGGCCCAAGGGCTTCTTCGACATCAACAACGTCGAAATTTTGCTGATCTGCGGCTTGATTCCCGCATTACTCTGCGGCATTCTGGGATGGTTCGCCTGCGGTCTGCTTGGCAGATCCAAAAAGTCGGAGTATTAGGTTTTTGTCTTCGGTTTTTGCTGTGCGACGCGCCAGCAGAACATGAATGCCAGTACTGAGTTTGTAAAAGCAAACAAGAAGAACAACAATGGCGCATTGGCCAGTCGTTTGTTCGCCTCGCCAAAAGAATCCAAAAAGGCAATGTCGGCTTTGCGGATCGTCTGGATTTCATTGTGCAAGTCATCTGCGCCCTTGCGCAGGGACTTGAACAAGTTTCGCTGAAAAGTCTCGTCGTTTGCAGTTTTTGGATCGCTGAGAAGCTGTTTGATTCCGTTGCTGGACTCAACCACACTGGTGGCCAGCTCTCGGATCTTCTTTGTTTCTTCGCTTTCCCCGGGCGCGTCCGCTTCAGTCAGATCTTTCAAATCCGACTTGAGTTTTTCACCAAATTCTTTCAGGCGAATGCGAAAGAATTCCTCTTTCGATTGGCTGGCCGGAACAATGTAATTCGCGGCATCGACAGCTGATTCGGCAATATCTTCGGCGGCGCCGCATACGCGAATGTGTCGCTTCAGGCTTTCTGCTTTTTCCCCGCTCAGCCTGGCTGAGGCAAAAATTCTATCAATCGATGTTGCCGCCATCCAATCACCCACCGCCAATACTGCAAATGCAGCTATCAGCATGATCAATTGGTTTTTAGAGAGGTGAAGCATGGAAACATATTAGCCAATTAACTGGCGGTCGTGGTTATGCTCCGCTTTGTTCACTGCCCTGGCTTTGCTCAATACAATTGCTAGTCATCGTCCGTGATGGCGAGCAGCCAAAATCTGCTCAAGCGTTTGTCGACGCCGAACCAGGTGTGGTCGTAGTTTTGATTGCCGGAAAACCATGGGGTCCACTTGTCGAAAGTGTCGTAGACGAGGTTTTCGGAATAGCGACCTTCAAAGAGCGCTTCTGAGAAATTTTGCCCAATCTCTTTAGCTTCGCTATCTGAGCCGCTGAATGCATATTGTGAGCCGCCGTTGACCAAAATCTGCGCCAGTGTTCCATCCAGCGTGAATGATGTTCCCCAGCCCACATCAAGCTCCTTGATCCTTTTGGGGATGGCCAGCCCGGGCAGAACTTCAGAGATTGCCGGATGCACCAAAAGCTTACGAAAGAAGTCGAATTCGTCCAGTCGATTTCGCGAACCGAACCAATTCAGAACGGGATGATCTGCCAATTCAAAACAAGCGAAGGCAGCCTTCTCGTGTGTTTCGATCAGCTCCATCAAAAGCAATCCGACCGCCGGATGATCGAGCTGTACGTGCGAGACTTCGAGTTCACGCCAGAACGCCGCAATTGCTTTAGCACCAGGGGCTTCTTTGTCATCGAGGGGTTCGAGAAAACCTTGTGTTTTCACTGCAGTCGCTCGAATTACGCCGGTGTTAGAGCGTGGATGCTGACTTGAGCGGCAACTTGTTTGGCAATTTCGATGAAGGCCTTGGACACGGGGCTATCTGGATTCGTCGCAGTTATTGGTGCGCCCAGATCGCCGCCTTCTCGGATGGTTGTGTCAAGCGGAATTTCGCCGAGGAAAGGAACGCCGGCTCCTTCTGCAATTCTTCTTCCGCCTCCGTGACCGAAGATTTCAAAACGCTCAGTTGAACCGGGCGGTTGGAAATAGCTCATGTTCTCAACGAAACCGAGCACCGGAACATCCATTTGCTGGAACATGGCGTAGCCCTTTTGTCCGTCCAATAGAGCCACTTCTTGCGGGGTGGTGACGATAACGCCGCCTGAAAGTTGGGTCGCTTGAACCATCGTCAATTGAGCATCACCTGTGCCCGGAGGCATGTCGACGATCAAGTAATCGAGCTCACCCCATTGCACGTCGCGCAAGAATTGGCGAATGGCTTTGTCGAGCATTGGTCCGCGCCAGATGATCGGTGTTTCTCTGTTGACGAAAAATGCCATGGAGATGACTTTGACGCCGTAATTTTCGGTGGGGAGGATTCTATTGTCTTTGGCGATGGGCTGGTAGTCGGCAACGCCCATCATGAGCGGAACATTGGGTCCGGTGATGTCGGCGTCCAGGATGCCGACTTTGGCACCCAGATGAGCAAGGGCGATAGCCAGGTTGACGGAAACTGTAGTTTTGCCGACTCCGCCTTTGCCGGAAGTGACTGCGATGATCTGGCGAATGCCTTCGACCGGCTCTTTTCCGCCTGGCAGGCGTCTCTGACCGGCTACTGCAGCACCGGATTCCATTTCCACTTCGGTAACGCCGGGGATTTTTGCAACAGCCTCTTTGGCTTCGTTTTCCAGCTTTTCCTTGACAGGGCAAGCCGGAGTTGTGAGGGTGAGCTTGAAGAAGACCTTGCCGCCGTCGATTTTGATGTCGGAAATCATGCCCAGGGTGACGATGTCGGTATGGAGATCGGGGTCCATGACCACTTTGAGGGCGTTGTTTACAACTTCCGGGGTAATCGCTTCTGTCTTCGCGCCAATCATTACTGTCACCTATCCTAGTCTTGGACCGGGGATTCGCCAATGGGTGTGCGTGTTGAGCGTACACCTGTACTGAGTTAGATGATAACCGCGTGTTTAAAGCCTGTCTGCCAACATAATCAATTCTTCTTATTGGGGTTGCTTTTCTGAAAAAGCTGTCATCTGTGCCGGGGGTCTTCTCCCGGCGGGAAGTTGGCGGAGATAACGGTTTTGAGCAAGAACTCTTCTGCGGCTTTGAAAATGGCATCGGTAAAACCGGATTGGGCACCGGAATAGAACGATTTGTGAGTGGTCAGATTCAACAAGCATGGCACGATCGCTGTCTCTAAAAACCCACTTTTCTGTCCCCTTGCTTTCTTTTTGCTGTCGCCTCTACTTAGCTTCTCAGCCTTTTCTGCCACCAGCACAAGTTCGCGAAATGTCGTATGAGTGGCAAGGCATGGCAAAACAAGGCAACTTGAGATTAGTTGTTTGGCAGCCGGAATTTGATTGGCTTTCAGCGCATATTCGAGGCAATCCTGGGAAAAACGTTCAAAATCATCTGGTGATGCGGTTTTCATGTAAGTGAGAAAAAAGTGCAGCGAAAGACAGCCCAACTTTCCTCTTTCTCCTGCGGCATAAATACCGATCGGCCGACCGTTTGTAAGCGTCAACTGCCGCCAGATGCGCAGCTTTTCGTCGGACAGCCCGGCATCGATTCGCAGGACAAAATCGAGATAGTCGATCATTTTTGTTTATTTGGACGGTTCTTTTGGCATGTTCATTGCTTTCGTGAGCGCGTTTGCAGTCTCAAGAGTATCAGGATGTTGAGCACCCAGAAACTTGGCTTGAGTTTTTAACGCCAGATTGAGATTGGCAATTGCATTTTGACGGTCGCCTTCTTTGATGTTGAGTTCGCCCAAGGACGAAATTGTGCGCGCAACTGCCGGATGTTCGGCTTTGAAAAAATGTTGACGCGTCGCCAGAGACTGTTCGAGAAAAGTTTTTGCTTCTTTCAATTTCCCTTCTTGCAAGAAGAGCCTGCCCATGCCACATTCATCGGAGGCGACGTCCGGATGTTTTTCGCCAAAGGCTTTTCGGTCGATAATGAGGGCGGATTCGAAGTATTTTTGCGATTGCTCAAAGGCGCCTTTCTTTTGTGCGATCTTGGCGAGATTTTCCCAAACCGATGCTGTATCAAGCGAGTTTTTACCTGATTCTTTCTCTTTCATGGACAGCGCTTTCTTAGCTGTTGCCTCGGCTTCTTCAAGCTTTCCCTGTTCTCGAAGCGAACGCGCTAGCCCGTTGTAAATGGAAGCGAGCTTCGAATCGCTTTCTTTTTTGATGTTGTCTTTCCATACTTGTAGAGCCTTTCGGTAAACTTCCTCCGCCTCGCTATATCGCCCCTCGTCATTGAGAAGCGCGCCTTGATTGCTCAAGCTCATGGGAAATTCCTGTTTTTTCGCAAAGTGCTTCTCGGCTATCTCGACTGTCTCTTTGACATAAGGTTCTGCCAGTCTGTAGCGTCCCGTACCTCGATAAATCATTCCTAAATTGTTCAAAACGCGCGCCAGGCGCGGGTCTTTTGCGTTTTCTGTCTTGCACTGCTCGTAGCAGAAGAGAAACTCCCTTTCGGCCTCGTTGTACAAGCCTTGCTTGAAATATGATTCGCCTTTGCCGATGGCGGCATAATATGGCAATGATTTGATGGCTATGAAAACCGCCCAGGGAATGGCAATCGCATACAACACGATGCGTACTTTGTTGATTTTGTCCTGGTACGGGCGAACCTTAGTTTGGAATGTCTGCACTCTTTGTTTGACGGAGCGAAATTTTGCGCGCATCGAGCCGGTCGTGTCATGTGCCATATCATTGGCATGGTTATCGGATGGAGAATTGTTTTCCGACATGATGATTTCCATTCTGAGCGCCGGCCGCGCATATCAACATAATGCAGAAGTCAGTGAAATTGAAATGGCAGATTGGCTCTTGGCATTGCTGCCAAGTACGCCTTCATTGTTCGTTTGACTGTTTAGTAAGTGCCCCTGAGGGCTTTGTGTTTGAAGAGTAATAGCGGCGGCTTATGAAGTCAATGAGGGAAAACCATGAGTTATATAATGCACTGGTTGGTTGGAGAAGCAAAACGTGCCGGCGTGAATAAGAGAAACTATCTGGTTCTGAAACTTTCGATCTTGCTATTGGGCGGGACGATACTGCCTGTTTTGGCGCAGAACAGCGATCAAAGTTATTCTTCGCCACCCAAGTTTAGACCCGGGCAGCGGTTTGTCGAACGGCGCCGCCAACTGCGCAACGAGCGACTGCAGCAAAAGCAAGAGAAGAGTTTCCCAGGCAACTCCAATTCCAGTCCCTCTACCAGCATTCAAAAAACGCAGGACCGCTCGATTGAAGTCATCTCCGGACAGGATGTCTTAGAAAAGTCCGAAACCAAAATTAGAGTCGAGGAAAAAAACAACTCGACAAAATCCGATCTTGAAAAGACGGATAAAAAACAGGTTGGTGAAGCGCCCTGCCTGTCCTGGCTAAACCCTCTGGGCAAACCCAAAGCGATTATTCTTTGTGTGCACGGATTGGGATTGCACAGCGGCAGTTTTGAACAATTCGGCAAAGCAATGGCGCCGCGTGGTTATGCTGTTTATGCCGTCGATGTGCGGGGATTCGGATCCTGGATGGCAGCAAAGGGGCGTGAAAAATGTGACTTCAAACATTGCACGGACGATATCGTCTCTACTCTCAAGGTCTTGCACATGGTCAATCCCGGCGTGCCGGTAATTTTGCTTGGCGAATCAATGGGTGGCGCGATAGCGCTTGATGTAGCCGCTGAAAACCCCAATTTGATCTATGGGCTGATATCTGCGGTTCCGGCTGCTGAACGATTTAAAACCGGAAAAACAGATTTTAAGGTCTTTATGCATTTGCTTACCGGTAATCGCAAAGTCAATGTCGAAAAATCGGTTGTCCATCAAGCCACCTCCGACCCTTCGCTGAGAGAGGAATGGACGGAAGACCCTCTCGATCGCATGAACTTGTCGGCAAAAGAATTGATGCAATTTCAAGCATTTATGAACGACAACCACGAGCGAGCAAAAATGATCGATAAGATGCCGGTGCTTATCGTTCAGGGCGGAAAGGACAAGTTGGTGAAGGCTGAAGGCACCAGGGAGCTGTTTGAAGAGCTGGTTACTCAGGACAAGCAAATGGCGATGGTGAACGGTGCCGAACACCTGGTATACGAGGAAGGACAATTCTCGAAGGAAGTAATTGATCTTACCGACGGCTGGATCAAGCAACGATTGCCGAGCGCAGACGGAATTGCCGCCTCGCCTGCGCTGCTGAAGGCTCGCGAAATGATGCAGAATAAGCAGTTTGTGCGAGTAATTCCGCTATTGAAGCAAGTGATCGACGCGGAGCCTCAGAATCCGGAGCCTTATGTATTGCTCGCTTTGGCACAATTTAAGACCGGACATCCAATCAAGGCCAGAGAGAACATACGCAAGGCATTCATGAGTGCTCGTGCCAGTAAGGATCCAGCAAAATCTCGCAGGGCAAACGAATTGTTGCTAAATTTGCCCGCGGAAATAGTCGGCCCTGTACTGGCGCGCAATGCCAATTTGCCAGGTCGCGCCTTTCCAGGCGGAATGCCCATGCAGGGCACCTGTAAAGTCTTGATTTTCAGCGCGAAATGGTGCGAGCCATGCAAGGATTTGGATCCAATTATCAATGAAGCCAAGTCACGCTTTGGCAAGAAAGTGGAATTCACAATTGTCGATGTCGATGACGAGAAAAATCAGGAATTGGTGGAGAAGTATCATATAAGCCCGATTCCAACAATGATCTTTCTTCGGCCCAATGGAGATGTAGCGGACTATTCAGTCGGATTTTCCGGCGTCTCCGGCATGATCAAAGGCATTGCAAAAATGTTTTTGCCGGGATGACAATGCAGGTGTTGTGGTTGATTCCTGTGGCCGTGGTTCTGGTGTCCATGCTCCTCTGCTGGTACTTTGGTGCACTGCCCTTGCTCTGGCTCATGCCTCGTTTTTACGAAGGCTGCTACGCAATGGGAGAAGATATGAGCATCGCATATGGTGCGGGCGCTTTCGTGCACAAAACAGCTTTGTCATTTTTGAGGAAGCGCCTGGGTGCTTATGACATTAGATTGGGACCGATAATGGTGCAGACCGCGGTATTGCTCAACGCGCAGGGAAATTTCAAAGAAGCCGAGCCCTATTTTCTGAAAGCAAAAGAGATTTATGAATTGGGTTTGAACCACTTTCAGCAAATCGGGGATAAATCGACGGTCGAAAAAATCGCGCGCGAGTTGGCGCAATTAGGGCTTGATTATGCCTCGCTTCTGGAATTGACCGGCCGCGTCAAAGACGCACCCAATTTGCTTTTACGAGTAGCCCGGCAGCTGGATGACAAGGGGCATTCGAACCTTGCGGCTTCACTTTCGAAAGAAGCGGCAAAGTACGATCGTTAGCCGGGCTTCATCTGCCACTTTATTAGTTTAAAACTACAACATTTTAGTTATCAATAGATCTGTCATACTCTGGCGACCTCTGCTCCAGGGCTGCTAAAGCATCACACGCAATGACAATTGGACGGATCAGCAAAGTTTTTCTCGACGCGTTCAAGAGATCTCTTCGCAGCACAACCCTGTGGATACTTTTGCTGCTCTTTGTCGCTGATGGAGCCGTATACTCAACCGTGCCGCTTGTTAAAGAAGACGCCTTGGGCAAATTTGCCTCATTTCTGTATTCGGAGCGGCAGCCAGCTGTTCTGATTGTTGGCTCTTCGGTGGCCGGGTCGGCCGCTTATGGTGCCGATACCACAATCGATCCGCAACTTCCGCGTGATCGCTGGGATAGCCAGGAATACGAGCACTCAATCTATTTTCAAAATCGATTGGCGCAGCTTTTGGGACGCAAATTGGAAGTGTTCAACCTCTCGACGGCTGGTTGTATGACTTCCGATGTCTGGTTGCTGCTCAGTCGTGCTTTCGAGTTCGGCAAAAAACCGGAAATTGTTGTCTATGAGCTCATTCCTCGCGACATGAGTGACGCGAACATCCGCGTCCCTGGCGCCACTCCCGCCAGTAGAGCCCTGGCGCGGATGCATCCTCGCGGCAAACAGCAGACTTTTTTTACACCGTTCGTACAAATTTTTGATTCGATCATTGAGTCTCCTCTGGCGACAAATCTGCAGTCGGTCTTGCGCTCACTGGTTGCATCAGACAATCAGTCTTTCTGCCGATCGGTCGATCAGTTGATCTCGTCGTACTGGTATGTCTATAAGATAAGAAGCCTGGCGCTCTCGACGGTTCAATCTACCGAAATGAAGTTTTTGCGCCCTGATTCAGCAGCCGACTGCGCGGCCACGAACCCTATAGACACGGGACTGGTATTCGATGAGCGCAGTTTTGCCAACCGTTATGAGATCGAAAAGCTCTATCTGGAAAAACTCTTGAAGCTATGCTCAGACCACAATGTCAGGTTGGTTTTGGTCAATATGCCTGTCACTGCCAATTACAAAGGCTCTGTCTCGAAAAGCCTTCTCAGCAAGTACTGGCAGGACATAAGGAAATTTACCCGACAGTACAACGTGGAGTACATTAATCTGGATGATACTCAGTTCACTGCTCAAGACTTTGTCGACAATCTTCACGTTTCACCGGCCGGCGGCAAAAAAGTAGCGGCGCGGGTGGCTGATGCTCTGGCTGCCAGGACTGAGGCGGCCGCAAAAGAACACGCCCCTTTGTAGGCTATTCGGGCAAGCCTGAAATTCTGACTAATAGATAAATCTCATAATTAATCGGCAGTCAGGAAAGTTGTCAGTCGATTGCCTACAATGCTCATTCAGCCAGCCTGTCCACCTGCTGGTGCTCTCTTAAACAATGGGTGGAATTATGCCCTAGACGATGGAGCCGGGTGTGACCAGCCAACTATGTGGAGAAAGAAAGCCCATCGCTTCTGAAGCAAAGCACGATAGTGTTTTTTCCCGTGCTGATGCGCTTGGGGCTCTATTCTCGTTTGCAGCAGTGATTGCACTTTTTTACAAAACGGTTTTTTTTGCTGCGCCGATTGCCCGTGTATATCAATTGGCCAATCTCGACGCCTTGTTCAGAGACCAGTTCTCCGGCGCACCTTTTGCCTACGATCGCACCGCTTATCTGCTCAAGCCAGGGCTGTATCATCTGGTTTCATCAATTTGGCGCAGCGGCAATCTGCCGTTGTGGAATTCCTACAACGGATGCGGTGTTCCACTGGTTGGCGAACTGCAATCGCAAATTTTTTCTCCCTGGATTCTGCTCTATGCTGCTTTGCCGGTTGACTATGTCTACAATGTTTTGCCGGTCTTGCAGTTAGCGACTTGCGCAGTGGGAGTCTACTTTCTGTCGAGGGAATTGAAGATAGGGCGAGTCTGCTCGGTGTTTGCAGCCATAACTGCGACCTTGTGCCCTTATTTTATTTATCAGGTGGAATTGACCGGCGGTCCCGCCAATTGTCTTCTGCCCTATATCGCCTGGCTGATGGTGCGAGTGGAGCGCTCGCCTACGGTTCTCAGGGCAATTGCCGCAGGGGCGGTCTGCGCCCTGACGATCATGTGCGGGCACAGCGAGGCGGCATTTTTCACTATTACTACTGCCAGCTTCTTGATGGTTTCACTGTTCGTTTGTGGAGGCGAGCATGGCACTACCTTAGTTGCTCGATTCGCTCAGAGCCTGAAGTACCTTTCAATAGCAGCTGCAACTACGGTCTGTTTGTCTGCCCCCGTGCTCTTTCCTTTTATCGAGTACATGCTGCACTGCGACTGCTACAAATTTCACGACTATTATGCGGCCGGAGGCGGTACTGTGCCCTGGCATTTCTTGTGGATGAGTCTCATGCACCCGGCCCTCGGTGGCAAATCGCCTTCTTTCGGATTCCTTTGCATCACCCTCATGGTCGCCGCACTGGCTGCGCTCAAACGACGGCCTGCACTTGTGGTGCCACTTGTATTGACTTGCTTGTTTGTTTTTGACAGCGCTGCACGGGTGGCCTTAATTGCAGTGATTGACAAGATTACAGGTCTTTTTCATCTTTCCCGCAATGAGGCATTGCCTGCAGTGATGCTGCCTGTTGCACTGTTGATGGCGGTGGGAGTTGAAGAGTCCGTCATATTAATCAAACACGGAAAGAATAAGGCGCTTTTGTCTCTGGGAGCTCTTACTGCTGCGGTACTCTGTTTTCCGCTCATTTTCAGACAGCACTTTGGCTTTTTTGGCAATGTCTATCTCGAATTGCCTGAGTATTCTTTGAAATTCCATCAAGCTGATTGGAATAGAGATGCCATTCTCTTTCTGGTTTTGGTGGCATCGGTGGTGGCAATCAGAAAGCTGTCCAAATTGCCGGCCATCTCTGCGCTCTTTCTTGTTATCTTGGTGAACCTGGGCAGTCAAATTCCTGCGACCAAAGCTTCGATGCCTGTTGAGCCTAGATTTAGCTTTGTAAAACAGGCGCTGCTCAGCGATCTTAAGCAGCGTGACGAGCGCATCAGCAATGTCGGCAGCAGTCTTTTCCCCGCCAATGTCAATCTCGCCTACGAGATCCGCAGTGTCGCTTATCACAACCCGGTGACACCGGAGAGATACAATCTCTTCATGCGGGCCGCAGGGGCTCGAGCAGATGGATTTAACGCCTATTTTGAAAAAGGAAAGATCGGCCGGCTTATCGATCTGGCCAGTGTGCGCTATTTCCTCTCGATTTTGCCTGTGACCAGCTCTGACGAAAAGATTGAGGCTCAGGAATGTTTGAGTGCACCGCTGTCATTTTCGGACGCAGATACTTTGAAGCTCACGTCTGCAAAGCTGCATTACGATGTGGCCGGACAACAAATTGTCGGCAATTTGTCGTGGAATGTGAAACGCGAACTGGGTGAGAGGTACCTCTACAATTATGTTGTCTGCGATCAAAATGGACAACCTTATTGGTTCGGAGGAGGAGGACATGTCAGAGCCAGAGTGCCGGGGGGAGATTTCCCGCCAGGCACTGAAAGCAGCTCAGATGTTCAGGTAATCATTCCTACCGATGTGCCGAAAGGAAAGGATTTGATCGTTGGCGTGCAAATCTTAGATGTCCCGCAAGGAAAGCTCCTGAGCGCCGCTGCCGCGCCCATGGTCGATCATGTCGTGGTTCTTTCACATTTTAAGAAGTTGGAAAACAAGTCTGCAGCAGGTGAGCGATTCTCCCTTCTTACCGAGATCAAACCGCATCGCATCAGGCTGTATGAGAATACAACTGCATTGCCTCAAGCTCTCTTTGTGCATGATGTTCTGCTGG
>JBGAVL010000096.1:13011-18295 GCA_044228145.1 Obscuribacteraceae bacterium (SeqCode)
TGAGGCGGTTAAGTCCCCGACATTTAATCCGACGCGTCAGGCTGTAGTCGAATCAGCAGTTAGTTTTGCCGCTACCCGAAATTCTCCCGAAGCCGCCGAAAGGGCTCAAGTGACACGACCTTCGCCTAATCAGGTCAATGTCAAATTGCGTGCGCTCTCGCCTGGTCTGCTAGTTCTTTGCGATCAGTTTTTCCCTGGTTGGGTAGCAGAGCTGGATGGCAAGCCGACAAAACTGATGCGAGCGAATTATCTGTTTCGCGGTGTTGAAGTCCCGGCCGGTGAACACACGGTTGTGTTCAAGTATGTGCCATTTTCCTTTTGGGGCGGCGTGATTTTGGCGGCGCTCTTCTCTTCGGCAGTTCTGCTTTACTTGCTGTCAGTGAAAAGGTGAACCAGTGCTATTCAACAGCATTAATTACCTGATTTTCTTCCCAGTTGTTTTTGCCTGCTATTGGCTGGCGCCCTTGAAATTGAAGCGTCCGCTTTTGTTGGTTGCCAGCTATTTGTTTTACATGAGCTGGCTTCCTGCCTATGGTTTGCTGATTTTTGCCATGACAGTGGTCAATTTCTTTTTGGGCAAGGTCCTGAATGTCAGCACGAGGCTCCGGAAGCCTGTATTTATCGCCGGGATTGTTTTCAACCTGGCGACGCTCTGCTTTTTCAAGTACACCAATTTTCTCTTCGAGAATCTGGCCATTGCATTTCCGTTTTTCTCACAGCTTAAGGCTTCCGGCGGCTTTGGTTTTAACGTCATTCTGCCCCTGGGTATTTCCTTCTTCGCCTTTGAGTTCATTCATTACATTACCGATGTATTCAGAGGCGGCAAGCCGATAGGCAAATTTCTTGATTTTGCCCTTTTCGCGGCTTTCTTTCCTTCGCAGATTGCCGGTCCCATTAAGCGCTATCAGGATTTTATCGCTCAGCTTTCCTTGGCTCCGGTTTTTACTGCGGGCAAATTTCATGCCGGCGCTCATTTGCTCTTGCAGGGGCTCTTCAAAAAGGTAGCTTTAGCCGACAATCTGTCGATATTGGCCAATGCCGGATTTCAGAATGCACTTTCTCTGGGCACCCTGGATGCCTGGATCGCCGTCGCTGCATTTACCTTGCAGATTTATTTTGATTTTTCCGGCTATACGGATATGGGTCGCGGTTCGGCGATGATGCTGGGTTATTCATTGCCGGACAACTTCAATCTGCCTTACCTGGCCTCCAGCCTCACTGATTTTTGGAAACGCTGGCATATATCACTATCTACCTGGCTCAGGGACTATCTGTACATTCCCCTGGGCGGCGGGCGGTGTTCTCAGGCGCGCAAGTCATTCAATCTGCTCACCACTATGCTCCTGGGCGGGTTGTGGCATGGTGCTGCCTGGCACTATGTAATTTGGGGCGGATTTCACGGTTTGGGCTTGATCGTCAATCATGCCTACGATGGACTGGCATCAAGGTCGACAGCCCTCTCAGCTTTCCATGCAAGCCGTATAGGAAAGCTGGTCTCAGCCGCGATAACATTGCTGTGTGTGGCTATTGGCTGGGTGTTTTTCAGAGCTGATACGATTGCCGATGCGCTTTGTGTTTTGCATCGGATGTTCATTTTTCATGTCTCAGCGGATGTGGTGGCATTGCTTGATGAATCCACTGCACCGGCTGCACTGGTTGTTTATTCAATTTACTTGCTTGCCGAGCGCTTTGAGAGTTCAGATCGTTTTTCAATCTTTGCACCCGTTCTAAGATTGTCTCGACGTTTAGCCAGACGACTGCCTGTACAAATATCCTGCTATGCAGTTAGTTTTTTCCTGGCTCTGGCATTTTCTCCGAAAGTTAGTGAGCCCTTCATTTATTTCCAATTTTGATTTGCTATGAAAGTAATAGACAGAGTTGCAGAAACGAAGATTCCGAAAGTGGTGACAAAAGCACCTTTTTCGTGGAGGGTAGTGCTCTTTCTGTCCGTCGAAATTTTTATCTGTGCGCTTCTTGCGGTTTTGGTGCTTGAGTCTGTTCTTGCCTTTGCCGGACTGGGCGAAGAAGAGTACTTGCGCATGGAGCCGGTCACCGGTTGGGTGCCGATGGAAGGTAAACATATCACTCACCGTGGCGAAGGATTCTCCAGGGCATCATATAACAGCATGGGAATGCCGGATGTTGAGCGAAGCAAGAAAAAGCCTGCTGGAGTTTTTCGTATCGCGCTGATTGGCGACTCATTCACAGAGGGCTTCTCTGTTCATCCCCCTCACAGGTTCGGTGATCTTTTGGAGAAGAGGCTCAATTCCGAATTTCCAGGCCGGCGCTTTGAGGTACTCAACTTTGGCGTACCGGCATACAACATAGCGCAAAAATACTTGCGCCTGAAAAATTTCGCCCTGGACTTTGAGCCCGATATAGCAATCATGCAATGCCGTCTTAACGAAACACTCTATCTCGGACCGTCGCTCAAAGGTTGGCAGAGCGCTAAGCCGGACTTTGCACTGGATGGTCAAGGCCGCCTGATTGAAAACCGCACACAGCAGTCGAGATGGAATAAGAGCGCTGAAGCCCGTCGCATGCGCGATACTTATTGGCTTCGCCGCAACAGTCGTATCTGGGGCGTAATAGCGCAGCAGATGCAGTCGCTGTCTGTTTGGCAAAGGCAGACCTGGCGTTATTGGAACGGAGTTCGTAAAGGCAAATGGTTGGCAGCTCAGCCGGATGGCAATGCTACGTCTCAAGTAGCCGCAAACGCTCAGATGCAGTCGGCAATGAAGCACCTGTGCCAGCTTGCCGGCGTCATTTTTGAAGAATCAAAAGAGGCGGCTGAAAAACGCGGATGCAAATTCGTCCTTGTCTACTTTCCCAGACCGCCTGAGTTGGAACGCTCAATAGAGACCCAGGAGTTTCGCCTGAGCGCTCTCAAAAACGGCATTATCTACAACGACATGAATCCGCAATTTGAGGCTTTGCCTGTGCAGATGCAGAAGAGGTTGTTCAAAGGGTTTCACTTAAGCAATGAAGGCAACCAGATCGCCGCCGAGAAGTTGTTCGAATTTTTGAACGGCTCTGGTCTTCTTAAGCAAGCGAAACCGCATGACTAATTGAAGATTCCAGACGCAACAACTAATTTGTCTTGACTTTATCAGCAAATTCAGTGATTAGCTTTGCTGCGGGAAGGATTCAGATCGAGCAAAACTCGTCGATCAGCACCACTTATATCGGCGCTGATCAGGATTGAGCTGATTTTTTTAGTCCACTGTTCTTTCGGCAATTCGAAAATGAGAGAGCCACCATTTCTTTCACCCAGCCGGCGCGGCAGTTGCTCGTCGTAACCGAGTTTTTGATTTTCGGCGACCAAATAGATTTCGGCTCGCTTCAAGCCCGCGCCAAACAGCTGTAGTCTGCTCAGTTCTGTCGGGTGCTCAAAATTGAGCTGCAAATAAGGTTTTCGGATCGGCAGAAACAATGCATCTTTTTCGCTCTGAGGAATGTAGAAAAGATACTGGCAATCCGTCAGCCGGCTGAGATTGAGGCTTTCCGGCACCCAATCATTGATTGGCGCTGTCTGCGCAGCGGTTTGTAATTTTCTTTTGTTTCCTAAAAAACCTGAGTAATTTCGCTCCAGAATATCGGCAGCGCAACATGCATAAAGATGACACAAGGACGCAGCAGGATGACCGTTGGATGGACTAATTCCGAGCTGAAGTGCGGATAGCTCCTGAGCAGTCAAACCCCCTTGCAGTCCATTGACTACGTCATGCAGAGTATTGAAGAAGTGCAGTCCGGTTTTATCGAATAAAGCCTGCACTTTGCCATAGCGCTTCACATGGTATTCCAGCATCCGCGTGAGCTGACCGGCACCCGCTTTTAGAGCGTCGCGCTGAGCGTCGCCTGATTGATAGCCCGCCGGCAAAGTGATGAAGAAGAACGGTAAATCGACTTCTTTTTGTAACTGAGCTACTTTCGCCACTGTTTTTGCATATTGCTCGAAATTAGGACCCTCAAGCAGTTTCAGCTCCCAGGTCCCATATTCATAACCATTTTCTTTGCCTTGGTTGTTTTTGGCTAGAGCTTTGTGGCGTATGTCGAACAAATGCCAGGCAAGATTTGGAAATACACTTTCCAGGCTGTTTTTGACAGACCGAGGTAGGGTGTCAGAGGGCTCGTTCCAGGGTCTCATGACGGGAACAAATTTCTTGCCGTTGGGCGCGATTTCCTCGGGATCGTTGGTCACATATCCCCAGATAATCAGGTCCGGTTTGTATCTTTCGATGATTTTCGGGGCCTCTGCCAGTTGAGCGGCCGTAGACTGTGCAGGCATGCCGGCCGCAATCACCTCTACATCGTTATAGCCGCGGTCGTTAAGGACCTTCTGCAGCCGTCGCCACCAGAGGGTGTTCATATTGGGGTAGCCGGTACCCCAGACAAACGAATCTCCCATGACGAGAATGCGTTTACTCTTGGGCTTCTTTTCACTGACAGGCCAGCCTTTCGAACGCCAGACCGAACAATTGTTTGAGGCAAGATTTTTACGCCTGCCCTGTTCGAGCAGCCAACCGTCCTGCTCTTGCCAGCGCCCTGAGCTGAGTGTGCCGGAATCTTCGAGTTTGGGAATGATAAAACGATCGGCGATTGTGAGCGCGAAACCTATGCAAGCAAGAGAAAAGAGCATATACAGAAGTGCAGAACCACTTCCTTTCGCTGACAAAAGGCGAAACGAAGTGGGGCGATTGACCGCTGAATTTTGCTTGCCGTCGCTATTTTCTTTTTCTGCTGTTCCGGGCACTACCTTGGCACTTTGCGTCATTGAGATTGTTCACTGCGAGTATCAGCTCTTAGCGCCAAGAAGCCTATCATAAGGAGATTATATGCTTCGCGGTCGCTCTTCTAATCTTTGACAAGAGATGAAGATAAATGAGGTTTGCATAATGTCGTTGCATATCGTCTTCCTGTCAGGGAGCGAGCCGTTCGAGTGACTTTCGATTGCTTGTCTAAACCGCTTGCCGGGCTCTTTTAGCTCAGCAGTAAGTCTTTTGTGCCGATCGCTACAAAATCGCGTTATCTTGTTTTGAATATCGACAGCAACAAGGATTCGAATCCATCCTTGTCTACATTGGTGGCGACTTGCACCTTGCGACCGCCAAACAACGAGGAAGACGTTTTGCCCATGCTCTTTCCTTGAGTCGCCACGTCGATACGCATCTCTTTAAAGGTAAACAAATCGGGCTTGATTGTCGCTGCAGCCGTGAGCGTGTCCCAAAAATAGTATTCAAAGCCCTTCACCAGGGACCATAGACGCAAAGCGAGTTTGCAGCCG
>JBGAVL010000097.1:0-18264 GCA_044228145.1 Obscuribacteraceae bacterium (SeqCode)
TTTGCATCTGGTCATGAAAATTGGTGATCGCCAGATTCCGCCGCCGGTGAAAGAAAAGATCAAAATGAACCCCAAATTTCTCAAGGTTGTCCTGGACGGTTTGAAGGCTGTTGTTGCAAGTGGAACCGCCGGTGCTACCAAGCTGGGCACCATCGAAGTGGCAGGAAAAACAGGCTCTGCCGAAGCTCCTCCTGCAGGCAGTAAGACTCACGCCTGGTTTGCTTGCTATGCGCCTGCAGATAAGCCGCGTATAGCCATGTGTTGCTTCGTTGAGCACGGCGGTCACGGTGGATCGATTTGCGCTCCGATTGCAAAGCAAATTCTCGAGCAATATTTTGGTTTGAAAAACAACACGCAATTAGTGCAAAAGCCGCCTGCAGCTAAGCCAAAAAGACATTGATGTGTTTCAACATATCGCTCTTTTGGCAGGCAAAGATGATGTGTGACTCATCGAGGCACCACATTCGAGCATGGTTCTATATTGACCGCATATAAAGCAGCTGGCTGGACAAGCGTTTGGAAACCCTGGATAATGGCTGCCAGCGTGCTTTAGCATTGTGCGACGGAAGACGACCGAGGACGACATGACAAAAGTAGTAGATACACCAAATCCAGTACCATCGTCCCAATCTGCATCAACTGAGAAGGCACCTTGCGAAGAAGCATTGAAGTCTCTTTTCTCGTCCGATGAAGTGGAAGGCAACAATGGTGCTCCCTGCGATTCGGAAGAAATTGTCCAGATAGACGGCGAAAAGAATCTCGTCAGTGAGGAAACCGGAGCGCTGCCCGTTCAATCTCCTGCAAATGCCCTGTCACGTTTGAGTGCCGATGGCACGGTGACCAAACAAGAACTCGTTAATGTTCTGGAAAGTTTCGTTGGTCTTATCAAAGCCGACATGATGCCTGTTTCCACAACCAATAACATTGATTTTTCAGTAGCAGCTCAGGGACCGGAAAAGATCTCCGCTGTATCAATCGACGACAAGACTGCCGTGATAGAAGAGCTCAGAGACCTGCTTCTGGAAGCACAGGAAACCATCATTCGTCTTCTAAACGATCGCGTCGATGACAGAGCCAATCTGGCCCGTTTGGAAGCGGAGCTGCGCTTGTTGCCAGATTTGCAAAATCAGGCCGACCGAGCAATTGCCGTTGCCATAAACACCGATGACTTCAGAAGCGACCTGACTAAGGTAAAATTTGAATTAGAAAGACTCAGATTGGCAAAGGTCCGCGAAGAGGTCGGTAATAAGCGCGGTTTCTGGACTGGAGTCAGAGGCTGGTTCTTCAATAAGGGCACTTAAAAGCATTTTTTACGCTCTGGTGCTTTTAGCAATGTACAACGCAAAAATAATCCAAAAGGGCACCTTTCGGCTTCCTCTATGACAACTCAGCAACGAGTGCTGACGTTCCCCATGGATCGCTCCCTGGGTGATCTGTACCTACTCGATGAATTAACCGGTATTAAATACATCGGGCAGGCGCGTGGTCGTGTGACCGTGGATGAAGGCGCCCTTGTCAAGCTTTCGATCAACGATCCTTTGAATGCTTATCTTTCTCCCCTGGACGACTTGCACCCTAATGACCTGGCTGCTGTGTCCCTGTACAGCGCCTACATCAGTTCCGCCTCGATGACTCATCTTTCACGCATGACCGGATTGCAGGAGCTTGACCTCGGCTATGCACGGGTGATTAAGAAGCTGGAGGCAGGTATTCCCAGCTCCGAAAATATTGATGGATTACTCTGGCAAATTCGTAAGCTGACAAACTTGCGTACGCTCAAGTTGGGCCACATTCCCTTAACTGATTCAGGCATGCAGCATCTGTCCGGGCTGAAAAAACTGGAAGTACTCGACCTTGAAGAAACCAAAATTACAGACCAAGGTATGGCATATTTGCAAGAACTCACACAATTGAAGATTCTTGATTTGCAGGGCATCAATATGACCGGGCCTGGTCTCAGAGCTCTGATTCGTCTGAAGAATCTGCAAAGCCTTGACCTTCAAGACACGAAATTGGACGACAAAGGTGCACAAAACCTCAGTTTTATGAATCAGCTGAAGTGGCTGAGGCTCAAAAGCACGCGCATTACCGATGAGGGCATGCAACATCTAGCTGGTATGACCGGGCTTAGAGAGCTGGAATTGGACGATAACAATATTACTGATTTTGGACTGATTCATCTGAGTGGCATGAATCATCTGCATGAACTGGATATTTCATTTACTAAAATCACGGATTCTGGTTTGCATTTGCTTTATGGATTGGTCAATCTGCAAAGCGTCGGTCTTAAAGGTTTGAACCTTTCGGAAGGCTCTCTCAATGATCTCCGGCAGGCCTTACCGGGCTGCCAATTAGTACTTTCGTGAGCGTTGAAAAATGGCACTATTAAATCGAAACACCGGTTTTATTTTTGGCAACGTACTGGGCCTGACGATCCTTGTCGCCGGCATCATGATCACTGCTCCGCAGAAGAAAGCCGAGCAGGCGGAAATCGACAGGCGTAACAGTGAGGCAGTCGTCGTAGCTGTTTGCGACATTCAGGCGGCAACGAGAATCAGTATGGACGTTGTAAAAGAAGATCGAAAACCGCACGATCAAGTGCCACTGAATGCGGTGTCGTCAGCCAAAAAAATTGTCGGTCTGTTGACGAAATCCGAGATCAAAAAAGGCCAGGTCGTCACCTACTCCGCTCTCGATCTACAGTCCAAATCAGAGTAGTGCCGCACGGCGTATGCTCTTGCCGTACTGTTTCAAAGGGACATGATTGGTTCAGAGTTGACACACATACAAAAGTATGTATAATGAAGCTATAGGAATACTGCTTCTTGAACTGCCGAGTCTAAGGCTAATTCGCGAAGCTCCCTGTGCGCGAGTGTTGCCTAGGGCCCTCGCGCTGGAAATGGGGGTCGCGTGTGGGCTCAAAAGGGCAGTTACATCTGTTGTTGCAAAATCGTTCGATCGCAAAATTCCCTGCAAACAGTGCTAGTGCTGCACGTTGTGTTTTTTTTCAAATGCCACACAGACTGCGTTCTTCAAATGCCGCACGTTGCGCGGCTATTCTACATAAGTGGAGAGCCGGGTTTGTCTGTGACTTGAGTGGGACTGGGATCGTCTTCCACAATTTTGGGCGTAATCAAAAGCATCAATTCCGTTCGGTTGCGACCCTTGAGACTGTTTCTAAAGAGCGCGCCCAAAACGGGTGTTTCCGCCAGGTAAGGTACTTTGGCCAGAATCGCCGCTTCGTTCTCCGTGAACAATCCGCCAATTACAAGCGTCTGCCCATCTTTGATGCGCACTTCCTGCGACATGATGTCGCGTATATTTAGAAGAGTGACGACGGTGGGATTCTGGTTCGGGTTTCCAAATACGAGAGGTGCGCCCAGAGGGGTCGAGACCTGAGGTCTGAGGCGCATGGTGATGAATCCGTCTTCTGCTACCTTGGGAAGCACGTTCAGGAAAATGCCGGCTTTGGTCAATTCGACGTTGGTCGTGACGACACCGAGCGATACTGTTGATGTGACTTTGTGCACGACTTCCTGGGCAAGCGTAATTAATGATTCGGTGTTGTCTACGACCACAACGGACGGATTGGCGATCAGCTTGGCTTTATTAGTCTGCAAAAGCATGTTGAGGCTGATGTTGAGGGCTGTGGGGATGGTGGCGATATTAGCTCTTCCACCGGCACCACTGCCCAAAGTCAAAAGATTAATGCCTGTCTGAGCGGCCGGCACAGAAGAAACGCCGGCAATCTGCTGGGCTGCTTGCGGCAATACAGAGCCGATCAAACCTGTAAAAGGATTAGCCGGTGCGAAGTTGGTGACGCTGTTTGAGGCAGGAGCGATGCTGTTGGCCGTCTGCGTGACTTGGGTTTGGGTGGGCTGCGCAGTGAAAGGAATCGAGAGAGGCGATGTGACCTGATTTGTGACTTGAGATCCACTGCCGGCGATGTTGTTGGACTGACCGCCCAGACCAGGTAAGTAGCGCACCAGAGGGGCGGCTGCATTACCCAAAACCGATGCCGACAAGCCGCTGCCCTGAGTACTGACATTAGCGGCCAGCTGTCTTATGCCCTGATTGGTCAGCTCTACCAGAGACGTTTGCACATGCACCTGGCGTGGGCGGCGATCGAGAATGCGTATTGCTTCTTCGGCGACATTCAAATCTTCAACAGTTCCGACAACAAGAACCTGACGATTTTTCACATCCGGGACAACAATTGTCGAGCCGCCGTTGGGATCTACGTCATAATCGGCGGGCACTTCTTGGAAGGTGCGAATTTGCTGCGTGCCCGGATCGACGGCGGCATTATTGAATCCGACACCTTCTTGAGTCTGGCTTCTGCTTGTACCGCGCAGCTTTTTTCTTTCAAGGTCGAGTTTTGTAATCTGATTATTTGCGCTTTCTTCTTTGCCCCCGCCTTCTGCAAAATTCGGATCGGGCGCCAGGTCTCCGCTGCGTTTCAATTCCATGTTGAAGTCAGGAATATAGCCGCGGTTAAATACCGAGGCATTGAGAAGCATCGCTACATCGTATGGATGCGCATAACTCAATTTGAAAACGCGGGCGACAGGACGATTCAATCCCAATTGGACCATGGCCTGCGCAGTGCCAACGATAACCGTATTGTCCAATTTGCGGCTCTGCAGACCGGCTGCCGCCAGGACAGTGTCCATCGCTTCGTCGAGAGTGAGGTCTTTGAGATCGCCTGTTATTTTTCCGACCACTGATTTGTCGATAATGATGTTGAGACCGCCGCGTCTGGCCAACTCGGCAATTACTTCTCGAGCCGGCATGTCACGGAAGCTCATGTTGTGCAAAAGTTCTTGCGACGCGAAAAGTTTGAATGGACGGCGTACTTGAACCGTACCCGAAACGCTTGTCACGTTAGGCTTTCTGGCCAGCGACTGAGCCAACTTTCTGGCAGCTTCTTCGGGGTTGGCAGAAAAGTCAGAAGCAGAATTTGAAGGAGTGTTAGATGATGAATCACTGCTGCTTCTAGATGATGTGTTTTGCGCTATTTGACGTTTTGGCTGCTCAGATACATCGGAAGACAGATCTTTCTTCACTTTTTCGTCGCCCGACAGCTTCTCGTCAATGAGAGCGGACTTCTTTGCTGTCTCATTTTCTGCCTTACCGGTCGATTGCCGCTCGGCTGGATCGAAGGCGGCGGGATCAGGGGTAAATTTGAGCAGTCTGGTGTCGGCGTTCGATGCACTTGCATCGGCTGCCAGTGCAGGCTGTAGATTTGAGGAAATCGCCAGTCCGGTAATAACCGGGGAAAGCAAAATGCCGAGGGCAAGACTGCGTCTGAATTTGCCGAGCTTGAAGTACGTGACGTACTGATTCGACCACTTACTTTCGCTTGATTTTTCCTGGTGCCAGATACGGTGCAATTTAATGGTCTCTGGTCGCAATTTTTGGCGTCGCCGGCGGTGCGTTTATTGAGAACTGGAAATCCAATCGGTGGGTTTTCGCCTCACTAATTGTACCTGCAGTAGTAGATTTTGCAATTGGTCAGTAAGCTGTATCAGCTCTTATTGTCTGCGTTTTCCGCTTGCTAATCCGTAGATGGCCACTTCCAAATTATTCCTTGCTTCACCCAATCTGGGGTTGATTCGTAGCGCCAATCGAAATTCATTGATGGCAGAAAACATATCGCCTTTACTGTAGAGTGCATAGCCAAGATCGTTGTGTGCTTGTGCGTTGAGCGGGTCAAGACTGACGGCTTGACGAAACTCATCTATGGCTCCTCTGACGTCGCCTCGAGTAAAAAGCGATCTGCCCAAAACGGCGTGACTGTCAGCGGATGTGGGACTCAAGAGAGTGGCCTGCCTGGCTGTTCTTATGGGAGTTTCTTTTTCTCCGTACTTGAGTAAAGCTTTAGTCAAAGAAACATGTGCCTTGCCAGAGCTGGGATCCAGTGACACGGCCTGGCGCGCGGCTTTGACGGCGCCGATGGTATCACTGGCTTGCAAGAGGCAGTCGGCCAATCCTGATAGTGCCTCCGCCGATGGTTGTATGCCGATTGCTCTTCGATATTCATTTATGGCTTCGGACATATCGCCTCTGGCGCTCATGCACTCGGCTTGCATGACATGCAGAAGTGCCACATCAGGAGCAATTTTTACCGCCTGCTTGAATTCTAATTCCGATGCCTGTGCATCTCCGACATCGCTCAAGATTTTTGCCATCAGAGCGTGCGCGACATAGTTGCCCGGATCAAAACCGATGCCGCGCCTGATTTCCTGACCGGCGCCCTCCCAGTCGCCTGCGATATAGAGAAAAGTACCGAGTCGGATACGCAAGGCGGCGCTTCTGGGCGAGTCGGTAATTTTCTTGCGCAGGGAAACAATCAAATCACCGACCGATTTCAATTCGATATTTTGCGCAGGCATGCGGATTAAAGAGAGGGCTCTAGGCAGGTCTCTGGTCGACTCCAGGCGATTGGGCTCTGCGCTTTCGCCGAATTCCAGAGGGTCAAAGAGGCTCCTCAGTGCTGTTTTTGAAAGTTCGCGCGCCGGTTTTTGCGGCTCGGGCTCGATCTTCCCTTCCGGAATGCCGGTTGTCAGACTTTCGGCATTTATAGCCTGGCCAGATGTTTCGGATGTTTCCACCTTGGTTCTGACCGGTCTTTTCAAAGTGAAGGCAAGGCATTCAGGGACCAGTAAAAGTCCTGCAGCCATCGTCAAAAGCGTTTTTTTGTAACTTGCCACTTGCATAAAGAATTGGGCTTGTCCGGCAACGCAAGCTAACATACTAGCAGGCTGCGGACAGACGCCGCTGTCGGCTAAAGCGGTTCAGTCCACTGTTTGTCAGTGGCGAGGCTAGTTTTTCTTAGACGATGGTTTCACACGCTTATATTCATATCCCTTTCTGCAGTCACAAATGTGATTTCTGCGATTTTGCCGCTTTTGCCGGTGTCGATCATCTGACAGACGAATACGAAAAAGTCGTCCTCAAAGAAATTGACGACAGGCTTACGGCACTTGCTGAGAAACGCGGCGACCTGAAAGACGAGAGACTCAAATCTGTCTTCTTCGGCGGTGGCACACCTGGTCTTGTGGAGCCCCGCGTGCTTGGCTCCATGCTCGCCAAACTGAATTCATACATCAAACCAGCTCACGACTGCGAGATTACCATCGAGACTACCCCGCACGCCGTCACGCGTGACAAGATTGAGCAATGGGAGAGTCTGGGCATCAACAGGATCTCTGTCGGGGTCGAGTCCTTTCTCGATGAAGAATTAAAGGCGATGGGGCGTGACCACTATCGCCAGGAAGCCTTGCAGGGTCTGGAATTGGCATGCCAGTCCAAGGTAGCCGTAGTGGGGCTCGATCTAATGTATGGGCTGCCCACCCAGACTCTCGCGAGTTTTGCAAAGAGCCTGGCCTCTGCCACCGAGTTTGCCTCGCGCTTCGACAATTTATCGCATGTTTCCGCCTACGGGCTTCATCTGGCCGATAATTCACCTCTATATTCACGGTTTCCCAAAGGAGCAGATGCTTATCCAGCCGATGATTCATATGTGGAGATGTTCGAGCTTCTTGTGGAAACGCTTGAGGGTGCAGGCTTCGAACACTATGAAGTGTCGAATTTTGCCCGGGCGGGCAAGCAATCAAGGCACAATTTGGCTTACTGGATGAACTCTGAATATCTGGCATTCGGAGTCAGCGCGCACCGGTACCTGGATGGCGTTCGCACCTCCAACTGGCGTTCTTTGAAGCGCTACATGCGCGACTGGCTTGGCGATGAGACCACAGACGTTATCGATGAAAAAACACGCTCTCGCGAAGCTATCATGCTTGGACTGAGACTGAGGCGCGGAATTGAGCTGGCTGCTTTTGAAAAGGAGCACGGGTTCGACCTGTCCGAGCGCTTTTCTTCTGAGATTGAAAAATTTGCCCAGGCCGGTTTGATGGAAAAGTCTCAGGGGCGCCTGTTCTTGACCAGAAAGGGGGTGCCCGTCAGCAATAGCGTGATTGCAGCCTTTTTCTGATGATAGGCGTGACTCTACCTTAACTTTTGATAATCTCTTTGCGGTTCATACATTCAAGCGACCGAAGTCAGCTATGGGCGAAGAGATTAACGGCATATATATAGGGGTATGGAGTTCTCGGTCTCTTTGCTATGACTTTTACTAGGAGCGCAAAAAGCGCGTTGAAGAGCTGTCCTGAGTGTTTTACCGAGTTTGAAGACTCCGTAGACGTTTGCCCTACGGATTCCACCAAGCTGCAGATGGTTTCTAAAGACCCTCTGGTCGGCACCATGCTTGATGAGCGTTACTTGATTGAAGGAGTGATCGGCCGCGGCGGCATGGGCGTTGTTTATCGTGCCCGGCAGCAGAACATGGACAAAGACATGGCGATTAAGATGCTTTATTCGCATAAGGTGTCCGAGCCGGAAGCGATCAAGCGTTTTCACCGCGAAGCCAAAACAGTCACCGCGGTGCGCCACCATCACATTATCAATCTCTACGATTTCGGCATGTATCAAAACCAGCCTTACCTGGTGATGGACTATCTGGAAGGCAAAAGTCTGAAAGACATTCTCAAAGATGAAGGCGCGCTTTCATTCGAGCGAGCCGGAAAAGTATTCGAGCAAGTGCTAGACGCTCTGGCATCGGCACATGAGTCAGGTGTCGTACACCGCGACTTGAAGCCGGAAAACATCATGCTCAGCAAGCAGAACAATCAAGAAGATTGGGTGACACTTGTCGATTTTGGTTTGTCGAAAATCATGGAAACCGGCGATGGTGGCATGGATCATCTAAACATCACCAAAGTCGGCGATGTGTGCGGAAGTCCGCCCTATATGTGCCCAGAGCAATGCTTATCGTCCACAGTTGTCGACCCCAGAAGCGATCTTTACTCATTGGGCATCGTCATTTACGAATCATTGTCTCTCAAGCTTCCATTCAACGCCAAGTCGGCAATCGAAATGCTGGACTGCCACCTATATGCGACACCGATTCCCTTCAACTTTTCGATTCCGGAAATGAAGGTGTGCTCGGAAATGACGCGTGTATTGAATACGGCACTGGAAAAGGATCCGGAAAAACGTTATCAAAACGCTCAAGAATTTCTGGAAAAGCTCCAGGAAGCGGTCAAAAGAGATGGCGTCAAACACCGGGCAATGAAACATCGCGAAGAAGTCGCGCAATTCCATGGACTCATGGAAGAGGCAAAAGCAATTCGCGACAGCGAGCATAAGCGCACATCCGATGAGATGGAGCGTCTGGCTGCCGAGACGATTGCTGCTGCCGAAGCTGACGCCAGTGGTATTGCACCTGACCCGCAGGCGCTTGCCCAGGCGGTCGAAGGTGCGCTGGAAGAATTGGAGGGAGAATGCCCCTATTGCGGTGCGGCAGTTACCACAGCTCTCAAATTCTGCGCCAGCTGCCAGCGTCAATTGCTGGGCTCCGAACCGAAAGGATTGGGACAGTCGCGCACTCGCCCTGGTGCTCACAGACCGTTGCACAAGACCACAGAGCACAGTGTCGGATTTTCATCGCGTGCCAAAGAACAGATGGGCAATAACATGGGCGGGCTGTCTACGATGCAGAAGGCCCTCAGCGTTCTTCTCATTTTTGCTGTTTTCTACGGTTGTTATGCAGTCTTCACTAATGATGACGTCATGAAGTCGATCAACAGGGTGGTGGCATCGATGCAGAGCAAATCGGAGCCGGAAGAAGCTCCTGCTCCGCCTAAAGCGGTTCCTGGAGCAAAATCAAGCTCTTCAAGCAAGAAGTAAGTTCTAGCCTTTCTTGTGAGCCAGTTCTGCGCGTTCTACAAGTGTACGCGCTTCGCGTTTATGCTCTTCCTGATTGCAGCCATCCAAAATTTTGTGCGCGCAGTCCACGACTTCCTGACCGTTCGTGCCGCGGTGCACCTCCTCAATGGCGATGGCTCTTTCCAGCGCCCGGTGCGCTTCTTCAATTCTGCCTTTGGCTAGATATGCCTTTGCGGCTTTAGTGAAGTGTTCGGAATATTTTTTTGCCGATGCCTTGTCGAGATCGTCAACATCGATCGATGTATGGAAGGAAGCTTTCAGATTCTTCTTGCCTTCGTAGTTCGCCGCGGCTTCGATCCGCTTGGTATCAGCTTCGGCGATATTCATTTTCACTTTTGCGATGTTGTTTCCCTGCCCTGTTTCTTCATACAATTTGAGCAAAGCAAGTTCGCTCTTGATATAACGATCGCCTTGATCGCCAAAACCCTTGGCTTGCGCGGCCGCTTTTTTGAAGTGTTCTTCAGCATCTTGCCAGGCTTTCTGTTTGGCGGCTTGATCGCCTTGTGCCAGTTCTAATTGCCAGAGCAGTTTTTGATATACAGGTCCGCTGTCTTCATCAGGTCCGGGCCAGGCAAGCAGCAGTGCGCAGGAGAGAAGACCTGCGCCTAGCAATGTGTAGAGTCCATAAATGTACTGTTTGAGCCGCTTTCGCTCGCGATCTTGTTTTTCGGTCAAGCTGATGGCGTCGAGCACCAGAGACTGCAATTGCTTTTTCTCTTTCTGTTCTTGCTCTTGCCTTACCATCGCATCGTCGACATCCGGTACTAATTCCCCGCCTGTGGGACCGGTGTCAAAGGTGCTGGGCTCATAGGAAGCCGCCTTCTCTAAGGATTCGATGTGAATCCTCGAACGCTTTGCTGCTTCGATCAAACCCTTTTTCAGTTCTTCGACGGTTTGCTGGCGTTGAAATGGATTTTTGCTCAGAGCTTTCATTACTTGACTATCGAGCAGTTCGGGGATAGTCAATTCGGGTGCGATGCCCCTCAGGGGCAAAGTCGGCTCGCTGACTTGTTTGTTGAGTGTCTCCAGAGTACTGGCACCGACGTGTGGTGGTGCGCCGACAAGAGACTCATACATAAGGCAGCCGAAAGAATAAATATCCGATCTGAAGTCGACCTCGCCGCCTGTGCATTGCTCAGGGCTCATATAGAGCGGGCTTCCGAAGACTTCGCCCTCTTTGGTCAGGCGTTGATCTTGGTTGTTGTCGCCGAGCATTTTGGCAATGCCGAAGTCGAGAATCTTAACGACATCTCTGGCGTCGTTTTCTTGCATGATGAAAATATTTCCGGTCTTAAGATCGCGGTGAACGATTCCTTTTTTGTGCAAGACCATGAGCCCATCGCAGATTTGCAAGAAAATGTGAACGGCTCTTTCAAGCGGCAGATGGGTGGTGGTTTGCAGAACGTCTGCTAGACTTTCGCCTTCAAGATACTCGGTGA
The DNA here is from genome assembly GCA_044228145.1 of Obscuribacteraceae bacterium (SeqCode). Lineage (GTDB taxonomy): Bacteria > Cyanobacteriota > Vampirovibrionia > Obscuribacterales > Obscuribacteraceae > QKMZ01. The sequence continues at coordinate 11,229 of JBGAVL010000097.1, forward strand.
TCAGATAAGGTTTTGCATTATCGAAAATGCCGAAATCAAAAACTTGAACGATATTCTGATGTTTCAGAGAGCTTAGAGTTTTTGCCTCTTTGGTGAAACGCTCTATATGAAGTGGGTCGCTGACTAATTGCGAATTGAGAATCTTGATGGCGACAAGACTTTCCATCAGGGTGTGTCGTGCTTTGTAGACAGTGCTCATGCCTCCGCGGCCGATCACAGCCAGGATTTCGTACTTTTCGGCGAAGATTGTTCCGAGCAACGGATCGGACAAAACAGGCGTTAAATTCCCACCGTCAACCGGGCATACAGCCGTGCCTGATGGATAGGAGCCCTGACACTTGAGGCAGACCATAGTCATGCCTTGTGGCCGCCCTTGTCCTTGATTTGCTGTGTCCACGCCGCCCCCCACAATAACTCGATAGATGAATCATAACTCCATTCGCTTCCAAACCGTGGGTCCCCTAAGCTCATTGCGCGGGCAGCTCTTCGACAGTCATCGAAACGACGAAAGAATTCAAGGTGTTTGTATAGGATTAGAAACAGTTCAGAAGAATCAGATTAAGTGAAAGCCATCTTCAGCGAAAGCCATCTTCAGCGAAAGCCATCTTCAGCGAAAGACATCTAGAGGAAGACGGGAAAGTTGTCCTGCGCAAAGACCTGCCACGAATCCTGTTTTATGCAGGAAACATGTGGCGGCAAAGGATAGCTTTCCCGGCTGACTTATACTGAGAGAGCTAACTTGGCTCCCATGTGCCATTCTTCATATCTTTTCCGAGTCGGAAACCATGAATGAGGTTGGCTCTGGTCAATTGGTATATCTCGTGCAGAGCATCTGTGTCTTCTATGCCGTGTTTTGTAGACATGGCATTGACCTGCTGCATGGCTACGGCCGAGAAATAGACGAAGACCTCGTCACGCACTTCTCCGCGCCCCTGATTGGGCAGGCGCAATACAGCGCGGCCAAAATCGTTGTTGACGGCTTCCACTAGCTCATGCGTCAGTGAATCGCCGTAAAAAGTATCCGCTTTCTTACCCATTGAATCCTCTTAAGCGTAGAAGTCGCTGCCTGCCGGCTTAGACTTCGCATCTAGACTTTGCATCTAGACTTTGCATCTATGTGATCGCAATTAAATAATCGCTTCTGACTATTGGCGATTTTTTGATCAATTATCGAGGGCGTCCAACGCTCTTCGTATTTCCTTGATGTCTTGCCACATCAGCCATTTGGGGCTTCCGACCTGTCTCGATTCGTTTCTCAGGAGAAAGGAGGGGTGAAACACGGGCATTACTTTAGCACCGTTTTTGAAGTCGAACCATTTACCTCTTATACGGCTTATCGGATCCCTAACCTGCAAAACGCCCTGCACAGCGGTCGATCCAGCCAATACGATCAATTTTGGTTTAACAAATTCAATCTGAGCTTCAAGAAATGATCTGCATGCTTCTATTTCATCTTTGCCCGGAACCCTGTTTCCTGGCGGGCGGCACTTAACCATGTTGCATATATAAGTATCTTTTTTGCGATCAATGTTTACGGAAGCAAGAATTTTGTCTAATAGTTGACCGGCGCGTCCAACAAATGGCAAACCAATCTCGTCTTCTCTTTGACCGGGTCCTTCGCCAATGATCATTAGTTTTGCATTGGGGTTGCCGTCGAAGAAAACCACGCTCTGGCGTGTCTCACAAAGACGACAAGCCCGGCAAACCGATGCAGCAGCGTGGGCTTCTTCCAGAGAGGTTATTACGGCAAGTGCTGGCGTTTTGAATGGGAGGTTCAGGGTCATGTCGTGGCCGGCACCATATTTGGAGTCACAGTATTGGTGTTGACTGCATGATCGACCAGAGAAATTGCTGGTTGAGTCATCGTCAGCTCATCTACTGTAATACCGTTTACGGTGTCGAGCGGATAACCTAGGCAGATTTTAGCTGTTTCGCGAAAACGTGATGGATCGCCGGTTGTATATATGTGCGAGCGAGAAATTTTGGCACTGCTGTTTGTATATGTTTTCGATTTTGCATCAATATATGCGGTCAATGCAGCTTGCTGATTTTCAAAGTCGGAATTGGCATTGGCATGTGCATTAGTATTGGCCATTGACTGTGCGATTGCATCGGCAAGCAGCACCGCCGGATCGATTAACTGCACTCTGCCTGAGAGCAAACGTGAAAGAGCCGCATCAATGAAGGGAAAATGTGTGCAGCCGAGAATTACTGCTTCTGCACTTTCCTTCAAAAGTTTGTCGCAGTATTTCTTGAGTGCCGCATCCATTTCTTTGGAATCACCCAGACCGCGCTCAATTAAAGGCACAAGATCAGGGCAGGCAATTTCAGTGACATGCTTGTGCGAGTCTCTGTCGTGAATCGCTTTTGAAAATGCTTTTCGTTTTACAGTCGTCGATGTAGCAATTACTCCGACGCGGTTGAAATTTGCCGCGACAAAGTCGGCTGTCACGCCAATCAAGTCTATTACAGGAACTGAGGCTGTCTTTTTCAATTCGTCGCCTGCCACCGCCGCGCTTGTATTGCAGGCAATGACAATGCTGTCTACTGTTTGATTCGAGATCCAGCCGACTATTTGCGATACGAAATGAGAGATCTCTCCGGCGGAGCGGTCGCCGTAAGGGCAGCGGGCTGTGTCGCCGACATATACAAAGGAGTGAGCGCTGGCACCGAGGCGAGAGGATAATTGGCGAAGGACCGATAATCCACCCAGTCCTGAATCAAAAAGACCGATCCGGGCGCCCTGCCCAATCGCGTCTCCGTCTGTCTGATGGTTTTTGTTAACTGACAAGTCCAGTCCCTGGAGCCCTTTGAAACCTGTCTTATGGCCTGGCAAAGGCAAGTTTCGATCCAATATTATGATTCTCAACTAAAGCTTGGAAGCTATGGTTGGCACAAGTTTATGTTTTTGTTTTATTCACTTTAACTTTCCAAGGGACCAATTTAGGCGGACAGAGTTCCTCCCTGGTCACCCATAAATACCCGATTCTCAGAGGGGCGGACTGCCCGATTTGCCTGCCAGTTCTTGTTTTTCGGTCAGGTATTGAACAATTCCCTGCGACACGGAGTCGGCTATCTTGACCTGGTAGCCGGCGGAGCCCAGATTGTCGCGCTCTTGTGGATTGGAGATAAAACCGACCTCTGCCAGGATGGCAGGGATGGGTGTGTGGTTGATTACGTAAAATCTTGCCTTTCTTACAGAGCGATCCGGAACGCCCAGACCCTGTACGAGTTGCTGATGGATAGCTGTGGCCAGCGCGCGGCTCTGTTCGGTTTGATAATAAGTTTCGATGCCGTAAATGCTGGTGGTGCTTTCCAGTGCATTTATATGGATGCTTACGAACAGATCCGGTTGGTTTTCGTTTGTAATTTTTACGCGGTCTTCCAGTGAAACGAATGTATCGTCCGACCGCGTCATAACTACACGCGCACCCAACTGGGTCAAGCGTTTTTTCAACTGATTGGTTATCTGCATGGTCAGGTCTTTTTCTGAAACGCCCGACCTTTGAGCTCCGGGATCGCTGCCGCCGTGACCGGCGTCAAGGACTATCAATTTGTCTTTGACCAACTGTGCTTTCAGATGAGTCGGCATTGGACTGCTGGAAGATGGTCTAATTCTCAGGCTCAGCGTTGTTCCGTTTTCAATCAAGCGATCGGAAACATCGACTGTATTGTCTTTGAGATCCAAAACCAGTCTGTGCGTGAGCCCGGTATCATCAGGCGTACCGGTGCGCATTCCTTTTACAAGCAACTCGTCGTTGACCGCGGGCAATTGCGCGGACTCCAGGGCAGGTAAACCGTCAAAGTCGATGACATATCGCTCCGGTTCGTGCAGTCGGAATGTTTTGTAGTTGAGTTTTTTGTCGGTCTTGATCAAAACATCAGTGGCGCCAAGGTCTTTGATCTGGTCGACATCATTAACGGAAACAATCACCTGTCCTTCTTCACTCAAATCTTGGAAGGCGCTGGATGAAGCGTTTGGAGATGCGCTGGAAGAGGCGTTCGTAGATTTGAATAGAACTGAGCTGTTATCTCCGGAAATCTCTGAAAATCTGCCAGTATTCGTTTTTCTGTCGAGCCTTCTGTTCGAAGCTAAGGCTGTATCTTCCGCTTTGGCCAACCATTTTTCTTTTTCAGACTGTAATTCTGCCAGTTTTGCAAGGCGCGGAATTTTTTCACCCAAACTCTCAGTAGATTTCTCTGACATCCTATCGGGCAATTTCTCAGCGCGAATTTCCGGTGCGGTGACAGGCTTCTTATTCGTTTTAACGACGACATCTCTTCCCGGCTTGGTACCATATGCAGTACCGTAGGAGGAAACCCCCGAACTCAACTCTGCCGACTTTCTGTAATCGGGAGCCAGTGGTGCCACTCCCACCGGTGCGGCTGTAATTGAAGCGGGGACCGATTTCAATCTGTTTGTGCTCGTATGATTATCTGCCACTTGAGGTCGTGGAGACTGAGCTGGATAGCCGGCAGTCCACTTCATGATCAATGTGCCGGGGCGAGCGTGAAATGCCAATGTGCGAAACGCTCTCGCGTTGAAGGCGGCTACAGAGATACGCATGGTTGGAGGCTGGCTACTGAATTGGCCGATGCGAATCTCCTGAATTCCGGGTTGTCGCCATGCATCAGGCGCGGCATTTTCCGGTTTCAAAAGATGAGTGGCAAGCTGGTAGGAAATGCCTTCGAAATCCGCCACTAATAACGTCTTACCGTCGGCGCCAGGCAGATACTGAATGAGTGGGGCCGGCAGTGGAGTTTTGGAATTAGTCGAAATGGTTATCGAACCGTGAGCTAAATCGGGCAGCACTGAAACTACTTTCTCAGGTGCCGCGGAACTTTCTCCATGCACGCTTGGACAAGATATGGCTAGTAGTGAGGAGAGCATTAGGAAACGGGCATGACTACCAGTTTTCCAAGACATGAAACCACCCTAACTATCAACCGTAGAGCCATAATAACATGCCGTCAAGCAGTAGGTGGTGGCGTATCTCTTCTAGAAAAGAGGGAAGTGGAAAGTTTGCCGGCTATATTCGCTTGATATCAGTCTGCCACCACATGTGAGGCATAAATAAAATTGAGCTTTCCTCATGTGGGCTGCCATTTGCCGTTTACCTGATAATCTAACTTCTGCAGTTTCAAGTGCAATCGCTTTTCATTAACCCCCAGCGAATTGCCGGTCAGGATGCGAATCCCACCAACAAAATCCGTTGCCAAGATTCCACCTTTTAGAATCTGCAAAGACTAATCGGTCCGGCTAAAAGCTCAAAGAGCACGGATTACTTAGCGCGTTTTTACAAACAAATCAGCTTCGAAGGGAGTTTTCCAAAATGGATGTCAACCTGCTCGCGGTCCTAGGATGTGGCGCAGCGGCAATTCTTTATGTGATTGTCGTGGGAAGTTACGTGCTCGGTCTCAGCCCTGGAAACGAAAGAATGCAGGAAATCGCTTTAGCGATTGAGCAGGGCGCAAATGCATTTATGAAACGCCAGTACACTTCAGTCGCGCTCGTCGGTCTCGGTCTTTTCCTCATTATCGGATCGCTTCTCGACTGGGTGACTGCCGCAGGATTTTTGGTCGGTGCCACATTGAGCTCCCTTGCCGGAATCTTCGGCATGATGGTTTCTGTGAAGGCTAACGTCAGAACTGCCGAGGCTGCTCGAGGCGGGCTTGCCAAAGCGCTCGACGTTGCTTTTAAAGGCGGCTCGGTGACTGGACTTCTGGTTGTCGGCCTTGGCCTGATCGGCGTTGCCGGCTTTTATATGGCGACAAAAGATGTGAAGGCTCTGGTTGGACTTGGTTTTGGAGCCAGCTTGGTTTCGGTGTTTGCCCGTCTGGGTGGTGGCATCTACACTAAAGCAGCCGACGTCGGTGCCGACCTGGTAGGTAAAGTAGAAGCTGGAATTCCCGAAGACGACCCGCGCAACCCCGCTGTCATCGCCGATAACGTAGGCGACAACGTCGGTGACTGCGCCGGTATGGCCGCTGACCTTTTTGAAACTTACGCTGTCACAGCTGTTGCCACCATGCTCCTTGCTTCGCAGATATTTAAGGAGCAGCTTGCCGCAGGCAGACAAGAAATTCTTCTCTACCCGCTCATTCTGGGCGGCGCTTCGATCATCACTTCTATTGTCGGTTGTTTCTTCGTCCGTCTCGGCAAGAACAACAACATCATGGGTGCTCTATATAACGGCTTGGTGTGGTCGGCAATTCTCGCCGGTGCAGCATTCTGGTTCGTTACCGAAAAATACATGGCCGGGCTGCAGTATTCACCTCTCGCCCTCTGGTCCTCCGCCATGGTCGGACTTGTAGTCACAGGCGCGATTGTTGTTATCACCGAGTATTACACCTCGACTTCGTTCGGCCCGGTCAGATCAATTGCTAAAGCATCTGAAACCGGCAGCGCCACCAACATCATTGCCGGTCTTGCTGTTTCTCTGAAGGCAACAGCCTTCCCGGTGATCGCCATCGTGGTCGGTATCCTGGTTTCATTTGCACTCTGCGGAGTTTTTGGTGTCGCCCTGGCTGCCATGTCCATGCTTTCCATGGCGGGCATTATCGTGGCGATCGACTCTTATGGTCCGATCACGGATAACGCCGGCGGAATTGCGGAGATGGCCGAGCTTCCCAAAGAAGTTCGTGAAATTACCGATCCTCTTGATGCCGTGGGTAATACCACGAAAGCAGTCACGAAAGGCTATGCGATTGGTTCTGCCGGTCTGGCCGCGATTGTGTTGTTCAGCTCTTACACTGAAGAACTCAACACTGCCGTACAAGCTGCAACAATTGCTGCGGGCAAAACACTGGCTGAAGCTCCAGTCATCGCATTCGATCTCTCCAATCCGTATGTCATCGCCGGCTTGTTCCTGGGCGGACTGATTCCATTCTTATTCGCTGCAATGGCCATGGAAGCCGTAGGACACGCAGGCGGCATGGTAGTTGAAGAAGTGCGCCGCCAGTTCAGAGAGAAACCAGGCATCATGGAGGGTACCGATAAGCCTGACTATGCCTCTTGTGTAGACATTGTCACCAA
>JBGAVL010000098.1:0-18223 GCA_044228145.1 Obscuribacteraceae bacterium (SeqCode)
CTTTCCAGGGTACGCTCAGCTTGATCGTACTTGTCGGATACGACCACAAGTCGTTCTGATTCCATAGCGCTTGTTTGCAAACTGAACGCCGGATGTGTTTGCTCCAGCCATCCTCGATAGGTCTTTGGTGGTGCCATGCTGGCGCGCCCGGGAAGTGCCATGCGCGGTGTTTCGATGGGAAGTTCATACTGTGCGTGTCCCTGAAGTGGAATGCGCACGGTTGTTTCAGGAACAGCCATCTTCGGTGTTTGTGGTTCTGACAATTGTGCAGATGCTTGCGTGAGGCAACCAACCAAACAGAATATTGCTGTCACGGAGAAAACCTTCCACCAGATCTTGCTGGAAGGTTTGTTGATTGTGCTGCAATTTATTGATCCAAGTTGCAAAATTCGCCTCGGCTAAAAACAATAGCAATAGATTCTATGAACTTATCGATGCATTGATTGTTCCCAAAAACTATCATTGCCCTTATTGATATTAGCCTAGCTTTGAATTGAACATTTGATCGAATATTTGATCACGCAATTGTGCACCGCACTTGATTCACATTTGCAAATTTGCACTTGCGCATTTGCGACTGACACGTATAATGGATCTACCGGTGCCCATTTGCCCATTTCTGGCGCCGTTTTCTCAATCAAGTATTTAGGTGGATAAATGATGCGATTCCTCATCCAACTCAAGAAAACTCGTAAGGCACTGCCTGCGCAAGTTTTGTGTTTTGGACATGAGGTCATTTCAGGTAATTATGCTGATGAAAAATCCTATCGTTTATCTATTAGTGACCGGCTGGGCTTACGCCGGTAAACATCGTTCTGTAATTGTTCTCTACACTGTGATGTTCGCCTTAGCTCAGGCGATGATGCTTGCCGAGCCTTATATCATCGGCAAACTCATCAACTGCCTTCAGACAGGCGTGACTGGTGTGGCAACCGGAAAAACTAACCATGATCACCTTATGGATCAGGTGAAGTTCTACTTGCTCATCTACTTCCTCACGCAGGTCGGGTTCTGGGTTTTCCATGGACCAGGCAGATTGCTCGAGCGGTTTGTTGCGTTCAACATGAAAGCAGCGTACAAGGGCAAGTTGTTCTCGACCTTGACCAGGTTGCCATTGAAATGGCACAGAGAGCACCATTCCGGAGACAGTATCGACAAGGTGAATAGGGCGTCCAACTCGCTCTTCGAATTTTTCGACACCTCTTTCGAAATTGCCTACATGTTCTTCAGGCTAATAGGCAGCATGGCTGTATTGGTCTGGTTCATGCCCGGAGCCGGTGTGATCGCGAGTGCTGTGACGCTACTGGCGATTGTGGTGATATTTGGTTTTGACAAAATCCTTGTCAAAAACTACAGCACACTCAACCGCTTCGAAAACTCGACGGCATCAGCTGTTCACGACTACGTAACCAACATCATCAGCGTTATCACGCTCAGGTTGGAACATAGAGTGCATGGCGAAGTGTCGAGGAGAATGCTCCTGCCGTTGTCGTTGTTCAAATCGAACAACGCCGTCAACGAGATCAAGTGGTGCATCACAACTGTGCTCATCGCGTCGATGATCGTAGCGGTGCTCGGCTGGTATACGGCAACCACTGTCGGTGTCGGAAAAGCCATCGAAGGCGGAACCTTCTTCACTCTCTTCGAATACTTGAGGAGAATAGGAGATTCGTTCTACCAGTTCGCCTGGATCTACGGCACAGTCGTGAGACAAGCGGCAGACGTAAGAAGTGCAGAACCAATCGCCAACGGCATGCCGGAAGCTAGTGAAGAAGAGCAATTCCATCTTCCCAAAGAATGGGATGTGCTCGAGGTGAAAAATCTCAACTTCACTTACGAAGACGACAAACACAGAAAGCACCATCTCAAAGACATCAACTTGACCTTGAAAAAGGGATTGGCAGTTGCCTTTGTCGGTGAGAGCGGAAGTGGTAAGAGCACCTTGCTCAGCCTCTTAAGGGGCACGCAGAACGCTCATTGTGCCAACGTGTTCGCCGACGGAGTAGAGCTTCCGGGTGGACTGAAGCACATAGCTGATGCCACCACGCTGATGCCGCAAGATCCGGAAATCTTTTCGGACACGATCGGATTCAACCTCACTTTCGGTTTGGAAGTGGATGAAAACGAAGTCCGGGAAGCCATACGGTTGGCGCGTTTTGAGCCGGTGCTCAAACGCTTGCCGTCAGGGCTGGAGACGAGCATCGCCGAAAAAGGTGTCAACCTTTCAGGCGGTGAGAAACAGAGATTGGCACTTGCAAGAGGTATCTTCTTCGCAAGAGACAGCGAGATAATCTTGCTGGATGAGCCGACCTCGAGCGTCGACCCACAAAACGAAAGGGTAATTTACGCCAACATACTTGGCGCTTTCCCCGACAGATGTGTGGTTTCGTCACTGCACAAACTCCACCTCCTCGACATGTTCGATGTGGTCTACGTTTTCCACAACGGTGAGATCGTCGAATGTGGCGAAGTCAGTGAAGTGCTGGCCATGAATGGAAGACTCTCGGAGCTGTTCAACAGCTACGAAGGGGCAACCGAAATGGTGCCGGTATTGGCGACGCAAACGGCAATAGCCGGATAAATCGAAGGCAGACTTCTTCGGAGGTCTGCCCTTTGATGTTTTCGAAGTTTTCAAACCGCGCCTCTGTCTGCCCATGGGCACTCCTGAATTTACTCGCTGTCAAAAGCCCGTATTTCCCACCTTTGGCGTCACAACCCGGTCACGCACAGTTGGTTTGATGGAATCAATTCTTGTTTGAGCATGGGAAAAACCGCATAAGAAAAGGGTTTTGTTCACGTGTTATTCATGCTTGAAATTCTTTACTGAGTAATATCCATCTTCCCAGATAGGCCTTGCCCCAGATTATGTACGAATCGTACGCGACAAAAGGCGCTCTTGCCCTGAAAGAGACCGATCCGACAGCTACCGCCAGGCCAGAAGAGCACAATTGGGCAGCGGCTTGCGCGACTTCCGTGGTCGATCAATTCAAGACCAATCCAATTGGAACAGGCGGTACTGCACTGCTGGCGCTTCTTGCGTTGCGATTCAAGACTCCCATTTTAGAAGAAATGGCAGCGTCAATTGCAGGAGTCGGCAAGACTGCAGCGAAAAGTGGATCAGGCGTCCCACTGATCAGGGCATCCAGAGGTATTGCCGGAGAAACGCCGGCAGTAGCTGAAACGACAGCGGCTGAGGGTTCGACATTCGTCTCCCCATGGGCACGCGCAGCAGTCAAAGACGCCGGTGCATTGGCCGAGCAGCCTGCCACAGCGGCTTCTTCAATGTTCGCAAGAGTCATGCCGAAAGAAGTGTCTGCCGATATGACCGTCATTCCTACCTTTACGACTGAGATATCCAAGTCTGGCGTAAGGTCTCTAAGCGAAGGCGCAAAGATTGTGCCAAGGTTCAGCACTGAAGGGAGTCTCTTTCACAACATGAAAGACTCTACTGTCAGGATTCTTGAATCCGGAAGTACAGTCGGTGTCGGAACAGGGTTTTTTGTCGATGCTAAGGGATTCATCGCTACTGCAGAACACGTAGTGAGCGGGATCAAAGGTCCAATTCAAGTTGAGCTGGCGGGCGGAAAGGTAGTTCCAGCTCGCCTTGTTGCGCGAGAGAAGGATGCAGATTGGGCTCTGCTGAAAGTGGATGCACTGGCCGGCCCAGTCAGACCTTTTGAATTTGCCAGCGCCCGGGAGTTGAAGCCCAATGTGCCTACATTTTTGATTGGCAATCCGGATGGTGTCGCGACCAAAGCAATGACACGAGGACTTTTCGATGGGCTGCATAAGTACACGCCCGACGGGCATCACTTGTATGTAAAGCATACTGCTGACTCGTTCTACGGCATGTCCGGCGCTCCGATCACACTTCCGAATTGGAAAGTAATTGGTATTCATGGACTGAGCAGAGGTAATTCATCTTTTGCTGAGGGAATACACATTCGCCACCTGCGCAGGCCGCTCGATACGCTAAGAAGCAGGGATGTAAAAGGAATTGACTGGGAAACGGAAGTTAATCTCACTACCAACGCCAGAAATATGCCGAAGATTACTTCCACTGGCAGATTGGCAAGTCCGGAGAACGCTGCTCTGTAAATTCAATTTTGAGAGGACTGATTGTTGGCACTTCTTCAGATAGACTGTTGCCATGGCCAATGCGGAAATTCTATCGATCGGCACGGAGCTCCTTCTGGGAGAGGTTCTTGACACCAATTCCAAGTTTTTCGCAACCGAGCTGGCGAAGCTCGGTATCGATTGTTACTATCGGGTCACGGTTGGAGACAACAAAGACCGCATCAAAGCTTCATTGAAACAGGCTTTCGATCGCTCGGACATTGTTCTGACCTCGGGCGGTTTGGGTCCGACTGCAGATGATCTCACAACCGAGTGCATTGCCGAGTTTTTGAATTTGCCGATGGTGATGGACGACAAGGTGCTCAAGGAGATTGAAAAACTTTTTGCCGAGCGCAATTTGAGCATGCCAGAGACCAACAAAAAACAAGCGATGCGTCCACAAGGATCAGGAGTTTTGCCCAACCCAAGCGGGACTGCGCCGGGTGTTATGTGGATCATTCCTGCCGAGGTTTTGGCCAATGCAGGCGTTTCTGATCCTCATCGCAAGCGCGCGATTCTCACATTTCCCGGCGTTCCATCTGAGTTGGTGAACATGTGGAATCAATCAGGAGCCGCATTTATAGCCGACAATTTCTTGACCGGTGCGATTTTCAGCATTGAGTTGAAACATTATGGAATTGGCGAATCAGCACTGGCAGAGAAGTACAGCGCATTGCTCGAAGGGAACTCACCGACTGTCGCACCTTATGCCGGGCAGGGTGAATGCCGGCTGAGAGTGGCTGCCAAAGCGGCAACAATGGAAGAGGCGCGGGCGCTGGTCATGCCTGTGGCTGAAGAGATTCGGCGTGAAAGTGGTTGGCTTTGCTATGGGCAGGACGATGACACGCTGGAGGCGGTGGTCGGTCAACTGCTCATTCAGCACAATCTCACCTTGTCGGTAGCTGAGTCCTGTACCGGTGGACTGGTCAGCAAGCGGCTTACCGACATTGGGGGAAGTTCGGCGTACATCAAATTGAATGCCGTCACCTATGCAAATGAGGCTAAAATCAAGCTTCTTGGTGTTTCGCAGGAATTATTGGATACGCATGGAGCAGTCAGTGAAGAATGTGCGCGGGCAATGGCAGAAGGAATTGCGAAATTATCGGGCGCAGAAATTGGGTTGAGCATCACTGGAATTGCCGGTCCAACCGGTGGAACGCCTGACAAGCCTGTGGGAACGGTATATTTGGGATTGTTTGCCAATGGACAATTGGCTGCAAAGAGATTAAACCTCGGAACCAAGCTAAACCGCCAGGAGATTAGGTTTCGGACATCCAGTGCCGCACTGAATATGGTGCGATTGCACCTTCTCAGCCACAATTTGGTCGTTCAATAGCTGTTTCAACTTCTGCTTGGCCGGCCAAGTTTTATTCTAATCCCGCCTCACGTGGCGTTTGTGGTCGTTTAACTTATGGCTATGATTCCGGCGGTACAAGATTGATTTCTCATACTGCGGGAATAATTTTGTTGGGTTAGATCTCGGCCTGTAAACGTGAGGAGAACAGTGCTGCTTTATGGCCAACAATAATCCTGGTCAGAATCCAGGCAACAAGAAGAATGACGATTGGGTGATCAAGGACAATCTCTTCCATCGCCGCGTCTCCGATGTGCGCAACCAGGTCACCTGGGACTTCGATCAGACTGATAAAGCTATCGAGATGCTGCAAATCAGCGGCGGGCGCACCAGCGGACAGCAAATGCAGGAGTCCGGACCGCTTACTGATGAAGAGATTGAAGCGCTGGCATTCTTCGATTCGACAACGCCCTGTCTCAAGTTTCAATACATGCTCCGCATGCTCAGGCGCGAACTGAAGCGCGGTAAGCGTTTCAACCGACCCATTGCAGTTCTGGTAGTGGCTGTAGACGGGTTTCAAAACATTGTTAAAACTCACGGTCCGACCGCTGCCGATACCATGCTCGCATTTGTCGGCGATCGATTGAATGCTGTAACCAGAAGCGATATTGATCTTGCCGGACGTTATGTCAACGAGCGTTTTTTGATTATCTTGCCGGAAACTCCGGGCAAAGGAGCAACCATTGCGGCCGAGCGCCTGAGAAAGGATGTTGAGGCTTCGATCATGCAGTGGCAATGGCATAAGTTGCAGGTAACCGTCAGTATTGGCATCGCCCATCGCCCCGGCCATGCTGGTGAAGCCGAAGAACTGATCGTGCAGGCCGACATGGCATGCGAGTCAGTCGAGCGCACCGGCGGAAATAATGTTGCTATCGCCCAGATGACTGAATTTGTTGGCGCTGAGTAGTTTTCGTAGGGGCGATGCCATGCATCGCCCGGTCTACAAAATCAGCATCGCGTCGCCGTAGCTGTAAAAGCGATAGCGTTGCTCCACTGCTTCTTTGTATGCGCGAAAAATCTGTTGCCGGCCTGCAAAAGCAGCGACAAGTACGAGCAAGCTGGAGCCGCTCAAGTGGAAGTTGGTTATTAAGCTGTCGACGATTTTGAATTCGTGACCTGGTTTTACATACAGGCTTGTACTGCCGTCTTCCACTGCTTTGAGAACTCCGCTTTCACCGGCTGATTCGAGCGCACGCAGGCTGGTCGTGCCGACGGCGGTGATGCGAGAGCCCCTTTTCTTTGCCGCGTTTACCGCCATGGCAGTCTCTTGCGAAATCGAATAGCGCTCCGCTTCGATGGTATGTTCATCGACGCTTGTTGAAATCGGCTTGAAGGTTCCAGGACCAACGTGCAGCGTGATTTTGTGCATCTCAATGCCGTGTTCGCTCAGTTGAGTTATCAATTCGTCAGTAAAGTGCAGACCGGCTGTGGGTGCCGCAACTGCGCCCGGATGTTTGGCAAAAACCGTTTGATAGCGATCGAGATCTTTTGCTCTGTTTCCGGAATTTGCATCTTTCAGCTTCTCTTGTGCTTGTTGAATGTAGGGCGGAAGAGGTGCGTAGCCTGCGTCTTTTAGTACTTCGAAGACACTCTCCTTGTCGCCCAGATCGATGAGAAGCCGCTTGAATCCATCCGGTCCGGTGGTCAGATCCTTAAGCAAGAGAGAGTATACTTTTCCACTACTTGAGTCCAGAAGCAGTTCTTCGCCTATTTTCAAACGTTTCATAGAAGTGGCCAGAGCTTCCCAAACCGCTGCCGATGCCGCCCTTGGCTTTAGCAATAGCAGTTTTACAACGCCGCCACTTTTGCGCCGGGCAAATAATTTTGCCGGGATTACCTGTGTATCGTTGGCTACGATTACATCTCCGGGTTTGAAGAAAGCGAGAATATCTTTGAACTGAGCATGTTTGAGAGTGCTTTGCGCTCGATCGACAACTAGCAAACGCGATGTATCACGCTTTTCGAGCGGCTCTTGTGCAATTAATTCCGGCGGCAGCTCGAATTCGAAATCTTTCAGGTCGAGCCCGGTACTTTGTCTATCCATTTAGTTATTCATAGTCGGTTCAATGCGGATCGAACCAGGGTATCATCGAGCCATGACCTCTAAGCAATTGAAAGAAGCGATAAAGGAAACAGCGCACGCTCTCGGCTTTCAGCGCACGGTGATCGCATCGCTTGCACCCATGGAAACCGAGCGCCAGGAGTACGAGCGCTGGTTAGCGCTTGGATACGCTGCCGGTATGGAGTACCTGAAGCGCAATCCACATTTTAGAACATCTCCGCAGCTGTTGTATCCGCAAGGGCGCTCGGCGATTGTTGTTTCCGTAAGCTATTACACTGAAGTGCCGGAACCGCCGCCTGGCTTCTTCGGCAAGGTTGCGCGCTATGCGGTGGGGCTGGATTACCATGCGGTGATTCGAGCAAAATTGCGAGAACTTAACGCGCGGCTGGAGAAAATCGCCGGTAGAAAGATTATGGCGAAAGCTTATACCGACGATGTTTCTCTTTTCGAGCAAGGGCTTGCTGCTCGACACGGACTGGGATTTGCCGGACGTCACACTTTGATAATTGGCCCCCAATTGTTGGGCACCTACAATTTTGTAGCCGAGCTAATTACGGATCTTGAGCTGGATGCCGACGAGCCTTATCAGGGTACTTGCGGCAAATGTTTTCGCTGCGGTGAAGGCTGCCCTACCGATGCCATCGAATTTGGTGTCGGGGTAAATTCGAACAAATGTATCTCATATTTGACGATTGAAAACAAAGATGGAATTCCACTGGCCTTGAGAAAACAGCTGGGGCGGTGGGTTTTTGGTTGCGATGTTTGCCAGGATGTGTGTCCGTACAATCAAAAACCTAATGTTTCACCATGGGAGGAATTCTCACCCGAGAAAGGTGTTGGACATTACCTGGATCTGTTTTCCATTTTTGACATGCAGACAGAAACCGACTTTCGCGCCCGCTTTGCGCACACGCCCTTGCGGCGCCCCAAGCTGCGTGGCTTGACGCGCAATGCCCTTACTGTAATTGGAAACATATTGGCCGACGCGAGTTCAAGTTCGAGTGAAACAAAAGACAAAATCAGCGATGCCGATCTCTCATTTGCTGCAGCAAAACTCTTCGGCTTTCTTCAATCCGAACCGGAAGAGATGCTCAGAGAGCACGCCTACTGGGCGCTGGCGCAGCACGACAGTGCTGAAACCAGAAGGAAGTTGCAATCGTTTGCAGACAACGAAAAGAATGCCGCCGTCCGGCAAACCATCGGCGACTACATTTGATTCAAGGTTTACAGCTTTTGTGAAACTGGCTGGTCTGCCACTGGTGGAGTGTTTTCAATCACACTCGACGTGTCTTCAATCGAGGATGTGATGCGTTGGGTGGTGTCGACACAATAATCACGGCCTTTCCATTTGACTTGGCGACCGGTCAAGAAACAGTAAGCTGAATTGATGTAGAGCGCGCTCACCAAAACAGCTCCGAGCGGTAAAAGGAAGAAGTGGAGCGGGTTTAAGCCCTTGTAGAAAGCGGTGCTGCGGACGTACCATATGAGCATGCAGGTGAATTGAACGGCAAGCAACAGCCATGCAACCGGTTGAGGCATAAAAGCAGATACGCTTTGCGGAGATACAACTGCTGCTATCAATGTCGCAAATGGACCCAGCATACAAACATTCAGCAGAATCACGAGCCCAACTAAGCTGGCAATGTTGCAGTTGATTAGTGCGAAAGCATTTTTTGTCCAGCCGCTCCAGAGTTCCGAAAAATTGGTGTACATTCTTACCATGTACAGTGGTCTGCCATCGCAAGCCGTAACAGAGAAGCCCTTTTCCTTGGTGACTCGCCCGATTGAAATGTCATCGAGTATTTGATCTTTTACTGATTCATGTCCGCCGATTGCATCATATGTGGTGCGCTTCACCATCATGTATTGCCCGTAAGCGTAAGAGCGTGGACTTTGGGGATCGTTTATCGAATTGGTCGGATCGCCCATTAGGAAAGAGCCGAGCAGTGTCGGCATGATCGCTCTTTCACCAAAACTGTACAGCTCTTGAACCGGCATGAAGGAAATCATGTCTACTTTGTAATTGATAGCAGCAGCTACCCCATCACGAAGAGAGTTTGGATGGTGAAATGTGTCGGCATCGGAGAATGTCAGCCAGTCGCCCTTTGCATGGGGACTGCCATGATGCAATGCATTGCATTTGCCCAACCAGCCCGGCCTGCTTTCGCGACCGGCAATTACTTTTATGTTCGCAAAGCGGAGAGCGATGTCGGCAATGATGCGACCGGATGAATCAGTTGACTTGTCATCGATAACGATGATTTCGAAGTTGGGATAGTCTTGTCCGGCAAGCGATTCGAGGCATCTGGCGATTTTGGTTTCTTCGTTGCGCACTGGCACGATGACGCTAATGGACGGCAACTGTTCGTTTGCAATCGTGCACTTCGGGACCTTGCGAAAAGTCGCGAAAAAAGACAGCATCAACGCCGCCAGTACTACCAGCGCTATTGTGTTGAAGATGAGTAATGCGGCAAGAAGCATGAAAGTAACGTGTAGCGGTCCGGCAGCTTTTCGAAATTGATCATACACGAGAGCATATTGTCATGCAGCCCTCGCCCTACATTCCTGCGGTCAAGCCGCCGTCTATTGGTATGGTGGCGCCGGAGATGTATCGGGCGTCGTCCGAGCAGAGAAAGAGCACGACCGATGCCACTTCTTCAGGCATGCCGACTCGTTGCATGGGGATATTTGCTTTGACGAAAGCATCAAGAACCTCTTCTCCCGACTTTCCTTTGCGGGCGCCCACTTCTTTGTTGAAGCGCTCGCACAGTGGAGTTCTGATACAGCCTGGGCAAATGCAATTGCATCTGACTCCGGCGGCGCCATAATCAAGTGCGATTGATTTGGTCAGATGGATGATTCCCGCTTTCGACGTGCTGTAGGCGGCATTCAAGCGTATTCCGCGCAGACCGGCGTCGGATGCGTTGTTGATGATGACACCGAATCCGGTGCGGACCATGTGCTCGGCCGCCTGGCGCGCCACCATGAAGGTGCCTTTGAGATTGGTGTCGATCACTTCATCCCACTGGCTGTCGGTGGTCTCGAGAAGCGGCGCCACGAACTCACAGCCGGCGTTGTTGAAAACAAAATCCAAGCCGCCCAGCTTTTTGATCGTTTCCTTGATGCTGTTTTCGACAACCTCAGAAGAGGATATATTGCCTTCTATGATCAGGCATTTGCCGCCCGTTTCTTCAATCGCCTTTCTTGTGCCTTCAGCGCCTTCTGCATCGATGTCGACGATGGCGACGGACGCACCTTCGGCTGCAAAAGCAATCGCTGTAGCTCTGCCGATGCCCGAGCCACCACCTGTGATGTATGCGGTTTTACCGTCGAATCTCACTTTTCGAGTCTGCTTTCAAGGCGAAGCTGTTATTCTTCGCCTTCCTTGGCTTGTTTGCTGACCATCTCGGTCAAAGACTCGATTATTACCTGATCGCTTCTGTGTTGCCAGTCCAGCGCTTTCATCAAATCCTCGCGTGACATGATGCCTTTGGCCAGTACCAGTTCACCGAAGGGCATGCCGGATTTTTCTTGTTCTTTGATCAAGTCTTCCAGCTGTTTGAGATTGATTTTGCCGTGCTTAAGGAGGATCTCACCGAGCTTTTCCGGGCGAGTGAGAATGTCCCACTTCTGCTCGTCATTCATGTCTTCGAATTTTTGTTCGGGCTTTGGGCTTCGGCTTGGCGCTTCCGCTTCCTTTCATCTCGCGCCACATTACAAGTAGGCAGCTGGCGTTGAAAATCGAGGAATAGGTGCCGGAGATAATGCCCAAAAGCATGGCGAGTACAAAGTCTCTGGTCGTCACCCCGCCCAGGAAATAGAGGGCACTGAGGGTGATTACTACCGTGAGTGACGTATAGATAGAACGCGCTAATGTCTGATTGACGCTGTCATTGGCGATGTGACCGAAGTTCTTTTTATACTCGTTGCCATCCGCATCGGTCGCTTTGCTGCCGACGTACTTGACGTTTTCCCTGACCCGGTCAAATACAACGATGGTGTCATGCACTGAAAAGCCGATCACGGTAAGGACGGCGGAAATAAATAAGCTGTCCACCTCCGTGCCCATGACCAATCCGAGAATGGCAAAGATGCCGCATAAAGCAACAACATCGTGGAAGAGCGCACTGATGGCGCAAACTGCATAGTCGAACTGGAAGCGATACGAGATGTAAGCGACCATCATGAGGAAAGTGACGATTAGCGCTATGAGACCACTGGACAGGAGCTCTGGTCCTACGGTGGCGCTGACCTTATCGACGGATAGTACCTTGAATTCTCCCAGCTTGGTGGTCAGATCGGCGTCCAGTTTGCGCTTTTCAGCCTCATCGTCGATAGCTTTGGTGCGCATGACAATGACTTCTTTGCCCGAAATGAAAGCTTGTTGAACTTGCGAACCTTCGAATCCTGACTCGGCCAGCACCTCTCTTACGGTCTCAAGTGGGGCCGGTTTTTCAAACTGGTACTGCAAGATCGAGCCGCCTGTGAAGTCGATTCCCGGCTTCAAAGGCGCATTGAACTTGGTCATGCAAATGATCATGGCGATGATGCCTGGCACCAGAATCACGCCGGAGACGCCCAGCCAGATCCATCTGTATTTGACGAGATCTATCTTCAAGCCTTTCACAGCGCTTCCTCCTTCTTGATCTCAGCTTCTGAAAAAATCTGAGCCTTCTTGATCTCGTGACCCTTCTTGTCGTACTTGTGTCCGAACATGCCCATGCTCTTCGGTATCAAGTGCAACATCGATCTTGTCGCTGTGATGGCAGTGAACATCGAGACGGCCACACCGATTGCCAGGGTTACGGCGAAGCCTTTGACGATTGAGGTGCCGCAAAGCATGAGTACGCCGCAAGCAATCAAGCTGTTGACATTGCTGTCGAAGATCGATGTAAAGGCTCTGCCGAAGCCGTTTTCAATGGCGACGTACAAACCCTTGCCGTTGTTCAACTCTTCTTTTGTTCTTTCGAAAATCAGAATGTTGGCATCGACCGCCATCCCCACTGACAGAATGAAACCAGCTATACCAGCCAGCGTGAGCGTAACGGGAACTGCTTTGAAAATGGCCAGTGTTGTTATCGTATAAAGAATGAGAGCGATGTCGGCAATCAGTCCTGGCCATCCATAGATCAAAATCATAAAGACCATAACAGCGGCGATGCCGACAGCTCCGGCGACAAGACTCTTCTGAATGGAGTCTTGTCCGAGAGTGGCTCCCACTGTTCTTTCTTCAAGAATTTTGATGGGGACAGGCAAGGCGCCGGCGTTTAGTTTTACGGCCAGATCTACTGCCTGATCCTTGCTGAAATTGCCGGTGATTTCACCGGTGCCGCCTAAAATAGGCTCGCGCACGTTGACGCCGCGGTATTCCACAAGCGAGACGGGACGTCCATCTTGTCCTCTGTCTGTGGGCTCTCCGTCAAGAAAAATACCAATCTGTCTACCGACCAGGCGCGAAGTCATTTGTCCGAATTTTTTTGCACCTTCAGGTTTGAACTCGAATGAAACGCGCCACAAACCGCCTGATACCATGGGCGATCCCTGGGCGTGTTTGAAATCAGCACCGGTCAAACCGGTGTCTAACCATTCAGGCCCGCCGTTTGCGCCAATCTTGGGACGTCCTGATTCGTCATAAGCCATCTCTTTGAATTCGAGCAGCGCCGTGGTGCCGATGCGATCTTTTGCCTGTTGCGGATCTTTGATACCGGGCATTTCGACGATCAAACGATCTTTGCCGGAGCGCTGCACGATGGTTTCCGATACGCCCAGGCTGTTGATGCGGTTGTTGATTACTGTCTCGACGCCATTCATCACCTGGGGGGTGATCTCAGGCACCAGTTTGCTGGGCAATGCTTGCAACAATAGTTGGCTGCCGCCGCGCAAGTCGAGACCGAGTTTGAGAGTGGTGAATACTACGTGGCCGTTAACATGCTTGATGATCTGCATGTTGTTTGCCATTTGCGCATTGTCTGTTGTGCGCTTGTACAGATCTTCTTTCTCGTACTCATTCATTTTGGCGTAGCCGGGTGTCGCTTCGACTCGCCGGCTCACTTCTTGCTTAAGCACGTCAGGCGTCATTGCCGCCAGCTTTTGCCAATCGTTGACGACCGATTCCGGTTCTACTTGAACGAGAGTGGTGAGCGACCAGATCAAAACACCGATGATGGCGATTGGCTTCCAGTCTTTGATAAATGAGCCGGAGCTAACTTGCGGCTTCGACGGAGATAACATCGATTGAGACTTTCCTTGACCTATGACCGGCAAATTATACGGGTGTCCGAGGCATTGTGTCCCTCAGACTGTCTTATATATCAAGGCAGGTGCTTAAACTGAGCAAACCCGATCGCCGCCGCGTTGCATGGCCATCTCAAGAGCTTGAATCGAACGGGCAACTAGTTCGTCATGCTCGCGAGCATGTGCTGGAAATGCGGCCAAGCCGACTGAGGCCGTCACTTTCAAGTTATGCCAGTTGTGCGTGATCGCTTGCGAGCCGATGCGCTGGCGGATACGTTCGGCAACTATTTGCGCACCTGATGAATTGGTTTCCGGGAAGATGATGGCAAATTCTTCGGCGCTGTAACGAGCAGGAATGTCGACGTCTCTTACAGCACCTTGCAAGACTGTGCCGATTACTTTGAGGACGGCATCGGATGTGAGAGCGCCATACTGTCTGGAAATGTCTTTAAAATTGTCTACAGTGACCATGCAAAGAGCGACCGGGCGTTTGTAGCGCTTGGCCCGCTTGAGCTCTTCTTTAATCTCTTTGAGGAAGGTCCTGGAGTTGTAAAGCTCGGTCAGAGTATCGAGAAGCGCCAGGCGTTCTATCTCTTCGCCCTTGACCATACTCATTTTGTTTTCTGTTGTGGTTAAAAGCGAGCGTTGCTCGAGCTCTTTAACTCTTTCCAAAACCTGACTGTCCATGTACGAACGATTGCCAAGCTGTTTGAGACGATTAGGATTGTCGAGGACTCGGCAAAACATGCATGTTCTGCCGCTGCAAATGTGATCCTGGCGTCTTTCCATGTTCTGGACCTTCCTAATTGGGCCTGACTAAGGCGCTTGGCTATTGGGTCTGTATAGCTTTTCTATAGCTGGTATGGGCTACTTTCCCGCTGGGTGTTTCAGCAAAACCCCAAACTAAAGTATAGACTAATATATTGCAGTTTTTCCGGCGCACATTTTCGGGCCCATTTTCCGATATGCCTGCAGCCGCCAGATTCAGCTGCGCCTCGCCAATTTGCCTTCTGCAACAACGAATTCACCGTCCACCAGTAAATCTCTCAGCCTGGCACCGCCGGACAAAAGCAGATTGTAAGGGGACAAAGCTTCCCGGTCGGATTCTGACAGAGGCGCCTTTGGCAAGGCGAAGACAGCGATGTCGGCACGTTTGCCCGCCTGGAGACTGCCGATTTGATGTTCTATCTTAAGTGCCCGTGCAGCTTCTATCGTCATCGCTTCGACAAACTTTCTGGCCGGAATATCGGTGCCTTCATTGAGCTTGTGCGCATTCAGCGCAAATTGACTTTCAGCAATCATGCTCAAATCATCTGTCGATGCCAGGCTGTCGGTGCCCATGCCAAATTGCAAACCCCGGTCGATCATTTTGGACAGGGGCGCCAGACCATTGCCGAGGCGGGCATTGCTGCGCGGGCAGTGAGCCATCTTCACCTGATTTTCAACAAGGATAGCCAGATCGTCATCATCGACGTGTACAAGATGCGCAGCGATCAAATATTCATTGAGCAATCCGTAATTCTTCAAATGTTTGACTGGGCTGAGTCCACGCCCAGCCCAGCGTGGTTTCAATTTTTCCGAATGGACATCTTCACGCATGGAAAAAGCAAGAAATTTGCTTACTTCTTCACTGCCCACGGACAACCACTGACATTCCAGCTCACTTTCGGAAACATGCGCCAGAACAGGCAAATTGAACTTCTTCGCCCAGTCCGCTGCTTTCAGCCAGAGAGAGGGGCACACTGTATATGGTGCGTGCGGCGACACGGTAAGTGTGATTAGCTGACTTTCGACTGCGCTTCTCAAGTCCTCATCGCCGCTTTCTGAAAGCTCCTCAAAGCGCTTGAGCCAGGCGTTCCACGAGGCGTCCGCCTGACTGTCCGAGAGTCCGAACAATTCCAGACCGACCACGCCTCTAAGGCCGACTTTGGCAAGAGCCCTGGCCGCCTGGCCTGAGTATGTGGAATCAACGATTGTGCTTGTGCCCGTGAAAGCAGCCAGGCGTGCGCCATAAAGTGCGGATTGGTAAAAGCGGTCCGGGGTCCAGTCTCGAGAACGGCTGACCAGTGCTTCGATCCACTGAAAAAACGGCAGGTCTGTGGCGAATGCACGCAGCGCGGAATAGTCCAGGTGCGAGTGCATATTGATCAGACCCGGCATGATCACTGCTTCTTTATAATCCTCCACTGGTTCGATATCGTTGGAGTCATAAACAGAGTTGAATTGAGCGCGGCTGTATACGCCTTCAATAATTTTCCCGTCTATGACCACGACTGCGTCGTAGATCGGCTCTCCGACAACCGGAATTGCCCATCTGGCAGCCAGGCAAAGTTTTGCATTCATGTTTTTTCTTCCATCTCTGGAAACCGACTCCTGAAAACCTGGCAGGAGCCCTACTTCTTGTTGTATATTATCTTCTCGAGCGAATGCATTTCACAATTTTGTGCTTGCATCTCACTGGTTGGGCGCGGCGCCAGCATTATCCGGTGTCGTGTTCGAATTTCCGTCGACTGCATGCAAGAAGTGCGAGCATGCCGGCGCAAATAACACAGTTGCGCTTGTCTTATGGGTGGTCATTTGTGAAAATCAGTTATGACGATCTGAAAGCCCTGCCGTACGGGCGCCTGGATTTCTCTTTCAATGAAAATCTGGCCGGTCTTGATGCCGTTAAGCCGGTCGTAGGCGACCTGACTGCGTCGATTTCGGCTGCCGGTATGAAAATATCGGGAACGGTCAAGACGCTCTTAAAACTCTCCTGCCACCGCTGTCTCAAGCCTTATTTCCAGGCAATGAGCGTGGACATAGATGAGCGCTTTGTTAACTTGGTCGAATATGCCGACTATGCAGGCGCCGAAACAAAAGACCGGGAGCTGCAAAAAGACGACTTTTTCGAGTATTTGCCTGAGGATGGTTTGCTTGACATCAGCGATGTTGTATATCAAGCTGTTACATTGGCCACCCCGACATTTTGCTTTTGCGGCGATGAGTGTCCGGGCCTTCCTGAGAAGGAAGCCCGTGCTGGTGCGGGTTCTGAGGTTTCCTCGGGAGTTGTGGCGTCCTCTGCGGACACAACATTAGACGAAAATTCAATTGATCCAAGATGGAAGAACTTAAAGACTCTATTTCCAAAGAGTAAATCTGGCGAAGAGTCGTAGATAATAGTCAACCCGCCAAGGCATGGAGGTCACATAGAGCTATGGCTCAGCCAAAGAAGAAAACGTCGCACCAGAAGCAGCATCAAAGAAGAGCTCACTGGAAGGCAGAACCAATCAATATCGCTAAGTGCAGCAATTGCAGCTCGCCTGCGCGTTCGCACCAGATTTGCATCGTCTGTGGATATTATGGCGGCCGTCCGGCACGCCTTCGTGACAATGTAGTCACCGAGTAGTTTTGAGACGAGAGTTGGCACGGTTTACTGGGAGTCGCAAATGATTCGCATTGCAGTGGACGCCATGGGTGGGGATTTTGCCCCTCGCGAGGTTGTCCACGGTTCTGTAATTGGCGCACGCGAATACGGCGTTGCCGTGCAACTGGTCGGACCCCCGGATGCCATTGAAAAAGAGCTGACGCGCCACGACCATTCTGGTCTCGACATCTCTATCGTGCCGGCGTCTGAAGTGGTGGCCATGGATGAAAAACCGGGCCGTGCCATTGTCAAAAAGAAAGATTCGTCAATTGTAGTTGCCACCAAGCGAGTGTCCGATGGACTGGCCGATGCTCTGGTCGCCGCCGGCTCGACCGGAGCCGCTGCCGTAGCTGCCCAGTTGGGACTGGGGCGCATCGCCAATGTCGATCGTTCTGCCATTTGTTGCACCATGCCTGCGACAACCGGCAAATGCCTGCTTGTCGACGTGGGTGCCAATGTAGATTGCACTCCCCATCAATTAATGCAATTTGCTGTCATGGGCTCGATCGTTTCGGCCGGATTGTTCGGCAAGAAAAACCCTTCGGTTGGTCTTCTCAATATCGGCACCGAAGAGACCAAAGGCAACGAACTGGTGCAGGAAGCCTACAAACTTTTGAAACAGCAGTCCGGCATTAACTTCATAGGTTTTGTCGAAGGGCGCGACTTTCCTCTGGGCCGCGTCGATGTGACAGTCACTGACGGTTTTACAGGCAATGTCGCATTGAAGACGGCGGAAGGCATCGCCAACATGTGTAAAATCATGTTGACGCAGGAATTGATGAGATCGACTCGCACCAAGTTGGGTGCAGTCGTTATCAAACCCGCATTGGAATGTTTGAAAAACCGAGTTGACCACAATGTATTCGGAGGAGCGCTTCTAGTCGGCGTCAAGGGTGTATGTGTAATCGCGCATGGCGGCTCGAAACACACCGCAATCAAAAACGCAATTCGGGTAGCGAAGGATATGGTGGCAGCTGATATCGTCAAAAAAATTGAGAACAGCTTCAGCATGGCCGGCGCTGGGAGCAAGTCTTGAAATTTTCGCATGGCG
>JBGAVL010000099.1:0-277 GCA_044228145.1 Obscuribacteraceae bacterium (SeqCode)
GAAATAAATGATGTTCGGCATGATATTTGAAATCAAACGGAGCCTGGTACCAGCGCGTGATTGGACCAACGTTCAAAACCGTCACCAACCTTCCTTCCATCGGCCCATCCGGATCGTCTTTCAGACGAGCATGATCGACAAAGCCTCGCAAGAACCCAAGGAATGTGCCAGTGGTGAAAATCGGCAAGAGCCAGAGCGCAAAATACAGCCAGAATTGACCGGACGCAAGCCACAATGTTCCCCAAATCACCAATTGAACGGGCACAAGGTTCAAGAT
>JBGAVL010000099.1:287-18188 GCA_044228145.1 Obscuribacteraceae bacterium (SeqCode)
GATTTCCGGATGCCCTGTTCGAGCGAGAATGACTGTCTCTGCGTCTTTCTTGTCGCGTTTCATTGGGCGCAAAAGTCCGTTCACAATAATGCTGGTCCAAAGTTGCCCGCCAAGCACAAGACGTGCGAAATGGATAACAAACTCTTTTGTAGTCGATTTGTTGTCTTCCAGATGAAAGTTGCGATCCGGATCTTCGCTCTGTCCCAAAAGCTTATGGTGAGCCATGTGTACGGCACGGGACGAACCAAAGATGGAACCGACCGGGTAAGCGCAAAACCATGCGGCAATCAGATCGTTCCACCTTTTATCCGGAAGAAACGCCGCATGCTGCGCATCATGAGCCAGCGCCAGAAGCGCCCCCATTCGCGACGTGACAAAGGCAAACGCAAGCATGAATGTCCAAATGTTAGGCAGCAACAAATATGGACCTATGCCCAAAATCATCATCCCCCAGCACCACACAATCAAATCCAAAAGCGCGCGACCAGTGCGCGGCTTGGCTTGCTTGAGGAATTCAGCCAGTGCTCTATCTTCAGTTTGAGCGATTTCGACAGGATACAAACGAATCCACCTGCTTCACCACCGTCGCCTGGTGGTCACTGACCTCATTCTGGCAGTTGTTTAGTAATTAGGCAAAACTATAGGGCTACAGGTAAAAATGTCAACTAAAACGCAGGGTGAACCGGTGGCGGCAAAAAACGGGCGATGAAACCGGAGTGACGAAATCGAAGTGACGAAATCGGAGTGACGAAACTGAAGTGACGAAGTCGGAGTGACCAAACTGGACTGACGAAACCGGGCGACGCATGGCGTCGCCCCTACACGGCGAATCTGAAGTTGATACAGTCGCCATCGGCTACCAAATATTCTTTGCCTTCCAGGCGCACTTGTCCCTTATCTTTTGCATTGTTCCACGTGCCCAGAGTCCGAATCGATTCGTATGGCGCCACCTCGGCACGAATGAAGCCGCGCGCGATATCGGAGTGAATCTTGCGAGCCGCCTCCTGTGCAGGGGTTCCTCTGGTGATCGTCCAGGCTTTGACTTCATCGTCTCCGACAGTGAAAAAGGCGATCAATTTCAAAAGCTGATAAGAAGCCTTGATCAGTTTTTCCCGGCCGGATTCTGTAATGCCCAGTGCGGTAAGAAACTCGCCGCGATCGGCTTCATCGAGCTGCGCAATTTCCATTTCTGTTTTCGCGCAGAATGTCAAAACAGGAATGCCTTTACTATCGGCAAATGTCTGCAGTTTTTCCAGCAAAGGAATTTTGTCTTTGCCGATATCGGATTCTTCAATATTTGCAACGATCAACATTGGCTTCTGCGATAGGAATGTATAGCCGCGGATCAGCTTCTGCTCGTCGTCGGAAAGTTCTATCGTGCGCAGCGGTTTTTCAGATGTGAGTTCGTCCTTGAACTTGGAGAGCAATTCTTTTTCCTGCTCGAGCGCGTTTTTCTCCGGACCCTTTTTGCGCCCAATTTCCGCGTCGATTTTCTCGAGGCGTTTTTCCACAACACCAAGGTCGGCAATTATGAGTTCCAGCTCAAATAACTCAGCGTCTCTAAAAGGATCGATGCTGCCTTCGGGGTGAGGGACGGCAGGATTCTCGAAAGCGCGGACCACATGAACCAGAGCGTCCACCTGGCGAAGGTTCTGCATCATGGTCGGGCTGAAGCCGCCCTCTTTGGCCTGACCGGCTTGAACTCCGGCGACATCGACCAGCTCGACTGTGGCAAAAGTGGTCTTCTTGGGCTTGTACAAGTCCGAAAGCCATGACTGGCGCTCGTCCGGCACCGGAACCACCGCCATATTGGCTTCACTGCCCGAAAACCCGCCGACCTGGGCCGAGCCGCCGCTGACGGCGTTGAAAACGCTCGTCTTGCCCGTCACTGAAAGCCCTACAATCCCTACCTGCATCGTGAATCCTCAATATTGAACGCCAAAAGGTGCAAACCGCCCTGTAGACCAGCGAATCTGCGTTTTTTCCATTTACTGTCCTAAAAATGGCGGAGAGGGTGGGATTCGAACCCACGTGGCTATTCGCCCATCCGCTTTCGAGACGGCGCCGTTATGACCGCTTCGGTACCTCTCCTCAAATGCGTATTCGCAAGTTTTTTATTCTAGCAAGGAAAGCGCCCATACGGCGCACCTTAGAAGAAGTGCAACGGACGAGGCAAAGTCTCCCAAGCGGACGCCAAATGCATAGGGCTCCTTCAAAGAAAGAGCCCTAAAAGCTGAATTACACGGCGTCTGCTGTAAATGAAGGGACTATTGAGCCGCTTCCGATGTGTCCCGACGCGATGCGATCTGAGTGCCGCCTTCGGCGTGCTTAGTGAGAAGAGCCATCACTTGCGGCATGTCGGTACGGA
The DNA here is from genome assembly GCA_044228145.1 of Obscuribacteraceae bacterium (SeqCode). GTDB lineage: Bacteria > Cyanobacteriota > Vampirovibrionia > Obscuribacterales > Obscuribacteraceae > QKMZ01. Next base: position 2,656 of record JBGAVL010000099.1, read on the forward strand.
ATTGGCGCTTAATCATGCCCTGGGGCATAAACATTCCGCCATTTACATAAGTGGCGTAAGTCACTCTAGTGTGACGTCCACCGTCAACCGGCTCGAGTCTCCACCAGCCGTCCACTTCTTTGAAGCTGCCGCTGACGCGCTTCCATTCCAAACTCTTTTTATCGGTCTCTTTCAATTCAATTACGTATTCATAGGTGCCAATCAGTCCGCTCGGTGCAACCACATGCTTCATCAGCTTGGTGCAGCCGTGGTCTTCGATGACCTGACACTTTTTCATCATCGGAAAAGTGCGATGCGCATTGTTGTAATCAGTAAGAACGTGCCAAACTTCGTCAGGTTTGGCTTTAATCAGAGCGTGGCTCACACAGAACGTTTTGCCGTTGTGAATTTCTTCGATGACAGTGTGCGGTCCTTCGGACTTCTGACGCGCTTCACAGGGCTGTGCCACCACAACCGGTTGCAAAGCGGCAAGCGCAACTACGGCGAAAGCAGCCAGTACACCCGTATTTGTCGTCGGTTTGATCCTTCTGATGCTTCCACGCAATGGATGCCGTCCTTCCTATAAATTAGGGATGTGCGAAATGCGAAATAGGGATGGTGTCGAATACAATACTGAAATCGTGTTAATTGTCAAACGAATTCATTCGACAACGTTATCACAGCCAAATGTGCTTCAACAGAAAGGCATCTTAGAATCTCGATTTAACTATCAATTGAGATCACGGCTGCCAAGGTCTTGAAAAGAGACAGGCGCACACCTTATCGGCTATTGACTACTGTTGAAAATTGCTCAGAAATAGAGAGTGAGAATTTTCTTTTCCAACGAAGACAGGCTTCCCGCAAGTAAAGAATGGTTGCAAAGCATTACTAATAGATGCATAAACACGCCATAGTCGTATACAACCCCACGGCCGGAACGGCTGTCGGACCGGATTTGTGGTTGGGCGCCATCGTGCACCGCCTTTGCGAAGAAGCAAACTACGCCGTTACCGTGCTGCCGACAAGGCCCGGCATGGACCTGCAGGAGATGTTTGTCCATGTGCCTCATCCCGATCTGGTCGTAGCGGCCGGCGGCGACGGCACCGTGCGTTTTGCACTGGGGGCGGTGGCACGTTATCGACCGCGAATTCCAGTAGGAATTCTTCCTCTGGGCACAGGCAACCAACTGGCGCGCAATCTCGGCATCTTCGAGGAAAACATTCTCGGCGATCCGCTCGATGAAGCAATTCAAGTTCTTATGAACGGCAAACCAATGCCGATTGATTTGGGTGTGATGAACGGCGAGTATTTCTGCGTTGCAGCGGGCGCCGGTCCGCTCTCAGACGCGGTCATTTCAACCGATCATCAGGAAAAGGTCAACTGGAAAATGCTGGCATATGCCAGCTCAATGATTCAAACCCTGGCACTTCCGCCGGTCAATTTTCGTTTGACCACTGTCGGAGAATCATTCATCGTCAGAGCAGCAGGAGTTTTTATCACAAACATTTCCGATCTGGGTGTGGGCAAACTTTCAGATACCGCTGAATTGAATGATGGATTGCTGGATCTTTGCGTGCTCAACCCAACCGAATTCCAGGACTACGTAGAATTGGGATTTCGCTTCGCAGGCGGATTTATCGGCGGCAAGGCGCCCTATTACATTCGCAAAGTTTCGTCCTTACTGGTGGAAGTTTTGCCCAGACCGGCAAAGAAAACACGTTTGCAAGCCTTGGGTTCTTCAATCAAATCGTTTTTCATGGGCGAACAGGAAGCGGCGCCACTGCCGCAACAAGAAGTAATCGCCATGATTGACGGTGACGCATTCGGCACGACGCCAATGCAAATAGAAGTAATACCGCAGGCGGTATCAATACTAGTGCCGCACAACCGGTCCTAGTGCAATGCTAGTCCTTAACTAATGAATGAACCAACTGTCAGGCTATCATTTTGGGTACATTCCAAACAACGCATAGTTGAGCACGATAGTTGCGGTCACAAAGACCAGAGCCGGTGCCCAAGCCGCTGTCCAGGCTGCAACGTTACCATTTACAGTGACAAGCTTTTTGAGAATTCTTCCGGCCACAAGTGTCAAAACAAAAAATACCAACTGAGCAATCAGTAGACGAAAACCACCACTGACAAAAATCATTTCCGTCTCCGAAGCGTTATTCACATATGAACTCACAAATGGAGTTATCAGCATTGCCGTTCCTATAGCACTTGCTGCAAACAGTGGAACGAACGCAACGGTCATTGCCAACCCGAAAAGGAAGCACTGTAGAAAGTTGACACGATTGAGAACCACCTTTCCGCCACTGAAACGGGGAGTCAAAAACTTGTACACCAGCGGAATGGTGAGACAGCAAACTAGAAAAGGTATGACGATTAGTTCCATCGGTTCTCAGCGCCGAGAGCAAGCAAGATTATCGCACCATCTCCGAGTTAGCGCGAACATATGCCAGCTCCTCATCGCGGGATTTGATTTTGCCGTCAATACGCGCCTCCAAAAGGGCGTCGAGCACGCGCCCAAGCTCCGGTCCCTGGTTGAAGCCAAGCTTCAAAAGATCGGCTCCGGTCAATTCGATTCTGATCTCGCCAAGTTGTTCTAAATAGAGTTTGATCATGCGTCTGGTCAAAGAACCAGGCCGCGCCAGGCAGGCGGCAATTGCCAGAGATTCCCTGGGCTGCCCGTGAAACAAGCGATATATCTGGCTGCGCTTCGGCTCCAGCTCAGGTGTGCCAATCTGATCAGGCAAGCGCAAACCGCTCAGGATTTTCTGCTTGTGGTCAACTTGCAATTGCAGACGATCGAGCGCATTCTCCAATCTCTGTTTTGGCAAGCCCGAAATAAGCAGACCAAGATGCACAAGCCAACTGTCTTCGACCGGATAATGCTCCAGAAGCCTTTCGGCGCGCCTGAGCAAGCTGCGCACCGGCAGTCCGTACTCAAGCTCGGCATCGAGATAACGCAAGCGCCCGCCCAGGTCTCCGAGCAGGTCGAGAGCGCTTACTCTGTGCTGAGAAGCCAGAATCAGTTTCAATTCAGTCCTGATGCGTGCACCACCGAGATCATCAAAGATGCCCATAGCGATGGCCCGTCGAGCTTGCTCTTTGCTCTTTGATTCCAGCTGAAAACCAAGCCGAGCGGCAAAGCGGGCGGCACGCATGATGCGAGTGGGGTCTTCGATAAAACTGAAAGGGTGCAAAATGCGAATGACGCGGTCCTTTATATCGTGCAAGCCGCCGAAATAATCGACCAATTGACCGAATCGACCAGGATTGAGGCAGACAGCCAGCGCGTTGATGGTGAAATCGCGCCTGAGCAAATCTTGCTCCAGCTTGGACGGCTCGACAGTTGGCAAGGCGGCTGGATACTCGTAAAACTCGGTGCGCGCCGTCGAAAGATCGACCTCGCGCTTTTCCTCGCAAAAGAAATCGAGAGTGGCGGTTTGAAAACGCTCGTGGCGCGCCACCACCTTGAGCCGCCCGGGGTAAGCCCCGGCCAGTTCTTCTGCCAACTCAATGGCGGATCCTTCGACAACAAAATCGAGGTCGAAATTCTCCTTTTCCAAAAGCAGATCGCGGACGCACCCGCCCACAAGATAACCGGTCATGCCCAACCGAGCGGCGGTTTCACCGATCAGCTCGCACAGCCAGAGAGTAGATGCGCCCGTGGTTTTCAGCTTGCTGCCCAGGTCAGCGGATATGATGGCGCGCTTGTGCGCACCTGCAGGCGCCCAATCGACTTCGTCTTGAGACAAAGCGCCAGCCTTGCCGCCTGCCTTGGGTCCGTAGAGAATACGCAAAACATCACTGCGCGACACCAGACCGACCAGCTGCTCATCCTCATCAAGTACCGGCAGGCGCCCGATATCCTCTTTGACCATGGTCTCCTGAATTTTGCTCAAAGGCGTCCTTGGCTGAATGCTCAAAACCGGCCGGCTCATGAAACCATTGACCGGCGCATGAGCAAGCCTGTGATGAGTAGCTTGATCGATGTCGCGGCGCGAAACCACCCCGACTACCTTCCCTCCGTCGGTAACCACCAGTCCGTCCTGCCCGTAGCGGATCATGATGCGGCGGGCCTCGTCCATAGAAACAGTCGGTGGCACGGTTCTCACCGGCGACGTCATGATTTCAGCTGCGGTCTTTTCAGGACTCACTGACGATTCCAAACAGCTGATAATGCGGGTGGAAATGTCATCCAGGTTCTCGGTTTTGACCACGGCCGACCCGGCGCCGTGATGTCCATCTCCGCCGAAAAGTCTGACTACAGGACGAACATCTACAGAGCCGGTGTCGCTGCGTCCGACTACATGCACGCGATCGCGCATGTAGACAGCGGTGAATGCCGCACCTGCCGATTCTATCTCCATAAGCTTTCGGGTCAGCCCCGCCAATTCCGGCAAGAAGTCATCAATTCTTGCCGTGGCTACGACAATGCGCACACCTTCCAGAGTGAGTGAGCGACAGGTTTTTACCATCTCCTGCAGAAGTTGCGCGTGCGCGTCGCCAAGTTTAGGATGAATGTACTCGTTGACGTGATGCAGGTCTGCGCCGCATTTGAGCAGATGCGCCACGGCAAGGCAGTCGCGCTCGGTCGTGCCTTTGTAAGTGAGGCAGCCTGTGTCTTCGTAAATACCCAGTGCCATCACAGTAGCTTCAAAAGCCGTAAGTTTTATCCTCTGCTTCTTAATCAGCTCAACCAGCAATGTCGTCGCCGCCCCGACCGGCTCGATGATCGAGCCTGGTGCCGCCAATTCAGCCAATCCATTCGGATCGATGCCATGGTGATCGAAGACCAGATACTCAACTCGCTTCTCATCCGACAAAAGTAAATCGCGGCAGCCTGCATCGAGGCGCTCGGCATTCTGGCAATCGACAACATGAATCCGTGTCAGCTTACTGCGGTCTACATACTTCATTTGCACGATGGGCAGGCTGCTTCGATAGAGGGTCAGGAAAGTGCGCACGTTCCCGAACACCGGCGTACCAAGCACCATACGCGCGGACGGATAGAGCTTGGTGACTGCCAATTGCGCCCCAAGCGAGTCGAAATCCATGTTGTTGTGCGTTACGACTACTTCCACTGGCACACCACAGTAATAAATGGGGTTTTCGTCAAATCTTATTATCTTATCTATTTAGAGGAAAAACTCTCCTTGGCGGGCAAAGCATTACTGATGACCGACATTGAGACCTTGAGCTTAATCTACGGCACGTCAGGCATTCTGGGAACGGCCTATCTGTGCATTGCCATGAGTTCCGGGCTCCTGGCACACAGACATCAAGGGCACGGCAGCGGGCATCAGGCTGGAGACCAGGGCGGGCATCATGGCGGGCATCATGGCGGGTCTCACGGCCATGCTCACGGCGATGCCGGCGGTTCTATTCCCGCGGGCGATGCGCCAGTCACAGGACAGACGGGACGGGGTTTGTCCGGACCCGGACGTGTGCTTGGCAAAATAGAGCATTCCGCGCACATGCATTTACCCCACTTTCATACTCACGCAGTCTGGCCTGTCGTGGTCGATTATTTCAATCCGACATCAGTGGCCATCATGCTCTCGCTGGGCGGAATGGTGGGCTTTCTCTGTTTGCAGATCAGTAGTTTTCCAAAACTCTTGTCCTTGCCTTGCGCCATAGTTGTCGGTTTGATCGCCAGAAAAGTATTTTTCAAGCTGCTTGAAAAGTTCAGCGAAGTCGCCACCGTCTCAACTGCAGTCAAAACCGAAACAGCTATCGGCGGCGAAGCTACTGTGTGCTTGCCGATTTCCAGCGGCAAAACCGGCGAAGTCTATTATGAAATCGGCGGCAAACGATTCAATTCATCCGCCCGAGCGCAAGATGAAAACTCTAGTTTTGTCCGCGGTCAATGCGTGCGGGTGACTGATATTAAGGAAGGGGTATTTATAGTCGCAGAGAGCGCGGCATCAGATAAAACCACTCGGTAAGCGTGACAGCCAGGCGCCGGGCGCCGGGCGCCGCCTACAAGCAGTTGAATCATCCACAACGTGCACTCAATTTAAATTTTGACAAATGGCAATTTGAAGAAAAGCTGTCCGGCTACACCAAAATTCCACTTCTCTTAATGCTTCACCGGTTTATGGATGACCTTTACCGGGAATTTCGGTATTAGGAATCACATATTTTTTTGAACTTTCAACCCCCAGAACCAGTGAGTCGGCCAAGTGGAATCGCTAGGAACTTTCGGAACTCTTTATGTCGTCAGCGCCGTACTCGGCTTCGGCTACATGATTTTCAGCATGGTTTCGGGACAAATCGGTCACGACGCCGGTTGCGATCACGGTGATCACGGCGCTTTGGGCGGACACGATACCGGCGCTCATCCGCTTCTCGGGCACGGTCATGCCGGACACGAAACCGGAGCACACGGTCATGTAGGCGGCGGGCACGGTCATGCCGGACACGACGCGGGCGGGCACGGGCACGGACACGGGCAAGACGGACATGGCAGCGACGACCCGGCAACTCAACTGAAAGAGATTTCCAAAGTCACCAACATCTCAACGCACAGCCGCCATCAAACACCTGTATTGCTGCGCGTGATGTCCTGGATCAGCCCTGCCTCGATGGCAATATTCCTGGCGTTTTTCGGCATCACCGGCATGGCGATTTTCAAATTGGGGGCACTGAGTTTGGTGCCTGCTATCGCCGTCGGTTTAATCATGCGCAATGCGACGATGATGCTTTTGCGCTGGTTTGTCAGCCAGTCACACGTGTCCACAACTTCTCGCGTCGAAGAAGCAATCGGTCACGCGGCAGAAGTATGCGTTTCCATTCAACCGGGCAGAACCGGCGAAGTCACTTACGTGCTGGGTTCAAAACGCTACAACATGCCGGCAAAGTCCACTGCCGCAGACAGCGAATACAAGCGCGGCGCCAAAGTCATGATCGCGGATGTTCGCGAAGGAGTGGTTTTCGTAGACCCATGGCAGGAGCTTACGATTTGATTAAGGTACACAGGCTGCCGACCGGCGCCCCGTCTCACGCAAATATAAAATTTTGCTTTGACCGTGCCACCATATGCGCCATCACAGTTTCAGGTTTTCTTTAGTTAGAAGCGTCAGAGTAGGGGCAATATTTGGATATGGCCGTGTATGAAGAAAGCGGCACAAACAAGGAGAAATACACATGGGTATGGAGATTGGAGTAGCCGGGATAGTGGCCGCAGTAGTTGTTGGCCTCGGCTTTTTTGTATGGATGGTCTCCAGCTTTTATCAAAAGTGCGGACCTAACCAAGCCATGATCATTTCAGGTATGTTGTCCAGCGAAGACGACCGCAAGTTCAAGATCGTTGTGGGCGGCGGTACGACCGTCTTCCCCGTTATTCAACAAAGATCGTTCCTGAGCCTCGAAGTAATGACTATCGAAATCAAGTCATTGGCTCCTATCATTACGAAAAACGGTGTGCCCGTATTCGTAGACGGTGTTGCCCAGGTCAAGGTCAAAGGTGACCCGGCATCAATCGCGACAGCAGCCGAACAATTCCTCGACAAGGATGACACGGAAATCTCGCAGATTGCCCACGAAACTCTCGTTGGTCACTTGCGCGCCATCTTGGGCACCATGGAAGTAGAAGAGTTGATTCAAAGTTTCGACTCGTTCGCTCAAAAAGTTCAAGAAGTGTCTCTGGCTGACTTGGCAAAAATGGGTTTGACCGTTGTTTCATTCACCCTCAAAGAGTTGAGAGACAATGTAGGGTACCTGGAAGCATTGGGTCGCAAGCGTACAGCAGAAGCCAAACGCGAAGCCGACATCGGTGTTGCCAACGCCAGCAAAGAAACGACGATCGCACAAGCTGCCGCGTCGAGAGACTCAACAATCGCTCAAGCGCAAGCTGCAGAAGAAGGCGCGAAAGCCAAACTGATCGCCGACACGAAAGTTGCCGAAGCATCGAAGAACTTCCAGCTGGCGCAAGCAAAATATCAACAAGAAATTGCGACAACCAAAGCGCAATCCGATATGCAGTACGAAATTGTCAAAGCGCAAACACAACAAAAATTGATCGAAGAAACTCAGAAGATCAAGATCGTTGAAGCGCAAAAAGAAGTCGAATTGCAGCAAGTCGAAGTGCAAAAGCGCCAGATTTCGTTGGAAACCGAAATCACCAAACCTGCAGAAGCCGAGCAAACCCGCGTTCGCTTGATGGCGCAAGCCGAGCAAGAGAAGCGCAGAATGATGGCAGAAGCAGATGCAACCACGGCGAAATTGCAAGCTGCCGGTCAAGCGGAAGCGACCAGAATGAGAGCAATGGCAGAAGCCGAAGCGACCAAAGCAATTGGTCTTGCTCAAGCCGAAGCCGAGCGCTCGCACGGTCTGGCAGCAGCCACTGTCATCGCCGCCAAAGGTCAAGCCGAAGCTGAAGCAATGCTCAAGAAAGCTGAAGCCTTTAAGCAATACAATGATGCTGCGTTATCGAGCATGATGATCGAAAGATTGCCGGAAATCGTAGCAGCAGCAGCAAATCCGCTCTCAAAGATCGGCACCATGACTGTTCTCTCGACAGGTGGAGACTCGACAGGCGCAAGCAAAATCAGCTCCGACATTCTCAACATGGCCGCTCAAAGCGTGCACATGGTCAAAGGACTGACCGGACTGGATCTCACAGAAGCGCTCAAGAAAGACAGAAAGGTGATGCTGGAGGATGGCTCAAAACCCAAAGTCAACAACTAGGGTTGTCATAACTGGCGCAAGCGGAGTCGGCAAAACCACGCTAGTGGAGAGGCTGGCTCCCTTGCTTTCTGTGCCTGTAATTCCGGAGCTGGCCAGACAGATATGCCTGGACATGGGATACGAAAAAATCGGCAGCATCCCGGACCAGGAAGGATTTAAAAAACAGGTTTTGGATCGGCAGATAGAAGAAGAAAATCGCTTAGGCAATTTCGTCTCGGATCGCTCAGCAATTGATTGCTGGGCGCTCTGGCAAAGATGGAATCTCAATTCTGCAATGACTTACGACACAGAAAAGATATACAACAAAGCCAGGAGCCAATCGGAAACATACAAAAAAAAAATTTATATTCCACCTATGTTTCCCCCTGTCGATGATGGTTTCCGCTGGACCGAACCTGATTACCAAAAGCAGATTGACCGTATCATCAGAATGACTTTGTACGATTGGAATCTGTGGGACAAAACGCTTACCATCTCGGACAAAGGCAACGATCAAAGAGTCAAGGAAGTACTGGCATGGATGGAAATTTGAATACACGAAATCGGGGCGACGCATGGCGTCGCCCCTACAGGTTGTTCACCGCCGCAGCGGCGTTTGCAATGGGGATGCAACCTGCTTTCAGCGTCAACGAAATCAAAACCTCGCCAAAGATAGTTTCACTGGCGCCCTCAAATACGGAATTACTGCTTGATGCCGGCGCCGGAAAAACAATTGTGGGAGTTTGCTCCAACTGTTGCCAGGTCTTACCAAGCGCTCAAGAACTACTCAAAAGCAAGCCCACGACAGGGACTTTTGTTTCGGTAAATTTGGAGCGCCTGACCAGACTAAAACCGGATCTAGTGCTGCTTGTAAGCGGACAGGAAGGTATCTCTTCTCTATTGAGCAAACGCGGTTTCAAAGTCGTTTTGCTCAACAACAATAAGCTCACCGATATACCGTCAAACCTGCGCCAGATTGGAAAATTTAGCGGAACCGCAAACAGAGCAGAGCAAATCTCCAACAAATTCGATCAAGCTCTAAAAGAATTATCTGCCACTCTCCGCGGTGCCTCGTCCAGACCTAAAGTTTTTTACTGTACCTGGGCACAACCGTTGCTGACAATCGGCAAGAAAAGTTTTCTCAATGATGTCATAACCACATGCGGTGGCACCAACATCGCCGGCAACTTGGCTCAGCCTTATCCTCATTATTCGGCAGAACACTTGATAATGGCGGATCCCGATGTCATCATATTGCCCTACGATGCCAGAGACCAGGCTGTATTCAAGCGTTTCCCCTGGAACAAGCTGAGGGCCGTAAAAGAAAGTCGACTCTATTACTCCCCGGCGCCAAAGGATGACATGCTGTCCCGTCCATCCATCGGAGTACTGGAAGGCCTTTACTGGCTAACAATTAAAATTCACCCGGAGTTGAGGGAAAGCCTGGGTGAATGGCACGCGCGCTTTGTTTCACCCCCCGCAAAGAAAAGCTGACTAATTGCTGGAGTCAGATAGTCCGAAAGATTGATGCCCGCTCCAGTGTGACAGACCTAAGATCTGATTAGAAATTGTTTCTTTACCCTTTGATCTGTTAATGGCTTTCACCTTACCTGGACAGATATAATCTGCGGCATGAAATATCAGGGATCCCCAGCTTCTTCAGGACAACGACCCGAATGAGTCATCTCGTTGTCTGCGGACTCAACTATCATTCCTCGCCAATCGCCATACGCGAGCGCTTTACAATTCCGCAGTCTTGCTTGAAACATGCGCTTGAGGCTCTCAAGAGATTGCCGCATGTGACTGAAGCGGTTCTCTTGTCAACCTGCAATCGCACCGAAGTTTATGCCGTCGTCTCCGATGTTCAAGCAGGCTGGCGCGAAATCGAACTCTTCTTTTCGTCCACCCAGCAAATCGGCGACCACGAGGCTCTCAAGCCCAATTTCAAGCTTCTGAGAGAAGATGTCGCGGTGCACTTATTCAGAGTGGCGGCGGGATTGGACAGCATGGTCCTGGGTGAAGCCCAGATCATGGCGCAAGTGAAGGAAGCTCATCAAGCAGCGCTGGAAGCCAAAACCGCCGGTCCGATTCTGGATCACCTCTTTATGCTGGCTCTCAATTGCGGCAAGCGGGTACGCAGCGAAACCGAAATGGGCAGACGGGCAGTTTCCGTCAGTTCTGCCGCGCTCGAATTGGCGCGCACACAGTTGGGCGCGCTCAACAATCTCGATGTTGCCGTAATAGGCGCCGGTCGCATGGCGCAAATCTGCGTCAAACTCCTCCTTTCGGAAGAAGGCGAAGGCACTGTCAGTCTCATGAATCGCACTCCTGGGCGCCTGACGGAATTCGTGAAAAACAACATTCCAAACCTGGAGCGCCTTAACACAGATATCAGTTTTGAAGAGCGCTACTTCGCAGCAGCAAAAGCAGATCTCGTTATCGTTTCGACCAGCGCTCCGAAAACAATTCTCAATCTAGAAGAATTAGGCAAGGCACGCGAATTGTTCGGGCAGAAGCCGACTTGCATCATCGACATATCAGTACCTCGCAATGTCGATGCGCGCGTTCAAGAATTGGACGACGTTTCTCTTTTTGATTCGGATGCGCTGAGAAACATCGTCACGCGCAATTTAGAAGAGCGTGAAGCCTGCATTGCCGGAGCCGAGACAATTGTATTTGAAGGACTGGACGCCTTCCACGGCTGGCAACGCTCACAACTGGTTGGACCGACAATCGCTGAGCTGCGCGAAAAAATCGAATCCATTCGCCTCGAGCACATGGTTAAGACCACTGCCCATAAGAGTTCTTCCAACAATCAGGGTTCTTCTGAAGAAATTGAAAACATCAGCCGCGCCATCGTCAATCAAATTCTTCACCAACCGACAGTGCAGTTGAAGGCGACCACGGACTACGAAATCCTGAGACAACAGGCAGAAGCACTGCGCACTCTCTTCAGTCTCGATCCTCTCTCATGCACCCATGCCACTCGATCGCAAAGGCGCAAACGTTCGCATGCGGGCGACTCGTAATTCTGATGACAAACAGCTGGTCATGCACACCTATCAATCGGCAAAGTTGCCGGGCAAAATCAGAATCGGAACAAGAGAAAGCAAATTAGCGCTTCTGCAGACTGATATTGTCATGGCGCGCCTGAAGGCGATTGCCGAGACCCTTGAAGCAAAAATTGAAATTCGAATTGTACCGATCACCACTAAAGGCGACAAAGTACTGGATCGTCCGATTGCCGAATTGGGCGGTCGCGGAGTTTTCGTCAAAGAGCTTGAAGAAGCGCTTTTGCACGACGAAGTTGACATCGTTGTGCACAGCCTCAAGGACTTGCCCACGGACATGCCGGCCAGTTTGGCTCTGGCTGCGGTTTTAGACAGAGACGATGCGCGAGATGTGCTTTTATCGAAGAACAATCTCGCATTCTTCGATCTCCCTCCCGGCAGCCGCATCGCCACATCCAGCCGGCGGCGCGCGGCGCAACTGCTGCATCTGCGCCGCGATATAGAATTTGTGGACATTCGCGGCAATATACCAACAAGACTGAGAAAATTCGACGAAGGATTTTGCGATGCCATAGTTCTTGCTTGCGCCGGATTGAACAGATTGGAACTGCAAAACCGTATCAGCCAACACTTTCCGGTGGACACGATCACTCCGGCAGCCGGACAAGCGGCGCTGGCGATAGAGTGCCGCAGCGCAGACGGAGTACTTCTCGACTTGCTCAAGCAAATAGAGGAGACGGAAGCCAGACTGGAATCCGACTGCGAGCGAGCCTATCTGGGCAAATTGGGCGGCGGCTGCTCTGTGCCCGTGGGTGCCTTCGCAAAGGTTCACGCTGAAAAAATAACTATTACCGGTTGTATTGCCTCTCTGGACGGGAAAGAATTATTGAGAGAATCAATTTCCCATGAAGTTAGCGGAAACAGGGAGAAAGCGGCACAAACAGGTCTGGATCTTGCCAACAAAATGTTAGCCGCTGGCGGTGAAATGATCATGGACGAACTCCGGCGACAAACACCAAATGTGGTATCAGCCCCTTAGACGATCTTTTCATTGAGATGATGACCGACAAACCTCTCCAAGGCGTAAGAATTGTAGTTACCCGCTCGAAGAAGCAGGCAGCAAGCCTTACATCAAAATTCAAATCGCTTGGTGCCGAAGTTTACGAATTTCCCGTCATCTCGATCACCCCACCCGATTCATGGCAGCCGCTTGATGATGCAATCGCCAAAATCAAACAATATGATTGGGTTTTATTCGCCTCTGCAAATGCCGTCGACGCCTTCATGGCGCGCTCAGAAGTAGTTGGCATCGGCAAGGAAGAGTTGCGCTCGACCAAGTTTGCCGTAATCGGACCGGGCACCGCCAGTGGTCTGGAAGAGCGCGGCATCAAGCCGAGTTTTTGCCCTTCGACATTCATCGCCGAAACGCTGGTCGCAGAGTTTCCCGGTTATCCAAACCTGCAGGGCAAGCGTATTTTGTGGCCCAGAACAAATGTCGGCCGCCCTTATGTGCTGGATAAAATGACGGAAGCCGGTGCAGAAATAGATGTCGTCGAGTCTTATCACACGTCCCTTCCTGCCAACGAACAGGAGATTGCAGAACGCCTGACCACGCTGTTGTGGAAGAACGTAATCGACGTAATAACGCTCGCCAGCGCTCAAAGCGCGCGCAATTTGAAATCGATCTTGTCCACCGGATTGAAAAAGAAATTGGGCGACCGCAACCTGGAAGTGCCGATCAGTATGGACAGCATCAGCTACGCGTTGGAAGGCGTTGTGGTGGCAACCATCGGACCTGAAACCTCAGCAGCCGCTCGCAAGCACCTCGGTCGTGTCGACATCGAAGCAACAGTATTCACAATCGACGGACTGGTTGACGCTGTCGTTGAAGGCGTCAGGCTCGTCTCGAAAGAGCCGCGAAAAAGCTAATTAATGAACAGCGAAATCAATTTCGCAAAACCTTCATCTCCTTGCTCTGGGCGGCTTGGTACGCAACCAACCCTTCATATGCAAAAAACCAAGCAAGGCCAGGGAAACTACAGCCATGGTAAGAAGTGCCGCCGGATAACCGAAAGTCAATCTCAACTCCGGCATATGCTCGAAATTCATTCCGTAGATGCCGGCGATAAGCGTCGGAGGAATGAAAAGCGTGGTGATGATGGTGAGTACTTTCATTACTTCATTTAAGCGATTGCTGGCGCGCTGGTAATGAACTTCCATAAGCGCAGTGCTGACTTCGCGGTACATTTCCACCAGGTCGATAATGCGGACAGCATGGTCGTAGCAGTCGCGCAAATAAACGCGAGTAGTCTCGGAGACCAGAGGAACAGTATCGCGAGTCAGCGTGCTGAGCAGCTCTCGGGTGGGCCAGATGGCTCGGCGTATCGACAATAGATCGCGGCGAATTTCATACATCGAAGCGGCCGCCTCATCGCCGCCGCCTTCCAAAATGATGTCTTCCATCTCATCAAGCTGTTCGGCAAGGTTTGTCAAAAGCGGAAAATAGCTGTCGACAACGGCATCGATGATGGCGTACATGAGATAGTCGGCATGCTCCTGCCTGATCCGTCCGCGCCCTTTGCGAATTTTTTCTCTCACAGGGTCCAAACAATCGGTCGTTACTTCTCTGAATGTCAAAACATAATTGCGCCCAAGAAACATGCTCAGTTGCTCGGTTTCGGCCGTGTTATGCTCGATGAGCATGCGCGTCACGACAAACAAATGCTCGCCATACTCTTCAACTTTCGCGCGTTGATGGACATTGACGATATCTTCAACTTCAAGCTCGTGCAGGTTGAACAATTTGGCGAAATTCTCAACCGCCGCCAGAGCTTCGATACCCTCGCCGGGAGGGTCGATGGTGATCCAGCAAACAGGCCAGTTGGCCAGATAGCCGATCAAGTCGGCCGGCTCGCGTACTTCTCTTTCCTCAAATCCATCCGGACCATAGGCAATTAGCGTAACGGTTGGAAATCTGCCGGTTCCGGCAAAAGTTCTATCACTACCGCTTCCGGGGAGATTGAACTCGGCGGTAATGCGCTCGGTTTTGCGTTTTTGCCTGGGGGCGTCTGTGGGCATTGCTTATCTTGAAGTATCAAAAGGGTTTATGCGATTTTCAACGCATTGTCACCCACAAGCCCAGTCCAGGTCAGCCATTGGAAGCATTAAATATCTGCCAGGATTGGCATTCGAGGACCGAAACACCCACCTGGGCGATTCAACAAGAATATATTTATTGGTTATACTAATGCGTTCAAATTATTGATCGCATCCCATCTGTTCTATGACGGCAGCGGTCAGAAACTGTTTTACAGGGGACTTCCATGAGCGACACTGCAGCAACGATCGAAAAGCTTTCTCTCAGTGACTTGATTCCGGAAGGCGCTCATCGCATGCGCCGTTTGAGAGCAACTCCTCAGCTCAGAGCCATGGTTCAGGAAACCCATCTGCGCGTAGATAAACTCATTTACCCGTTCTTCATCATCGAAGGCAAGAAGCAAAGAAAGCCAATCAGCTCCATGCCCGGCATTCATCAGCAAACGATCGATGAGGTGCTAAAAGAAATCGAAGCTGTGCAGAGCGAAGGCATCAAATCCATTCTTCTTTTCGGCATTCCCGATAGCAAAGACGCCGAAGGCTCAGGAGCCTGGCACAAAGACGGCATCATTCAGAAAGCGATGCGGGAAATCAAAAAACATTTCCCAGACATGGTCGTGGTTGCCGATCTATGCCTTTGCGAGTACACGGATCATGGTCATTGCGGCATGATTGCCGACGGTCAAGTGCTCAACGATCCGACTCTGGAGATCATCGCCCGCACGGCAATCGCCCAGGCAGAAGCCGGAGCCGACATCATTGCGCCATCCG
>JBGAVL010000009.1:0-41749 GCA_044228145.1 Obscuribacteraceae bacterium (SeqCode)
GGCAGGCCTCTTCCAGAGTTGCTTTTCCACCGCAGCAATAATCTAGACCGTACTGTTCCAGCACACAAGCGCGCAAAGGACGCTGCGCTACAAGCTCGCCTATGGGTGCGATCTTGCTAATAGTACCTGGTGCATCCTCAGCTCGATCCCTTGCGCTGCTGTCCTTGTGATGAACAACGCAAGTTTGCTCATAAATGGGCAGGTTTACGCACGAACACGGTTGGAACATCTCCTTGGCAGAGCCGCACTCTGGACACTTCCATTCATCTGACAGGTCATCGAATTTCAGCGCTGGAGGAATGCTCTGTCTGGGTTCGCCCAAAGCTTCATCATAAATGTAATTGCAAACAGTGCAGATTGTTTTTGCCTTTGACATAACTGCCTCCTCTGATATTTGGATATCTGGACCCGCATATCCATAATACACCAATCTGACTTGACGCTCTCAATCTTAGGGATGATTTTAATGAAGGATTTTGTCTTCAGCGCCCCTGATTTCCACACCGACTGAACAATCCTGAGCAAAAAACTACCGAGCCAGGCTGCCGGTTTTCGTGTTGGCGTAAGGCTTGTGGCTGAATTTGTGCTTCTTTGTCAACTCAGAATTACTCGAAAAAGACGAAGATAGGGAGAAAGACGAGTCTGGTTCAGGCAGACATTGTCAGTCAAGCACTTTTCCATTTGCGGCGACGCGCGCCTTATAATCCTCAAGAAACCGTGCCATCTATCGCCGAAGATCACACGAGTTCCGGTGCAAAAGCCGAAAAATCAGGATCTTTAGTGCAGCAGATCTACAGAGCGGTCGAAAATCCTGAACCAGGAATTTCTAGTCCGGGCTAGAGCGATTTCCTTCAACTGGCGTTGTCTAGGCGAGAGATCCGTGTCCTTAAGCCAGCTTTCGTGCAGATATTCGTATTCATCATCCGGGTGGACTTCTACCCAGGCATGTAATTGACAGTCAGACCGCGCCTGAAAGATTGCTTCCAGCACTCTGGATTGACCGGGGGGCAGCCGAGTATCAAAATACTCTTTGCTTACATCGATATCGATGTCTCGTCCAATGATTGCTTGCCTCAGCGTGCCAGCTATCGGCACTTTGTCTTTTGTGAGCAACTCCATGTTGAGAAAAACTTTGGGCACCGAATAAGTGGGAAAGAGATGCCCGACATGGCTGTTTGTCAGTTTAAGCAAGGCTTTTACTCTGCCTGCCGGGCCTTCGGCGACGGGTAAAGTACTCAAATCTACAGTCACACCCCGAGCCACCATTCCAGAATCATGTATCCCCAGAAATAGATGCCTGCCTTCAGGCATATGGCAATTTTGGCAGCTTACCCCGGCTTTGGAGTAGGGACTCCGTTTCCATTCTTGAAAAGTATCCTGCAAAAGCTTTCCATTCAGTCGCTTATCCTCGGGATCAAACTGGTGGCAGCGAATGCAGAATTTCGAGTCTAAAAAGGCTGCGGTGTGGGAAGCGCCACCATGAGGCTTTCGCCTGTCAGTTAGTCTGGCTGTTTGCTCGGCAGTCATTGACGATCTGGCGCCGACGGATTTTGCCGGACTCTTTGGCGCATCGAATGTAGACTGATTGTTTTGGGGTTTTGCAGAACAATTATTTTCCTGTCCTTCCATTGCCTCCGGATCGCTGAAACGCTCATGCTTCCGTACGTGGCATACGGCACAGGAAACTCCGGATGCTTGTAACTGCTTGTCGAAATGCTGATTGTCAACGAGGCTTTTCGCTCTTTTTAGCTTCGGTTGTTGCTCGGCAAGCGGGGCATGGCACGCAAGGCATACAGTTACTTTGGACCACTGGCCTTTGTCCTCGAAGTAGCTGAGTTCTGCTTCCAGTGAGGGACCCATGCTGTCTGACATGCGGCAGCCATTCCAGTCTGCGAACTGTTTTTGGTGGCATATTCCGCACGCCTGGGGATCCAGAGCCTGCTCAATCGGACATGCTTGCTTCCGTATCGGTCCCTGCAAATCCAGTTGCTTGAGCTTGGTCTTCCAGAAATGGCGAAGAAATCTGGCATCGTCTTCCGGTTGGGATTTTGACGGCAAAATGTATAGAAGTGTCAATATTACCGCGCTCAGAATGGTGAATAGCCTAAACAGCATCAATTTCGAAAGGGCTCCGGCATTTGAAGGCGGATCCACGAAGAGACAAACTTTTGTCCACCGCTGTCTCCGTTTTGCCCATCCCAGACCGCAAAGGCTACAGGCAAGCCGCCAGGCTGCCTGAGAGCGCAGCTGACAGCCCCCGTTTCAATCAGCATGGTCACTGCCCAGCGCCCCTGGTTAAAACAGCTGCCGCAAGCAAATTCGCTCTTTGCGCTTTTGAATGGCGTAATTGTCGATGCGCCCTCGGAAATCAAACTCTCCAGTTGTCCAACACCTACCTGTGCCAGGCAAATGTGATCCTTCACTGCCTCCGATTCGCAAGCATCGGCCGACCACCGCCAGATTCTAACCGGGTTGCCCGCTTCACCCATACCAAGACACGGTGGTTTCTTCTTTGCGACAAACGGATATTCCAAAGCGCAAGCGTCAAAAAACGACTTTCCGGCTATAGACAGATCGTTTTGTTGATCCGCCCAACTGAGATGGAGGATGAGCTTACCTCCAAGCCAGTATCCTTTGACAAAAAGCGAAAGCGAGTCGCGTTGTATTTTTCCTTCCACAACAGCCCAGCGCAAAAGCACGACCTTAACGGGGTTGATCTCTCGCCAGCCTGCAAAGTCAGGATCGATTAGCTGAGACGACAATCCCCCGTGACTCTGGGAAAGAGTCAGTGACACTTCTTTATCCTCGCCACGACTGCCCGCTAGATTGGAAAATAATTCCTGGGTCTCAGTTTTAAACTGCTCTTTGGGTGCGTTGCCATAAACGCAGTCTGCACAAGCAAAATTCAAGGGCATCAAAATGAGAAATGCGAAGGCGAAAAAATGCCGTACTTTTCGCCACCGCCTTGCCAATTTGTCCGTTGCTCCTTTTGCTTCTAATGTTGCTCTCTCAAATTGAAGAGCTTGCGAAGGCTGTCGGCATGTTGACCCAGCAAGCGATGATCGGTCGTCGCCTTCAATGCGATTGTTGGCCCGTGCAGGATCTGATTGACGATCTTACAGCTGAATTGATCGAGCGTGTACTTGCTGCCTATCTCGCTTTCGGGTATGGCAGGACGAGACTTCTCAATTTGTTCGATGCGAATTGCTTCGAATTTCTTGCGCAGGCTGACAATGATCGGAGCGACCAGAACAGAGCGTTGCCAGGCATTAAACACCTCAAGCATCTCGAACACCACGCTCTCGGCGTCTTCAATCAGAGCCCGCCGCTCTTTAATGTTTTTGTTGATGATTTGACAGACATCGTCCAAATGGAAAACTTTGATGCCTTCGATATGGGCGATTTGCGGATCAACACTTCTTGGCACGGACAGGTCTATAATGCATATCTCCTTGCCGGGCCTCGCTTTCAAGAGTTCGTCGGCAGTAAGTACGTATTCAGGCGCGCTTACCGCCACTATTACGACGTCAGCTTCTGCTGCCAATTGATGACGCGCATCAAAAGAAAACGGCCCATTAAGCTTGATTCGACCTGGCAAATTTGATGCGGCGAAGTCGATTACGCGTTTTTGGCTGCGATTCACCATGGAGATTGAGCCATTGCCTTGGTCACCCAGAAGATACTTTGCACAGCTTTTGGCTGTAGTGCCTGCGCCTATGATAAGCACGCTGCGATTCGGCTTCCCCTGGGTAATTCTACGAGCCAGCTCCGCTGCAGCGGAGCTGGCTGAGACCGCGCCTGTAGTAATGCCGAGTTTCCTGCGCACCCGTTTGCCGCACTCAAGGGCCAGCTCAAAAACTTGATTGAGCAGAGGTCCGGCAGTTCCGGCTTCTTGCGCTGCTCGCTTTGCTGACTTAACCTGAGCCATTATTTGCCCCTCTCCTGGAATCATGCTGTCCAGTCCAGATGCGACACGAAACAAATGCAAAGCTACGTCTTCATTCAATAACGTAAAATTGAGTTTCAAACTGCCATGATCCCGAATAGAGCGGCTCGCCTGGAAGAAGGAATCTATTTCCTTACGCCCGGCATCAATATCGGTGACAACTGCATAGACTTCGGTACGATTGCAAGTTGAAAGCATGATCGCTTCTTTGACATGCGGAAGTTGTTTCAGCGCCTGCAATGCATGAGACAAGCAGCTGTCGGGAATAACAATCCGTTCTCGAATTGATATTGGAGCCCCGTGATAATTAAGTCCCGCTACCAGAAGGTAAGTTCCGGCGGATAGTTTTCCTCTGCCTGTGGAGGGAATCGGCAATATTGATTGGGATACCTGCACTTGATCCTGCTCAGTTTTCATTGGGATAGTTTCCCTTTGATATTTTTGCAAAATGTCAGGTGTGCCGAAATCATCCTAAATCATGATTTTTTGGCAGCGATCACTTACTTGTAATCTTTTCGCGCTCAATCATTACAGCAGTGGAAAACAGATCGACAGGCGGTTCAATCAAGCAGAAACGAGGAATCCACTTAGGACCCGCATTAGATTTCATATAGAACCCTGTTCACATTGAATCCTTCCATCTCTGAATCGTAATTTATAGAGTGGCTGTTTTTTTCGATAGGCTCATAGACAGCAGTAAAGTGTCTGAGTTTTTCAGCTTGTTTGGTGATTTTCAATCCCCGTATCGATGAGCGGCGCTGATTGATATTGGAGAATGCCTCGATTACGTATTCATAGTGACTTTGTGAGTACACTCGCCGGGGCAGCGCCAGGCGCACCAACTCACGTGGCGCGCACACACTGCTGCCGGTTTCAGGATCGCTCTTACCGAACATCGCGGTGCCAATCTCGCAGCTGCGAATGCCTGCTTCGCGGTAAAGCTCACAGGCGAGGGCTTGTCCTGGTAGCTCCAGTGGAGGTATGTGCGGAAGCATTGCGGCAGCGTCTACATAAACCGCATGAAGTGCCGGGGGCGATATAACGGGAATGCCGATTCTCTTCAGTCTGTCGTGGAGAAATCTTGCCGAAGCTTCTCGATAGCGAAGATAGTCTTCATTTATCGCCTCGTACAAACCAATGGCGATTGTTTCCAGATCTCGACCTGAAAGCCCTCCATAGGTGGGAAAGCCTTCAGTAACAATCATTTCGACTTTTAGTTTCTCAACCAGATTTGAATCATTCAGGGCGATGAATCCGCCAATGTTTGCAATGCCATCTTTTTTGCAGGACATCAGGCAGCCATCTGCGTATCTGAACATCTCTTCAACAATCGTGCTGATTGGACTTGATGAATACTTTTCTTCGCGTTGTTGAATCAAGTATGCGTTCTCGGCAAATCTAGCAGCATCAATGAACAGGGGGATTTGATGCCGCTTTAGAAGTTGGCTTGTTTGTCGGATGTTGCGCATTGATACCGGTTGACCACCACAAGCATTGTTGGTCACGGTAAGCATGGCAAAAGGTATCATGCCTGGTTCTGCTTCGCATAGCAGCCGCTCCAATTCGGCGAGATCGACATTGCCGGCAAAACTGGCTGCGCTATCCCCATCTGCCCATGCCCGGCAAGGCAAATCAACAGCTGTCGCGCCGCGCGCCTCCAAATTTGCGCGCGTGGTATCAAAATGCGTGTTGGAAGGAATTTTTTGTCCAGGTTTTACCAGTTCGGAAAACAGCAACCGCTCCGCGGCTCTGCCTTGATGAACAGGCAAGACTTCTTTGAAGCCAAATATTGATTTTACTGATTTTTCAAACCTGTGGAAGCTGGAGGCGCCTGCATATGATTCATCAGCTCGCATCAATGCCGACCATTGATCGCTTGAGAGAGCTGCTGTGCCGCTGTCGGTAAGGAAGTCTATCGTACAGTCGCTGGCGTTGAGTTTGAACAGATTGTAGCCTGCGCAGGCAAGCAATGCCTCTCTTTCACCTTGTGAGGTAAAGAAAATCGGCTCGACGACCTTGGTGCGAAATGGCTCAATGATTGTTTTCATTCCTTATCCTCATACGTTTTGTCATCGTGAAAAATTTGAGTCAGCAACAAGTATTTTGTCAATTGCTTGCTGCTATTGAGAAGTCAGATTGGCTGCAATTCTCTGACACTCTTGCTTGGCTCTTGCGACACAGTCAGCAACTCCCATGCCACCATATGCGTTTCCGATCAATGCTAGATTTGAAAATCGTTCTTGCCTTTTCTCGATCCCCTCCAGAAGATCTTGATGTCCAGGGGCAAACTGCGGAATTGCTTTCTTGTGCCGTGTGACTATGGAAAATAATGGATCATTCTTTGTGCTCAAGTATTTTTTCAGATCGGCCGATACTGCTTTCTGGATCTGGTCGTCACTCTGCGTCGCAGGACAGGGGTCTATTGAAGTGTCGAGCGATGCTCGTAAAACAACCTGCTCATCGGCGACCTTCCGCTTGAACTTATTACTGCTGAAAGTACACGCCCGCACAATGCCACGCTCCTTGCGCGGCACAAGGAAGCCGGAGCCGATTAGCTGTTTGCTGAATGCGTTTTGATCGTAGATCAGATTCACTACGATTGGCGAGGAGTACTTTATTGAGGAGAGATTATCGGAAAGAACTTTATCTGTCTTAGCCAGGATTGTCGATGCCGCACTGGCAGGAAGTGCGACTACGACAGCATCAGCTTCAAAATTCATAGTGTTAGAGCAATGTAATTGCCATCCCCTTTTTTCGTCTGGCTGAATCGATTCGACCGCGGCGCTTACTAGTTTGCAGCGCCCGGCAATATGCTTTCTCAGTTCCTCCACCAGAACGACCATTCCCTGGTCGAAGGTAGCCATTGTTCCTTTTTTTTGCAGATCTCCTTTTATTATCGCGTGGCTAGCTTCCCTCTTTTTTCTGTTGGTTAATTCGGTGAGCATTCCCCGAATTACGCTACCGTGACTGAGTTCAAGTCCTACCAGATAGGGTAGAGTCGATCGAGCGCTGAGAGACTCGGGGGTGGTTCCGTACAATCCTCCAACTATTGGTTCGGCGATGCGTTCAAGAAACTCGCGACCAAATCTTCGTTCGACGAAATCAGCCAGAGTCTCATCTGTTGACTCAAGACGGCGGCGAACGAAAAGCTCAACTGCCATGCGAAGTTTTCCGCTCGGTGAAAAAAGATTGCTTGTGAGAAGGTCAGCAATCTTTGGATTCATTGAGAAAAGCCCGTCAGGAATGCCACAAAGCACCGAATCAACCGCTATGAAAGTCTTCCTCTGTGCCTGTGTTACGATTCTCGAGTCGATTCCAAGGTTTTCGGACAATTCCAGAACCGCCGGCTTTGTGGCTACAAAACACTCAGGCCCGAGGTCCAATACTGTTTCCTTGTACCGGAACGTCTTGATTGACCCGCCCACTGAACCACTGCTCTCTAATATTGTCAGGTCTATTTCTGCTCCTTTTAGATCCGCCTCCTGCAATAGAAAGTACGCAGCAGAAAGCCCGGAGATGCCACCGCCGACAATGGCAACTCGTTTGCAATTTGCGGAGTTTTTGTTTGACACAAGCCTATTCAAAATTTCAACTCCAGGTATGGTCAAGCAACTTTCGCAATCACCGCGAATGCGAAATACATTTGGAATCAGCTCTATTTTCGAAAACTGCATCGGTGCCTTTGGTCGCCGGTGTCTTTTGCTTGCCTGACACAGGAAGGCGATTGAACCTGGCTTGAAAGAACCTCATGCTTTCGGGCTCATACGTCATCTCCAATCCACGAATCTTTTGGCGCTGTTCCTGGCACAAACCAACTCCATATGCGACCACATCCATATGGGAGTTGGTGTAAACGCGCCTGGGCACGGTCAGTCTCACGAGTTCAAGCTTGGGATAGTTGTGAAGTCCCGTCGTCTTGTCTCGACCGGCCGAGACGATGCCTCTCTCCATTGCGCGCACGCCTGTCTCAACAAATAGAGAAGCGGCAAGACTTTGAGCGGGGAATTGATCTTGAGAAAGATGCGGCAGCATGGACGCGGCATCAATGTACACAGCGTGCCCACCGACAGGAAGGACAATCGGCACTCCATATTCCTGAATCCGATCGGCCAGGTAATGAACCTGCCCGATGCGCTGATCCAGATGCTCTTCTCTGACGGCCTCTTCGATGCCTCGCGCCATTGCCTCCATATCTCTTCCGGCCATTCCGCCATATGTATGCAATCCTTCAAACAATGTGCCGAGCTCACACGCTTTCTCATAAAGCTTCAAGTCTCTCACGGCCAGAAAACCACCAATATTGACAAGCAGGTCTTTTTTGCCGGACATCGTGCAACCGTCAGTAAGGCTGCATATCTCCAGCAGAATCTCAGGAATGGAGCACTGGGAATATCCGGGCTCTTTCTTTTTGATGAACCAGGCATTTTCGAGACAACGCGTGGCATCGAGAATTATTTTTATTCCTTGAGCACGGCAGAATTCTGACACTTGACGTAGATTCGCCAGTGAGAAAGGTTGTCCCCCAGCCATATTTACGCAGGCCTGAAAGTTTAGATACGGTATCCGCTCGCGGCCGACCAGCTTGACTAAATTCTTTAGCTTTACAAGGTCAACATTGCCTTTGAAAGGGTGTAAGGATTTTGCATCATGCGCTTCATCGATGATGACATCGACAAAAGTAGCGCCTGCAAGTTCTTGATGAGCACGAGTGGTGGTGAAATACATATTTCCCGGGACATAGTCACCTGGAGCAATCAAGAGTTGAGAGATTAAGTGTTCGGCGCCGCGGCCCTGATGAGTGGGAAGAACAAACTCATAGCCATAATATTTGCGAACAGTCTCTTCTAGAACATAGAAGTTTTTCGATCCGGCATAAGACTCGTCTCCGACCATCATTCCCGCCCACTGATACTCGCTCATGGCCGCCGTCCCGCTGTCTGTCAAAAGGTCGATGTACACATCTTGTGACTTAAGCAAGAAGGTATTGTAATGCGCATTTCTAATGGCGCGCTTGCGGTATTCACGGCTGGTCATCATCAGGGGTTCGACCATTTTAATTTTGTAAGGTTCAGCGACTGGCATACTTTTTTTCAACATGGTTGACTCCTGATATTGCGTCAAAAGAAAAGCCTTTTTCCAAAGAAGAATTAGTGTCCCGCAATATAAAGAAAAGAAGAATCCGCCCAAGGGTGGATTCTTCAAGGTAACTACTCTGTTCAAGCGATCGCTGCGTCGCCGTACTCACCAGGCGCTCTAAATCAGTCCTTCTTGCCGTCAATTACATCGTCGACCCAGGAAAGGCACGCCATCATCGATGGAAATCCAAGTGTAGTAGTCGCCAACAATACGGCCTGCCGGATTTCCTCGGGGCTGACACCGGCATCAAGGGCTTTGCGGCAGTGAGAGTGCAAACCACCCTCCAGGCGTGCACCGCAGGCAATACCAATTTTGACCAAAGCACTTTCCCTGGCGCTCAGAGGACCAGCGTTCGCCACAGCATTTCCGAGCAATTCATATGCCTCAAACACCTGTGGGTAACTTTTTTGAAAGTTGAGAAATCTTTGCGGTGGTTTGCGCATGTCGGTGTCCTTATATAGGGAGAACGGACACTAAGTTCGCACGTAAGGACGGCACTGTCAATCGATGAAGGCGCCTTTGCCGCTGCGTGGCTGTTAACTTCGCCGACACAATACGGCAATCCTGCCTCATTACTGAGTCTTCGGCCTTTCGCCGCCGTGGGCACATTGAAGTAACCATGGTGCTCTTGTTGCTTATTTGTTAGGATTCGGGCACTCAATGAGAAAGCAGTGGGATAGAAGCATTCCTGCCATGTCGTCGAGGCCGAAGGTACTTTTAGGGAGCTTGGAATAATGTCTTATCCCACAGTCATTCAAGGCGGTATGGGCGTTGGCGTCTCAAACTATCGACTGGCAAGAGCCGTCTCTAAAGCGGGGCAATTAGGCGTCGTGTCAGGCACTATGCTGGACACTGTTCTGGCAAGGCGTCTGCAGGATGGCGACTCTGACGGTTTGATTCGCCGTGCGATGAGTAGCTTTCCCATTAGAGAAATATCCGATCAAGTCTTCAAAGACTACTACATCGAAGGAGGTAAGAGCCCGGATGCTCCTTACAAAGCAGTGCCAATGCATACGATGTGCTCCAGTGACGCTCTCATTTCGTTGACGATTTTAGCCAATTATGTCGAAGTCTTTCTTGCAAAAGAAGGACATGAGGGTATTGTGGGTATCAACTATCTCACTAAGATCGATCTTCCTACATTGCCTTCAATTTTCGGAGCAATGTTGGCCGGAGTTGATTATATTCTGATGGGGGCGGGCATACCTCGTGCCATACCCGGCATACTTGATCTGTTGAGCGAGAAGAAGCCGGTCAGCATGAGAATTGACGTTGAAGGCAGCAAGCCGGAGGACAATTTTACGGTTAATTTCGATCCAGGGCAATTCGACATTCAGGCTCTGAATCTGAAGCGACCACGCTTCCTTGCTATCGTCTCTTCTTCAGTATTGGCCCAGTCGCTTGCCAAAAAGTCCAGCGGCGCCGTTGACGGTTTCGTAGTCGAGCATCATTGCGCGGGAGGACACAATGCGCCGCCGCGCGGCGGCATCACGACCGATGCAAATGGCGAGCCAATCTACGGACCCAAAGATGAGATTGACACTGAGAGCTTCAGGAGGCTTGGTCTGCCATTCTGGCTTGCCGGCGGATATGGCTCTCCTGAGGGACTGAAGTTGGCACTAGAAGCGGGCGCCCGCGGAATTCAGGTTGGTACTCTCTTTGCATTCTGCAAAGAGTCAGGAATTACGACGTCCATCAAGAAGAAAGTTGTCGAACTGGTTAAGGAAGGCAGTGCCGAAGTGTTTACGGATCCTCTGGCTTCAGCGTCCAGCTATCCGTTCAAGGTAGTTCCGGTTGAATCTTCCTTATCCGAGCAGGAGATATATCTTAGCCGGGACAGGATTTGCGACCTCGGGTATTTGCGGCAGGCATACAAAAAAGAAGATGGAAATGTGGGCTTCCGGTGCCCGGGAGAGCCCGTCGATGTATACGTCCGAAAGGGTGGGCTGGAGGTAAGCACCTGCGGCAGGAAATGCCTGTGCAACGGACTGATGTCCACAGTGGGGCTTCAGCAGGTTCGCTCCAGCGGCTATGTAGAACCACCCTTGGTGACTGCCGGCAAGTATCTTCCGGAAATCGCCAGGATTGTCAGCGAGTTCAAAGACTCCTATTCTGCGCAAGATGTATTGAGATTTCTATTCAACCAGGTAAAGCAGCAGAAGAAGAAGCAAGCGCTTCTAATTTAGCGTTCTGAAAAACAGTAAAACGACCGTATCAAAATCGTCCAATCGGCTGATGGCGGCTTACCTCATTGGACGTACTATAACTCGGACTTGAAAAAAGGTTTGGTGAATTCTCCATGAATACCGGTCTATCAACTCTCGGCAGGGAGCAAGGCACAAAACCATTTGGGGTCTCTTTTGACTCGGCACCCTATTTAATACTCTGGGAGCTGACACGTGCTTGCGCTCTCAATTGCGTGCACTGCAGGGCCAGCGCGATTCGCCAGCGCGATCAGAGAGAACTTACATTTGATGAGTGCGAAGCTGTCATGGAGCGGTTGTCCGAATTTGGCAAGCCCCTTATCGTTTTAACTGGTGGTGATCCGGTCTGGCGTCCCGACCTATTTCAGATTATCAAAGCAGCTAAGGAAAAGGGATTTACACTGGCGATCACGCCCAGTGCCACACCTCGCACTACTGAAAATGTAATTCAAGCTCTGAAGGAGAGTGGCATAGCCAGAGTGGCCGTCAGCCTTGATGGACCAGATCAGCAATCGCATGATGACTTTCGCCGAGTAAAGGGCTCTTTTGAATGGACCAACAATATAATCAACTGGGCTAACCGGTACCAACTTCCCCTGCAAATCAACTCCACAATCTGGCGTGGCAACTTTCATTTGTTTGAACAGCTGGTGAAGAAAGTGGAGGATTCCGGAGCCGTATTGTGGAGTGCTTTTTTTCTGGTACCAACCGGACGTGCCGGAAGAGAAATGCAAATCAGCGCGGCGCAAGCGGAAGAAATTCTCGGAAAAATGACCGAACTCTCAGGGCGCGCGAAATTTGATGTCAAGGCCACCGCCGCTCCGCAATTCCGTCGCGTTTTGCTTGAACACCTTCTTCAGAGGGGAGAGGGACAAGACAGCGATCTCAATAGCTTGAGTCCCAGTTTGAAACTCGGGGCATTGAGGTCTTACCAATCGGTTAATGACGGAAAGGGGATAATGTTTATCTCTCACGTTGGTGATATCTATCCAAGCGGCTTCTTGCCAATACGCTGCGGCAATACAAGAGAAGATTCATTGGTCGAAATCTATCGCAATAGTCCCTTGTTCACAGCGCTGCGCAATCCGGATCTTTTGAGAGGAAAGTGCGGTGAATGCCGGTACAAAGCCGTTTGCGGCGGCTCGCGCGCCCGCGCCTTTGCAGAGTCGGGAGATTACCTCGGCGAGGATTCATTGTGCTCGTACGTAGACACGGAATGGGCACGCTCAGGTGCTCATTCTTGCGTTGGATGAGTGTACCGGAGTTTACATGTAGACTAATGATACATCTGTCCTAGTCAAGTGCATTCCTCCCTTTGTATTGACTAAGAAAAGGAGCCTTTTATAAGGCTCCTTTTCTTAGTCAATAGGTTTCAACATTTCTAGTTTCAATCGCGTCCGACCGGACGATGGGGGCAGCTGAATTGCGTGCTGTCATCCGCATTGTCAACTTCCATCGGGCAAATGCAGGATATATTAAACATCTCCTCCGAGAGCTTTTTGATTTGCATGTAAATCTCAAATACTCTTTTTCCGCGCTCGGTAATCAAGTGTTCGACGCGTCGAGGCAGGACGTCATACTCATACCTCTCTATGAGACCGTGCTTCTCCAATTCCTTCAGTCTGCTCTGCAGACTCTTCATGCTCAGTCCGGGAATCACCCTCAAGAACTTTCTGGTGCGAACAGGGCCGATTGCTGTTTCTCTCAGGATTTCGACAGTCCACTTTGCCGCAATTATGTCCATAAGCTTGGTAATAGGGCATTCGCATGCCTTTATTGAGATGTTTGGCGATTCGTATTCCATTCTTCAAGCCACTTTTCAAGCGCTACATTGCAAATATATCAATATCTGTAGCGGGCACCCTCATCCTAAAAGACGAGTCTATTGAAGTGGTTTTGCGAGTAATTCAGCAAAACGGCGGCGCATCATTCCTGAGTACGATATGAAAGATGCGCAAGCGCGCTATCGTGGCTGCGTTTCCTCAGGTGGTCATACTCAAAAGGTGGCGACTTGCGGAAAGAGCGCAAAGGAGCAACCAATGGATTTTCTACTTTCCCAAGAGCAAGAACAGATTCGCCGTCTGGCAAAGGACTTCGCCGAGAAAGAAATTGCGCCCAGAAGCGCTCATCATGATGAAACAGGAGAATTTCCCCGGGAAATTTGCCGGAAAGCTTGGGAAGCAGGCTTGATGAATACGCACATTCCTGAAGAATTCGGTGGTTCTGGTTTGGGTGTACTGGAAGGCTGCTTGATTGCCGAAGAAATTGGCGCGGCGTGCACAGGAATCGGAACAGCTATGGAGGCTAATAACTTAGCAGAGGCTCCACTGATAGTGGCAGGCAGCCCTGAGCAGAAGAAAGAATTTCTCACTCTCATGGCCGACGAATTCAGGTTTGCCGCATACTGCGTCACCGAGCCGCAAGCCGGCTCCGATGTGGCAGGCATAAAAACTACCGCAAGAAAAGTCGGCGACGACTACATCCTGAATGGACAAAAGATGTGGATTACCAACGCAGGCGTCGCGGATTGGTATTATGTTCTTGCCCAGACAGATCCAACCCAGGGCAATAAGGGTATGTCAGCATTTATTGTCAAACGAGAATTAGACGGAATCTCCGTTGGAAAGAAAGAAAACAATATGGGCCAGCGCGCCAGTGATACTCGCGCCATTACATTCGAAGATGTGAAAGTAAGCTCACGCCATCTGTTGGGAAAAGAAGGAGATGGCTTCAAAATCTCAATGTCCGCATTCGATCACACGCGCCCTCTTGTAGCGGCAGCTGCCGTGGGACTGGCAAGATCGGCAATGCAGCACGCAGTCTCCTATGCCCGCGAGAGGCATACATTCGGGCAGCCGATCGCAAATTATCAAGCTATTGGATTCATGCTCGCCGACATGGACAAAAACGTCGAAGCAGCTCGCTTGCTGGCCTGGAAAGCAGCTTGGC
Source organism: Obscuribacteraceae bacterium (SeqCode) (assembly GCA_044228145.1). Lineage (GTDB taxonomy): Bacteria > Cyanobacteriota > Vampirovibrionia > Obscuribacterales > Obscuribacteraceae > QKMZ01. The sequence continues at coordinate 14,236 of JBGAVL010000009.1, forward strand.
TTATTGACCAGGGTAAGCGCAATACCAGAGAAGCGGCCATGGCTAAAGCTTTTGCGGCCGACACCGCTATGCAGACGGCTGTCGACGCTGTCCAGGTCTTCGGCGGCTACGGATATTCGCGAGAATATCCGGTGGAAAAACTGATGAGAGACGCCAAAATATTCCAAATCTATGAAGGAACCAGCCAGATTCAAAGGCTGATCATTTCCAGGCAACTGACGGCGGAGCCAGCAAAAGCGAGAGTGTGAAACATCTAAAACGCTCAAAATGACGAAATGGATATGTTGTTAGCCATATAATCCGGCAATGGTGGGGATCAAAATGAAAAATCGACTGAGTGCTCTATCACTTTTAATAATCTTGCCGTTTTTAAACGCGCAAATAGCACCGGTGTTGGCGCAGGAAAGCGCCGTGCAGCAATCATTGCCGTCAACGGAGGAAAGCACTGGGGACATTGCTAAATCACCGGAGCTCGAGCATCAAAAAAGTGCAGTGCAACAATCGTCGCCATCACCGGAAGAGCAAACCGAAGACATTGCTAATTCGCCGGCGCCTACGCATCAAAAAAACTCTGAAGAAGACGCTCAGCCTGATCAAAAGGTGCGCATAACATTTGAAGCAAAACCTGATGATATGCCAGTTCTGAGAGGTGCGCAAGACCAGAATCCCAGTCAGCTCGATCGCCTGTCCAATGAGATTCTCGGATATGAGATTGAATTACTCAAACTGAATACAAACTTCAGGATGAAATCGACTGACAAAAACCGTATCAAACCCTGGAGGACTTTCCTCTATAACCTGGGCGGTTCGGGAGTGGCAACTGCTGGAATCACCACAATTGCAGCCGAGCGCTGGCGCACCTGGAGAAAGCCAGCCACAGCCTCACGCACTGCCCTCAAGTCCGGCCCGATCATGCTTTTGACCAGCCACTCCATCATTACCGGCGGCATTCTTCTGGAGGCCACTCTGGATCTCCTCAACGATCGCAGAATCAAGAAGAGCGGTTTCGACACAAAGAGCACAAAAAAGAGAGCGCTGGAGTTAGTGCGTCATATCGATGCCAAACTAAAAGAGAGAGAAGCTTTGCTTTCCGGTTTGAATACCCTCTCTCAGGAAGAACGTGCTCTGGCCCTTGAGGAAACTCCGGTGCTGAACGACATGCGTAATGCAGCTCTTTCTGAGTACTTGAATTTCCACGTGCGCGCGAAAAAACGCATTGCGTCCCGCAATTTTGCGTATTTAAATGGATTCTCAGCTGCCACCACAGGCGGTTACCTGGGCTCGCTGTGCGGTCTGCTTGCAATATCTTGCCGCAAACCGCGTCTGGCTGGTCCAGCCGGATTGGGATTCACCATCTCCGGAGCCAATATTGCCACTGGTCCCGAACTCGGCCGTCTGGTTGGCAATTGCGCTGGCTCGCTTGACAAGAGGTTCCTGAAGAAAGAATTTGGCGTGGTTCCCAAGTCCCAGCTGGCAGAGCATTTGACGGCGTTGCGACAACACTCGGCATCGAGCGGTACAGCCCTGGCTCAAAGACTCTCAATATATGATTCGGCCGATGGAGTGCTTAAAAGGCAGGCGATAATGAACGCCAACGAAAAGAAAAAGGCAGATCGCGAATACATTGAACGCTGCTTGTTCAACGCCGCCATAGGCGGAAGCAAAATGTCCTGGGGCATACAACTGATGAACGCCGGATATGGATTCAGTCCGGCGGTGGCTAAGGCTCAGACCCCCAAGAAGACCACTGCGAAAGCCACGCCTAATCCAATCAGCAAATTCTTCCCGACCCCGCGGCCCCAGAAGACTCAGGCGCAGCTATTTGCGCAGCGAGTCGCCCAGGGGGCCACCAGCTACATACCGGGCACCAGTCTGTGGATCGTTGACACGCTGCAATCGCGCACACGCGGCGAGATGGACTTGTACACGATGGGACAGCAGGTAGCTCTTCCTCACCAAAAATTGTCTGAAAGAATGAGCAAAATCACAGATATGGAAACAAAACTGAAGGAAATATCTCAATAGGACACAGCCGCAGCCACTGTTACGTCCTATCATCCCAAGAAGACGAGCGAAGCAGCGATCCACAGCAAGCACGCGCTCTGGGCCAATCCAAGTTGCTTGAAACCAGGTCTCTTTCTTTTCAAAATCCACAACACTTGCGCGCAATATGGAATTAGACAGCTAATCGTCAGATTGGGGTTTAACATTTCCAGTATTATCCAGAATAAAGCTGACAATAGCGCGCTCGGCAGCGGGCTTACTTTCAAATCCGGGCGGCAGGCATGAATCAAACACAATCCGGTCATAATCGCCGCCAGTAAAGCGGTGCCGGCGAGCATGAGCGCTGCCGCCTCTCCAGCCATAAGCGCCACAGCAATTAGCGGGATGCTCCCGGCACCCGCCAATCCAATCAGCTCTCTCCACCAGAGGTGCCTTGCTTCGGCAGAGGTTTGCATCATCTCAATTCCAAGTAAGACAAATCCTATGAATAGCGCTGCCGCAATATGACCTGTCAAAGCCATAGCGATAATGGAGGGAAAGGAAACAGCCAGAAGCAAACGTGAATTGTGCGCGGACAGCATCATCAGCCAGACGACAACCAGTGCGCAGGCGGCTTCAGTAATATTGGAGCGACAGTAGAAGAGCGCCACAATGGTGGACAAAGAAAAAATCACTACCGCTCCGCGCTCCGCTGGAACCTTTAAGGTCCATGCACTTTGCTTTGCTGAAACGGTACTGCCTAACGACATAGACTAACATTCTCCATATCTATGATCGTGAAAGATCTTCACTGGTGAATCATCGGCCCAAAGAACGATAAAATAGCTTCAATGCTTTGAGCAGGCGTGGATGAAAAATTAATAGCACCGTCAGTGGTATTAGAGAGACTGAGCTCTGCCTCTAAAAAGTGCGTAGAGCCTGCACAGGAATCCACAGAATGTGATGCTCCAGGCCAGAATGGCTACATAAATAAAGTAATGAGGAATCACATAGAGAAATGACAGTCCTGTTGCACCAGCCAGGCGGAATGTGGCTGCCGTGTACATGCCGAGCGGAAAGACCAGCGCCCAATAGCCAGGGTCGTAAGCCACCGGCACTTGCTTAAACACATGACGCCAGATCGCCAGAATAACAAGCATCGGTATCCACCAGGTACCTGTCGACCAGAATAAGAGCGTGAAACCTTTGACGAAGGGGAGGATTTCCTGTAGAAAATGCCAATCGGCGGCATTGTCGATCAATCTCGTTCCGGCCAAAGTGGAGATTGATACGGCTCCCATATTAATCCAGTATGGTGGCGCAAAATCAGTAGGCAAGAATTTGAAGAAAGTGTAGCGGTAGAAAATCAAGGCGATAAGCCAGATATAAAGCATGCCACCGCACAGCCAGAGGACAATAGTGAGAAAGAGCATAGGCTGTTGATAAGGACCGCTTGTCGGGGCAATAAGATTGCCCAGAATGCAGACTGATTGAGTTGCTACAACAGACAATAGCCAGGCACCGTTGATGCCCTCGCCTAGAGATGGCTTGTCTTCTTTGATCGTGAAGGCTGTGAAGATTACATAGGTAACAATCAGCCACAAAGACAATGTTATAAACCAGAGGACCGTAGCCACGGCATACGCCTTCCAGAGAAGAATACATTGAGTTCCAAGAACACCGGTTGCGGCAACGCATGTAAAAAAACCGACACCTCTATTATGATCGGTAAGGTCTTTTATGAATGATGGAAAGAAAAAGACGAGGCGTCCGATTGTCAAAAGCCAGATGCTGATGAAGAAGAGCACATTCAGCCAGAAAAGGATTTCGGCAAGCAGGCGAATTTGCAGCAAGTTGCAAGCGATTGAGACAATGCCGGTACTCATTACCATGCCGAAATAGGCCGGATTCAGACTTTCCATGATTTGTTTCAATCTGGCAGGCATTCAGATCTTCCTACCTGCATTGGAATCGTTTATGCACCAATCTTTGCAGGAAGATCTGGCTGCCGATTCGAGGAGTGCTCTTAACCGGGTGCGCCGACAGCTAGCGTCCCTTCTACCTTTTGACGTGGTCTGGTGATGGTCAAATGAAGAATCGCCAGGCACAATGCGGCAAAGACTGCCAAGCAGTAGAAGCCCGGGCTATAGCTGTTAAAGTGATCCTTACAATATCCCAAAATAAGCGGAGGGAAGAATCCGCCCATGCCACCGGCGGCGCCGACGAGACCAGTGACGGTGCCGACATCCTTAGGGAAAATGCTGGGTACGAGCTTAAATACGGCGCCATTGCCCAATCCGACCAGCGCAGCGGCAAAGAGCGCACCGACTGTGAAATATCCAAGATCTGCCGACGTCAGGAAGAAAGCACAAGGCAACAGGCCGAACAGCACCACTGTCAGTATTCGATCGGCATTGAACCGGTCCGAAAGCCATCCTCCCAACGGTCGATTTAGAGTAGCAATGACAACAAATATGGCAGTCCTGAAACCGGCATCTGCCGGCGTGAGGCTAAAGAGTTCTTTGAGCAGCATTGGCATGTAGAGAGCCAGTGCGACAAATCCACCAAAAGTCTGAAAATACAACAAGCTGAGAACCCAGCTCATCGGTTGCTTGATTACCGCCATTGATTGGATAAAGCTCTTGGGCGACTGGTGCCATTCCGCGTCCTTAGCACAACGCATAAAAATGATTGCATAAACCAGGGCCACTGCGGCGAAAATCCAGACGGACCATGGGATTCCCAGCAGCGATGCCAGAACAGGTGCTCCGAATACGGCTATTGAATGCCCGATATTACCGGCGCCATAGATGCCCAGTGCCGTACCCTGCTTTTCCGGAGGAAACCATCGCGATACAAAAGTCACGCCCACGGAAAAGGAGGTGCCTGCTATCCCGAGCAGCGCTGCCACTGCCAGATAGTCGCGATAACTGTGCACCAGTCCCAGCGCAACCGCTGGTAAAAGCATCAACAGAAGAACGCCGACAAACACCCGTTTGCCTCCAAATTTGTCAGCCAGAACGCCAACAGGCAAGCGCCCCAGAGAACCAAGCACCACAGGCAACGCCACCAGCAAGCTGGCCTCCGTCGCAGTGAGGCTGAGTTCTTTTTTCAAAATGGGCATTAACCCAGCTAGTAAACCCCAAACGGCAAACGAAACCGTAAAGGCCAAGGTGCCAAGAGCCAGCGCTTGTTTTTCACTGTTTGATTTAAGACTTGCGATCATAATAGCTTCCCTCAACCGGCAAAACGCCTTCTATCACTGTGAGTAATCATCTACCTAAATCTGCCTGCACTTCATCATTCGCGAGGACTATTACGTCGACGAAGGCAAGGAATGTCGGCAACATCCAAGTTAAGGGTGGCTGGAGTCAATTATCTGCCTCCTTTTTCGTGAAATTCCTTTGATCAAATGAAGCAGTCCGTAATTCACAGACAAAACTGCGACAATCGCCAGGATAATGTGCATTTTGTAGAGGTCCAGGTTGAAAGAACAATTTGCCTGCATCAATATTGACCAACATATTCAACCGACTGCAATCCTACTTTTGTTGCATTGACTGCAATCTGATTCCAGGCCAAGAGATAGCCCGTAAAGCCGAATGTGAAAGTGGTTCGTCAAACTTCGTCTGGAGGCGGCTCACGAGCCGCCCTCAAGACGGTAAGTCTAAGAAGGCAGCGTGCTTAAATCGGCCAGGTATGCAACGAAATAATCTTCCCGGGATGCGCAGTTCGAAATGGTCTCTTTTTCGTGCTCATCCCTGATGCTGAGGTAGGTGTCCAGCGTATCGCTTAGTATCAACAATGCTGAGGCGGCACTCATGCTCCTCCCTGAAATGAGATTAGGCACAAGAAAAACGGTAGCACCAAGAAGAACTCTCTAGGCGACAGCCTTATTGGAGTCAGCACTTCGGACGATGGCGGCAATCGGTTTGAGTTTTACTCTCGTTATACATGCTATCAATTTTGGATCTAGTCATGGACATTGATGGACTCCCTCGTCACCGAAACGAAACGGACCCATTTGCCAACCACCGCAAAGCTGTGGGCGTGCTTTCCGTACTTCGAGGGATCTCGTTTCGCCTCGACCGTTTAAAACCGTTTCAAATTTTGGCTCTTGCAATTGTATTCGCCTTCATTGGCATGGTTGTCCTCTGTGCGCTCGAACAAATTGCACTGGTTGACGTGACGACCACTCAGATAAAGGTTCTGCATTTCGCACGTGGCTTTTTAGCTACGTCGGTCGGCATGTGTTTCATGTGGTGGATAATGTACCGTAAGGAGACCGAACTGGTTGGTTGGAGGGATCACTTCAGCCAGAAGCTGGCTGAAAGGACATCCGAGCTGAATGTTGCACTGGCTGCTCAGCAGGAGCAGTTTGAAAAGCTGCAAGCATCGAATAATGCGCTTATCAATCAGCGCGAAGATTTCGTACTTGCCTTGAAACTCCGGCTAATGACGCCCGTACAAGCAATTCAAACAACATTGACTCACTTGCTGGAGGATGCATACGGAGAACTGACGTCAACACAAAAGGAGATCGTTTATTTAACTGTAGAGAACAACCGAGACCTGGACAGACTGTTGGCAATGTTGGTGGCGCTTTATCGTTATCAGAACGGCAAGTTGATACTTCAGAAAAAAAAGCACAAGCTATTGGATTTGATTGATATCAAAGAAGATGAGTTTCTAAAGGCAAAGAAAAAGAGCATAAATCTGAGCTTGCAAAACAAGTTCGCTGACATTGCGCTCGAATGCGATATCGATGAAACAAGAAAGGTAATCGGCCATTTGATAGACAATGCGGTCAAACATGCCCGGAGCAATGTTTCGATATTCTGTGAGGTAAGAAATCAGTTCGCGCACATCACAGTGGGGAATGACGGACCCGGGATAGCACCGGAGGATGTGGAAAACCTCTTCAAGCGTTTCTACTATGTTTCAAACGTTGGAAAGTACTCGGCGGGTACCGGCGTCGGTCTGTGCCTGTGCGCAGAAATCGCCAAAGCCCACAGTGGTACGCTTACTTGCGAGAGCGCCCTTGGTCAAGGCGCAAAATTCACACTCTCCTTGCCGTTATTGGGAGGACAGTAATGATTGAAGGTGAATTTCTGGAGACTGTCATGAAAGTCGTCTGGAACCAGTTTGAAACTTGGGCAAAGCCGAACGAGACACTTCGTAAATTACGCGTAGTTATTTAAGATGTTGTGTATTTTGGCTTGATTTTCCGTTTTGCAGAATAGAGATTGCTCTGATCAAATGCAGGAGTCCATAGTTCATGGACAACACTGCAATAACAGCCAGCACAATGTGCATCCTGTAACGGCCCAGATTCTGGAAAAAGAGTTTGCCTGGATCGCCATGAAATTTGTTGAGTGGGTCGGTGCCGTCTAAATACTCTTTGGCATCAGGGATGCCGTCACCGTCAAGATCGCTTGTTTGAGGCAGCAATTCGGCCAGGCGGCCGGGATCGGCTTTGATTTTCACAAATGTTTTCTTGCCTACGGCTTTGATAATTTCATTGCCGAATTTATTCAGGATCGGACTTTCAACTGCGACGCCAGGATCGAGGGCTGTGCGCGCCTGATTCAGAAGTTTCATTTCGTCGGGGCTGAGCGAACCTATCTGTCCTTTGCTGTCACCTACAGGTCCGTTTTCATTGACATGGCACATGGCGCAATTGACTGTGCGGTGAGAATTTTTTTCCACGAATTGCTGAAATTCAGGATATGCGCCGGCCGGAAGCGATTGCAGCACCATAAGAGGCAGCACTGCGAGATAATATCTGCCCTTCACAATCGACATTTTGACTTTCTTTCCGCCTTGCATCATTGCGTCCACCATTTTCAATGTTTGAAAAACTCATATATTTGTTCGCCGAATACGGTCATGATCACCAGATAAGCTGCAGCCGCACTGGCGATGAATCCCAGCGTTCGGCGGCTGGTGCCCTTGAAAATCCAGGGCGTGAGAACCAGGATTCCCACCAAAACCGTGCTGGCAATCAGGATGACCCAGAAAGGGAGCAGCTCTAGAGGGTAATAGACGAAAAAGAAATACCACTCAGGTTTAATGCCTTGCGGTGTGGAGCCGAGCGCGTTGAAAGGAGCAAGAAGTGGATAGGGAAGAAACGAATCAAAAGGAACGCACAACGCCACCACAAATAAGCCCAGAAACACTGTGGCCCACAAAGTGAGGTCTTTAAAAACAAAAATACTGATGAATTTCTCGAATTTCTTGGCCGGTTGATCGACACCCTGACTCATGCCATGCAACTGTACGCTCAGTAGATGCAAGCCAAGCAGCACCGCCAGGAGCAAAGGCAAAATCACTACGTGCAGAGCGTAAAATCGTCCCAGTGTGGATTGACCGACGCTTGACTCACCCTGGAATGTCTCGCGCAATATTCTCGGTACTTCCGACAATTGTCCTGGTAAATATTGCCCCACGTATTCGACCGACTGCAGTCCGACTTTGGTGGCATTGACGGCAATCTGATTCCAGGGCAAGAGATAGCCCGTGAAGCCGAATGTAAAAGTGATAAAAAGAAGAATCACGCCGGCTATCCAGGTAATTTCCCTTGGTTTGACGAATGATTTCATTGCAAATGCAGTCAACAGATGCACCATCGCAAAGAAGATCATGCAAGAAGACGACCAGGCGTGCATGTTGCGGAACAAAGCGCCGCCGGAGACGTGGTGGCTGATGTATTCGACAGATACATGCGCGTCGCTTACAGTTGGTTGATAGTAAAACAGCAAAAACAGACCGGTGACAACCTGAATCATGAAGAAAAACATGGTCAGCCCGCCGGTGTAATACCCCCAACTCATTTTGTGAATAGGCACTTCTTTCTTCTCGACCATCGAGTGAAAGTTGAGCTTTTCGACGGGAAATCGTTCGCTTACGAATTGCGTCAGGCTATGGGTTGCTTTTTCCAGGTCGATCACGCTTTGCCCTCCTGGTCTTTGCTTATATAGACACGCGCTGTCGCTCTCAATTCCGGCTGCACTTCTCCACTGGTTTTGCCGCCGGCCTCGCGGCGAGCCAGCACTTTTCCGCGCTCGTCCATAATCACCCAGCCCAGATGCGGTAAAGGCGCCTTTGCCGGTGCTTCGGCATTGGGCTCGCCCGATACGATGTCAAAATAGGACACGTGACAGGGGCAGAGTATTCTCCCTTGCTGGTCGACTTGATTGCCGACCGTGCAGCCGAGGTGCGTGCATTTTGCGCTGATCAAAAGGGGCAATTCATCTTTTCCTTTGAAAGCTATCGCCGGCTGCATCTTGAAGTCGATGAAATACTTTCCATTCGCCGGGCTCAGCTCGGCCAGCTTGCCGACTAATATGTAATTGGACGCCTGCCTTTCCAGCTCCAGCTTTCTTTGCCCGACGGTTGACTCAAGACGCGACAGCCTCAGCTCCATCAGTTCGGTTTCTTCTTTACGGCCCAGACGCGGACCGAAGAAAAATGCAAAGACATTTCTAAATGTGCCAATGGAAAGAAGAAAGCCACCAAATGCGATGCCGGCAAAGGCACGTAAGAAATGGCGGCGGGCCTCTTCTTTGACGAAGTGCTGGTTGTCCGCATTAAACTTGCGCGGGTTGGTCCAAACGACATTTTGCGGCGGACGGAACAGATATTCCACCGGCACGGCAAACATGTGCACCAGGCGAGAGAACGGTATCACAAGGATAAACAGCCAGGCGCCGACAATATGTGCCTTTACCAGGAGTGGTAGATCGCTTACATGAGAAACGTCGGGTTGAAATGTGACCAGGCTCCACAAGTAAGGCGTCGTGGTTCCTGAGCACCAGGCGCTGCCCCATTTGCAATGGACCGCAATTGCCGCTCCCAGACCAACTTGCAATAGAAGCAAAAGAATAACCACCAGGTCCATAACTGAAGTCACTGCTTGAAGTTTTGCCGAGGTAAGTCGCCGTAAACCCAGAATAATCAGTCCAAGAAGACACAAGATTGAAAGCCCCAGTCCTATCGACTCGACGGCTGCAAGCACTGCTTGATGCGAAACCAGGCTCTGCCAGAAGCCGGGCGCGAGGAAGGCAATTACGTGGGCAAGCAATATGACTGTGATACCGATGTGCCAGGGCAGTGAGCCCCACATTAAGCCCTTGCTTTCCAGAAACTGAGAAGATAAAGAAGAATAAGTCATTGGCGCTGTTCGCATCCGGTATATAGAACCGAAAACGCCCACGAAAATTGCCAGGTAAGGCAAGGCGATAAACAGCAAGGAGTCAATCATGATACCGACTCTCCTGAAGGTGCTGAATTCAATACTGTATCAATTGCAGACAGAAGAAAGAAATACGGATTGTCTGCTTCCTTTAGCTGCTCGACCATCTCGGCGACCGGTTTGAGCAGGCAATAGCTGATCAGCTCGTCCAGTGTTTCCCCGTCCAGCCAGCTTGAAAATCGCAACATCACCGCCAGATGGTCAGGCAATTCTCCCTCTAGATCAAAACCCAGTTGTGCATAATTTTCACTGAGTGTGGCCATTAGTGTGCCCCGATCGAAATTCTCGTCGCCGTAAATGTAGCCTGTGATATAGGGGCTTGCCAGGGCAGCCAGATCGAAGGTGCGGGTATACAGCTCTTCCATTTCACCCTGCGCCATCCCCTTGCCCATTGCCTGGAATTTCTGCAGCTGTTTTGCCGCTTTAGGATAAGCTGACAGAATGGAAGCGCTGAGCTTTTCCATATTGGAGAGATAATCCCCATCTGGATAGTCAAGAAGTTGCCCGAGCTGCGCTAGGGCAATTCCTTTTTTGGTGCCGGCATCAGCACCTAAGCTAACCCCCGGCCGCGCACTGATTTTGATACCGGATATATTTCCGTCTTTGGAGCCGCAGTGGCATCCCGATTGACAACTCATAGTCCCCTCCCAGGTGCTTGGTTGATACCCAGTCCGCAAGAGCCTTTGCAAAGCTCCGGATTGCAGCTGGATTCAATTGCTTCCTCACGCTGAATTTCTGGAATCACAAAACGCTCATCGATAGTTGGCAAAGCCGTCAATCGATAAATTTCTTCAGCTTCCTGTGGAGTTGTAGAGCCTTCCCTCATCATCCGGCTGACCATGACGATATCGAGATCTGACATATCGAGAGAACGTTTGTAATAACGAACGGCCATCAGCTTTTTCATCACCGATTCGATTATTTCTTCATTGCCGGCGCTAAAGAGTCGAGCCAGATACTTGATGGGCAAACGTGACTTATCCAGGCTCGTGAAAAATTGATCGACTGGATTGTCGTAAATGCCGTTATCCATCTTGCCCATTACCGGCAACAAGGGCGGTACGTAGAAAAGCATAGGCATGGTGCGGTACTCGACATGCAATGGCAGGGCGATTTTCCATTTCATTACATATTTATATACAGGCGACAGTTGAGCCGCTTTGATAAACTCGTCACTAATGCCGCTCTTTTTAGCCAGGGCAATAATGTTCTCATCAAAGGGATCGCAGATGACGCTTCTTTGTGATTCCACTAGTGATTGATCAGGAACCTTCATTGCTTCGGCAACCCGGTCGGCATCATAAAGCAAAACGCCCAGGTATCTAATGCGTCCGACGCAAGATTGAAAACAGTTGGGAATTTGTCCTGTTTCTAATTTCGGATAGCAAAGTATGCACTTTTCCGATTTACCTGTTTTCCAGTTGTAATAGATTTTCTTGTAAGGGCAAGCTGATATGCAGGCGCGCCATCCTCTGCAAATATCTTGATTGATGAGGACAATTCCGTCTTCTCCGCGTTTGTAGAGAGCGCCTGACGGACAGGATGCAACACAGCTGGGATTGGCGCAATGATTGCAAATACGAGGCAGGTACATCATAGATACTCGCTCGATTTCGAATAATTGTTCTCGCTCTTCTTCAGACAAGCCTTCCAGATTGAAATCGTTTTCCGCGTAGATAGGCGAGCCGGAAAGGTCGTCATCCCAGTTGGGACCGGCTTCGATGTCTACAGGCTCACCGGTAATTTGCGAAACCGGAATCGCTGTAGGTTGGTCGGTGCCCAGTTCGCTGTCGAAGAGATCCGCGTATTTGTACGTCCAGGGTTCGTAATAGTCTTCCAGACCTGGTTGGTTTGGATTGTAGAAAAGTTTGACAAACGAATCGAGTTTGTTCTGACTGCGCAATTCAAGCTTGTGCGAACCATTATTGCCGCTCAGCTTCCATCCACCTTTATAATGATTTTGATCTTCCCACAGAGTAGGAAACCCTGTGCCGGGCTTGGTCTCCACATTGTTCCACCACATGTATTCGGCGCCCGGACGGTCGGTCCAAACATTTTTGCAGGCAACACTGCAAGTGTGGCAACCTATGCATTTGTCAAGATGGAAAACCATCGATACTTGTGCTCGTATGTCCATGGCTTAAAACTCCACTTTGTCCATGCGTTTGACCACAACGAAAGTGTCGCGATTTACGCCTTGCGGTCCCCAGTAATTGAATGCGTAAGTAAATTGTGCGTAGCCGCCGATCATAAAAAGCGGTTTCAGTCTAGCCCTGGTCAGGCTATTGTGTCCTCCGGCTCTGCGCATACCGCGCTCTTTAGATTTTGGCACCGACACTGTGCGCTCAGGCGAATGATAGATAAATGCTATGCCTCTGGGTATGCGAGCGCTTACGCAGGCGCGTGTGCAGACAACGCCGTGGTCGTTGAAAGCTTCCACCCAGTCATTGTCGGATATGCCAATCAGATCGGCGTCCTTATCGTTGAGCCAGATGGGCTCGATGCCTCTCGAAAGAGTCTTCATGCGCAAAGTGTCGCCGAAAGTCGAGTGAATATGCCATTTGCCATGCGGCGTCAGATAATTTAGGATCAGCGAGCCTCCATCGTGCGCCGACTTTTCCAAATCGCGAGCGGCATGCTTCGACAATCTCGGTTTGTAAGTGGGCAGATTCTCGCCGAAGGCGATATAAGTCTCGTGATCGAGATAAAGATGCTGTCTGCCTGTAAGAGTACGCCAGGGTATTTCTTCCTCGACGTTTTGACAGTACGCCGAATAAGTGCGGTTTCCTGTTGTTACCCCGGTCCAGAATGGTGTAGTTAACACGCGCCTGGGCTGAGCCTTTAGATCATTGAATGTGTATCTGACTGCACGTGTGTCAGCCGCCAGATGAGTATGATCGATGCCGGTCTTTACCGACTCGGCGACATAAGCCCGGTGTGCAAGCTCGCCGTTGGTCTCGGCGGCAAGAAGCAAAATCAATTCGCAGGCATTAAGATCTTCTCGCAAAGAAGGATATGTCTTTCCTCCCCACGTTTCGGTCGGATTGTCCTTCATATAGTGGTCGTAAATATCGTCGATATCATAGTGCGTTCCATGCACGGATAGCCCGTTTGCCCTGACCAGTGGTCCGAGAGAAATGAATCGATTGAACAAATTCGGATAGTCGCGCTCGACTATCTTGAAATTGGGCATGGTCTTGCCGGGTATGGCTTCGCATTCACCTTTAAGCCAGTCGCGCACCGAAGGCTGAGCGATCTCGGCCGGAGTGTCGTGCATGAGTGGCGAAGTGACAACATCCTTTATCGGCTCGGGAAGATAGTGCTCGCTCAGCTTCGATGTCGAACGAGCGATCTCTTTGAAAATATCCCAGTCGCTCTTCGACTCCCAGCATGGTGGCACCGCCGGTTGCAAGGGGTGAATGAATGAGTGCATGTCTGTGGTATTTAAATCATGCTTCTCATAATATGTTGCTGCCGGCAGCACAATATCGGAATACAGAGCAGAAGAATCCATGCGGTAGTTGAGATCGACTACCAGATCCATTTTGCCCATTTCGACTTTATCGTGCCATGTGACTTCTTTTACGAGATCTTTTGCCTGTTCTTCGGCAATCGAATTATTGTGCGTGCCCAGATAGTGTTTGAGGAAGTATTCGTGTCCTTTTGCAGATGCAAGTAGAGCATTGCCTCGCCATATGTACCAGACTCTCGGGTAGGACTCGCTGTTGTTCGGATCTTCCATGGAGAATTTGAGTGATCGGTCTTTCAACCTGGATACCACTTTTTTGATCACTTCTTCGTCGGTCGTGGCGCCATCGGCTAAGGCTTTCTCGACAACTGAAAAATTGCTCTCGTTGAATTGCGGATAGCAGGGCAGCCAACCGGATCTGACAGCCTGTGCTTGCCTGTCGATTGTGTGTCCATGCGCCATCGAATGTGTTTCGTCACTGACGGCGCAAACATCGTCGAGACTGCCGTCATAGCGCCATTGATCGGAATGAACGTAGTGAAATGACGGTGCATTCTGCAAACGCGGCGGACCAGCCCAGTCGCCGCCGAAAGCAATCGGTGCCCAGGAGGCTTGCGGTGCCAATTTCTCTTGACCGACATAGTGATTGAGCCCGCCTCCGTTTACACCGACGCACCCGCACAAAATAAGCGGAGTAATGATGGAGCGATAGATCAGATTATTGTGATACCAGTGGTTGGCACCGGCACCGATGATGACGCTGCATTTGCCATTGCTAACCTCGGCTGTTTTTGCCCACTCCCTTGCAAATTTCACGACGACAGAAGCATTGATGCCGGTAAATTTCTCCTGCCATGCCGGTGTGTAATTGAGCTCGTTATCATCGTAACCTTCCGGATACTGCCCATCGCAACCACGTTGGACGCCGTATTGAGTAAGCATCAATTCGAATGCCGTTGTCACCATTACCGGACCATCGACTGTCTCCATTTCCATGGCCGGTACATTGCGCACCAGCACAGCTTCGTCCTTGAAATTGGCGAAATCGGAAGCGCGAACCGGTACGGAATGTTTTGGTTTTTCATCTTTCGAGTGCAACATCAGACGAGGGTCGATGACTCCGCCTGTGACCTCGTCCTCGAGCTTCAAATTCCACTCGCCCTTTTTTTTCTGCCAGCGGTGGCCGACGCTGCCCTTCGGGACAGCCAGCTTATTGGTATTGCCGTCTACGACGAACATTTTCCAGTCTGCATTTTCGAGATCTTTTGTGGTCGCCATTTGGCTGGCCCGCAAGAATTTTCCCGGCGTATATGTGCCGTCTTCGTTCTTTTTCAAAGTGACAAGAAATGGCATGTCACTGTATTTCTTTACGTAATTGACAAAGTAGGGAGTTTCTTTTTCGCAGTAAAACTCTTTCAAAATTACGTGCGTGACAGCCATCCAAAAAGCTGTATCTTGCCCCTGGTGTATCGGCACCCATTCATCGGCGATTTTGGACACTTGCGAGAAGTCGGGAGAAAAAACGACAACTTTGGCCCCGCGATGCCTGCCCTCCACCAGGAAATGTGCATCGGGAGTGCGTGTCATCAAAACATTGGAGCCGACAACAGCGACAAATTTGGAATGGAACCAATCAGCGCTTTCGGCGACGTCGGTTTGCTCGCCCCAGATTTCCGGCGAGGCCGGAGGCAGGTCGCAATACCAGTCATAGAAGGACAGGCATACTCCGCCCATCAACTGAAGAAAACGGGCTCCGGAAGCATAACTGACCATGGACATGGCCGGAATGGGAGAGAACCCGACGATGCGATCGGGACCGTGTTGCTTAATTGTGGAAACATTTGCGGCCGCCATCAATTCTGTAGCTTCGTCCCATTTGACTCTGCGGAAACCGCCTTTGCCTCTGGCGCTTTGATATGTCTGCCGCGATTCTTTATCGTTGACGATCGATTGCCAGGCGGCCACCGGATCATCTTTGTATTTCTCTTTTGCAGCCCTCCACAGATCAATAAGCGCTCCGCGCATATAAGGATATTTGACGCGCAAAGGAGAGTACAGATACCACGAGCACGAAATGCCCCGCTGGCAACCGCGCGGCTCGTGAGGCGGAATATCTTTGCTGATGGTCGGATAGTCCAGTGCCTGCAATTCCCATGTGACTATGCCGTTTTTTACATAGACATTCCAGCTGCATGAGCCGGTGCAATTGACGCCGTGTGTGCTGCGAACGATCTTGTCGTACTGCCATCGATTGCGATAGAAGTCTTCCCATTGCCTCTGCTTAGGAGCAAATATATCTCTTATCCAGGCCATGTCAGTCTCTCCTTTGCAGTTTAGAGCGGACGCTCTTATTTCTTCCGCGATAGCCAAAGGCAATGATTGCAAAAACAACCCCCGCAAATCCACAACCTATCAATGCGACTTGCGGCTTTTTCGGCTGACTGTGCGGTTCTTTAAGCGATGAAAAATAGGCCTGAAGATCGAGCGCTTCCTGGTGAAGAATTGTGTGTGACTTATACGCAGTCTTCATGACTTTGTAAGGCGTATGCTCGCACGCTGAAACAAGCGCTGGTGCCGCCATTTTTTTGGAAATACCGGTCAAATCGGGAGCCATATTGCCGCCGTTGCCGTCCACGCTGTGACAGGCTATACAAGACATTCCGCCGTTTTTGAAAGCCTCGTCTCCCCAGAAGAGTTTTCTTCCGTTTTCAACCGAGGCCGGTTCTGCCGAGCTTTCGCCGAAAGCTGCCTTGAGAGAATTTGCATCGCTTGCCGGTGAGGTGCTTGGGGCATCCTTGCCACCGGGCGATGAAACAGATGAGGTTGTGCCGGAAGATGATTTTGCTGCCGAATCTGATTTCGGTTTGGCGTTCTTCAAATATGCTTTCAGCGCATTCACTTCAGCGTCCGTGAGAGGTCCTGTATTTGCTTCCATGCGCTTGATGGACTCTTCAAGCTCTGAATCAGGCCATGTCGCACAGCGTGCCAGATCCGGACCAACAAGATCTCCGCCGCCTATGCTGTGGCAGCCGGAGCATTTTTCACGGTAAAGAGCCTCTGAATCTTGACCGAGAGCATTCGCAGAGCAGGCGAACGCCATACACAGTGTCAGCAACGAAGCCGCCACAACCCGCGGTGCAATGCAACCTGTCCCGGTCGAATGAATTTCCTTGCCAGTAGCCAAATTCCCTCCAGCGATTGCATTTGCAACCGTGGCTCAATTCTCTCAATAGACTGGCGGTCGTCGGATCCATCCGAAGAACGAATTTGGACAAACATATCCGGTGGTTTTGGAATTTCCGTAAAGTTTGATTTCAGGAGCTTGCCACTGGCAGGATTCATCAGTTCCAGCCTTTTCAGCGGCTGGCACGGTGTTGCCATGAGTCCAATCAGACTGATTCCGGCGATATAGACTCAAAAATAGAGAAATCGTCCCAAAGTTCGATGTCAGGGAAATATTGGAGCTAACTTGCAGTTGAAGTGCGCGTTATGAAACGAGACGCGACCCTTTCCCCGAATCTTCTGGTCCTTCAACATTCTGGTCCATCCGGTGCTCTGTCTGCGTAGGAGGATTCTTTAACACCGTCAAGCTTCTAGTGAACTTGCTTTCCATCAATGCAGATATAGGAGTGACGATTAAAACGTCATCGCCAGCAGCTTTCAACAGATCTTTCAGGCATCCCTTGCGAATAGTTTTTACGCCAAGAGCCGTGGACCAGCCATCAGGTGTCAGGGCTTCGTCAGCCATTCGCATCTTTTCGTCTAGATACACCTCAACAGGCATGCCGAGCTTGCTTCCTAGTGGATAGAGGTTTGCATTCCTTTTAGAATCCGGCATATCGCCATTGACGAATATTTGTAATTTGGACCACGGCTGAACCGCGTTTCTCACTACTAATATTGGGCATGGGCAAACTTCCATCAGTTGCTCAAGCATTCGGGTATGAGCATCTGAATTTGGTTTGTAACCGAATACAACTAAATCATGGTTTTTTGCTCGCCGCGCAGTCTCAGTCACCAGGTCTCCTTCATCAATGTATGTTTCGGATTGAAAACCATTTCCTTCAGCCAGGGTCTCATATGACAGCACCAGGGCGTCGGCAACTGTATGCAAAACCCTGATTATTCGCTCTCTTGCTTCCATGAAAACACCACTGCCAACAAAGCCGGCAGTTTCGAAAGAAAGAAAACGCCAAACTGCGGCACTGTCAACGACATGCTGTGCAACGATACTGGCGCCTGTCAGCCTGGCCAGTTTCCATGCGAAAGAAGCGGCGATGCGAGATTCTGATGATTTCTCAAGTAAAAGAAGATAAGACAAGTTTTTCATGGCGCGGCACCTCCAATATGAAATACCGAGGAGGCACTAATTACAGTGCGATGAATGACCAGGGTGCCGATATTTATAAACTCCATTACATTATAGGAGCAAGGATAGTTGTTGAAATCATTCAGGGTGATGAGAACGTGCGGGTAACCAGAACGACAATCTCAATGACTTACTGCCCTGGCAGTCAGCATTCATCCTGCGGAATGATAAAGACGCGAGAACGAAGAGATATTGTGGACTTCGAGGTCCATTTTATTTCGAGGCGGAAACCATTCATGGATAATGCAAGAACAATCTCAAAAAACACACTGGTTGGCCAACTTGTGGCAGAGCATCCGCTTTGCGCATGCATACTGGAAAAGCATGCCATCGACTATTGCTGCGGTGGAGGAATTATGTTGGAGGATGCATGCAAGAAAAGAGGGTTGAATGTGGATGAGATTATCGAGGAGTTGGTCCAGTCGGACTCTAAAAACACGCCGAGCAGTGAGCTTGATTGGACGAAGACGAGCCTGAAGGAACTGATAGAACACATTCTTGTCGCATACCACGATCCACTGCGCCTGGAATTGAACAGGGTTCTTCCCCTGGCCGAAAAAGTAGCAAAGGTGCATGGCGAGAATCATCCGGAAATGACTGAGGTTTTGAACATCTTCTCTTGCTTTAAGGAACAGCTGGAGTTGCATATGCAAAAGGAAGAGATGATTTTATTTCCTACAATTGTATCCATGGAATCCAGGGAAGGTCCGCAAAGCTTTGGCTGCGGCGGTGGAATCGAGCATCCGATCGCAGTGATGATGCGGGAGCATGAGGACGCCGGAGAGGCAATGTCCGCCATGAATAGACTGACCAATTCTTACACTCCTCCTGAAGATGCCTGCAACACCTTTAAAGTATTGCTGCATTCGTTGGCACGGATTGAGTCGGAGATGCACCAGCATGTGCATAAGGAGAACAACATCTTGTTTCCCCGAGCGATATCGCTCTTTGGCGCGCCAGTCGATAAATCGGAAGGCTTAACTCGGCACGGGCGATGAGCGGCATGATTACGAGGATGAATAGGGTCGCGCGACGATGATTTCGGCGACGGCGGAGTATGCCTTGAGAGCAATCGTATACCTGGCAATGAATCAGGATTGTGCTTTCACAACTTGCCAGATCTCCAAGGCAACAAAGGTTCCGGGAGCCTATCTCTCGAAAGTTCTGCAGGCGTTGGTAAAGGCAAATTTGGTTCGCTCTCAGCGCGGCTGCGGGGGTGGTTTTGTTCTGGCCAGAAAACCTGAAGAAATCAGTATATTGGAGGTACTAAACGCGGTAGACCCAATTCGCCGGATCCTGACATGTCCTCTCGGGTTGAGCGCGCATGGCACGAATCTATGCGCGTTGCATAAGCAGATTGATGATGCTACAGCCCTTATCGAAAGAACATTTGCACAGTCTAGCATCGCGGACATACTGAAAAGTCCGACCAAGTCTATTCCCCTAATAGAGTAAGCAATCAGACACAGTCGTGAAAAATACTGAGCGCCAAAAAGCAAAATCATCTAGCTGGTGAAACATATTCCTAGTGGTTACTTCAAATTCATTATTCCAAGTGATGATTTTGTCTGAAAAAGACTTTAGTCCAAAGGAATGATGCAGCCAGTTATCTTTGAATTCACCATATTAACTAGAGTTTTGATCCGCGAAAGAGGATGCCGCTAATGAATACGTCACGTGAACATTG
Source organism: Obscuribacteraceae bacterium (SeqCode) (assembly GCA_044228145.1). GTDB lineage: Bacteria > Cyanobacteriota > Vampirovibrionia > Obscuribacterales > Obscuribacteraceae > QKMZ01. The sequence goes on from JBGAVL010000009.1 coordinate 33,998, forward strand.
GGATTCTTGCATTGAAGCTGGAAGACGGGCTTATGAAAAAGGCTGCTATCTTGAAGCCGATCAAATCCTCGCGCGCACATTCGAAAAACTTATGAGCGAGTCAAGGCAATCCGACATAATTTTTGTGGACTTGCTAATTGCATACGCACAGGTCAAACGTGAAAGAGACCAATTTGAAGATGCCCTAAGCTTATACTATCGCGCACTGTGTACATTGCGGAACAAGGAGAAAGGCGACAGAGTTCTGACCGTCAGAATACTTCAGGAAATCGCATTGTGCCTTTGCCTGTCTGGAAAATTTCAGCAAGCGAGAGAAAAGGAGAAAAGAGTACTTTCAAGTCTCGACGAACTTTTCGGAATCGATTCTCCCCTGGCTGACGAATGCGTAGTCAGGCTGGCCTGCCTATCCTGGATAATGGGAGACATTGACAGCAGCAGTGTCTATCTGGAAAGGCACCGGATGCACTGCATAAGGCAGCAGGAATTGAAAGGTCAGGCGATGGTGGCACCAACGTCGCTTCTGGCGCAGGCTCACTACCGCATGGGCAACTTTGCGCAGTCGGAGAGGTACTTCCGCGATTCCAGGGAATCCTTTCAGGAGACCGAGACGCTTGAAAAAGAACTGGCGGTGCTTGGTAACGAGCTCGGCATGTCGATTTGCGCGCAAGGTCGATGCGAGGAAGCGCGGATTCTCTGTCAGGCGTCTGCTAACCTGCGTGGCAAATGCGCCTCGCGCGGCGATCTGGTCGACAAAGCAGATGCCATCAACGATCTGGCCGATGTATATTGTGCCAAAGGTGATTTTGCTTCAGCCAAGCAGTTGTGTGAAAGTGCGGAAACATTGAGGTGGGACGTGCCTGAAAAGAGCCACGCAGCCAGGCTTGCTCTTTATTCCCGCTTGCTCAAGCGTCTGGGTCTGGCGGCTGGAACCGGGCGACTGGACCGCCGGGCCAGAGAGCTGGCCCAGGTAGCGTGATGAGTATTATGAGCGGTTGTGCCAATTCTCTAATTACACGCGACACGATGATTCCGGATCTGCTTTCACAATATCCGACATCTAGATCTGTTTTAGATAGCATGGGTTTGAGAGGTTGCGGCGGACCGCTCGGCCCATATGAAACCCTGGGCTATTTTGCCAGAGCGCATGGCATTGACGAATCGAAGATGCTCAGCGAAATCCGTGCAGTCATTGAAGGTGATGACTCATCGACGGTGATTGAAAGAACGGCAGACGCAAGCCCCGTGCCTGGTATCGCAGATACGATTTATCGCCCTTATTTTGCCGCTGGAGTCCTCACTATTCTTACGGTGGGAGCCACATGGGGGGCAGTTTTACTTTGGCGTATCGCCGTAGGCCACTCATTTCAGTCCGCCGCGGCTATGGAGATAAATGCCCATGCGCAAGCGCAAGTTTATGGCTGGATGGGTTTTTTTATCATGGGTTTTGCCTATCAAGCGTTCCCACGTTTTTGGCACTCCAGTCTTGTCAAACCGAGATTGGCTCTGATCGTTTTCTCTTTTCTTTTTGTTGGTGTCTTCATAGGCGCTGTCAGCATGCCATTTTCCGGATACGGAGAATGGCCGGCAGCCCTGGCGTCATGCTCGGCGTTATTTGAGCTGATCGCAGTTGTGCTCTTTGCCATGCACCTGGGCTTGACTTTCAGGGCCAGTGCTGCGAAGTGCGAGCCGTATATTGCATTCATATTCACTGCGCTTGCCTGGTTTGTTCTATCCAGCGTGATTAATCTTTGCCTGACCTTCGGATTGATGACCACGACAGGCGCGGAGAGATCCTTTTATCTTGATGTCTGTCAGCCGATTTTGCGCGATATGCAATTCCACGGACTGGGGATGACGATGATCCTGGGTGTATCTCTTAGAACCCTGCCTGGTCTTTTCGGGCTGCCGGGAGTTGCCGCATCGCGGGCAGTGGCAGGCTTGGCGCTCCTGACAGCAGGAGTCGCCGGTGAAATTGTTGCTCTTGCAATTACAAAACTAACTGGTTTTGCCGGCGCCGAAACGATACTGGCAATTGCCCGTATCGCCATTCTTCTGTCTGCGCTTTTGGTGGTTTTGCCCTTCAAATTGTGGAGGACCTTTCCTGAGTGGGACAGGGTGGAAAAATATATCAGAGCCGCGTACATATGGCTTTTCGTTTCTCTTTGTATGTTGGCGGCTTCCCCCTTCTACGCGCAGGTGAGTGGTACTCCGGCCAGTCATGCCTATGCCGGTGCGATCAGGCATGCCATCACAGTCGGTTTTATATCCCTCATGATCATGGGTTATTCTTCAAAGGTTGTTCCGACGCTCAAAGGGGTCAATCCCGCTACGCTCAGTCCAATCAATTTGCCATTCTTTCTGGTCAACCTGGGATGCGCCTTGCGAGTGATTCTACAAACCGGCACGGACTGGACGCGGGCTTGCTTCCCTCTTGTGGGAATTAGCGGCAGTCTGGAAGTGTTGGGTATAGCGCTGTGGGCAATTCATTTACTGAGAATCGGGCTGAAAAAAGATACACATACCGATCAAGTGTCTTCTTTGCCGCGGCCAGACAAAATAACAGCTGACCTCATGGTGGCACAGGTGTTGAATTGGTATCCGCAAACCGAATCGATCTTCATCTCCAATGGCTTTACCGCCCTCAATAATCCTATCTTGCGAAAGACTGTTGCCAGTCAGGTTTCTATAGAACGCGCCTGCCGCATGCATAGCGTGAATGTCGAGCAATTCTTGGATGAATTGAATGCATCAATAGGCAGTCAGGTTTGATTTTAGGTGTAGACTGGATGTAAGGATATTCATGAGCGCAGCCGATGCTCCTGGGGCCTGCTCTTAAATATGTTTGAAAACCCTGCAAGCGGGTTCTCCGCCGGCATTCGGTATGTTTTGTAGCAGGTCGGCGGCTGTCTCATTCTGTCTTTCAAAACATTTGACTGCTTTTCCCTCCAGGCAAGGAATTGAACGCACAGGGAAAGAAGATGTTCAGCCGGATTCAAGGGTCCAAATTCCATGAGATACTGCTCGCTGAGGTGCCTTACCAGGTCTCTGGTTCTATTATTTTCGGAAAAACGCTCGATAGCCGGGAAAAGCAGGCGCAAGGGTTTGCATCGCTCGGAAAGCCGCCTCTGCATAGCGTGAAGGCGGGGGCAAGCATGGCTTTTCATGGTTCTGTATCCTCGCAAGGATGTATCAGCCAGTCTAAGCAATGAAGGGCCCTGCCGCTCATAATCCTGACGGAAAGCATCTTTCAAATAATCATGCGTCTCCTCCCGCGTGAAGTGAGGATGAGAAAACCAGATTTTATCTTGACCATGCCAGTCTTCGAAGGGAATCTCGGTAAGTAAGCGGCCATCAGCCTCATATTCTTTATACAGTGCTGTTCCTGGTAATGGACCCAATTCCATGAATTGCACGAAATCGGTTTCAAGCCCGATGACAAAGTCAATGTCTTCTTGAATATTTTCCTTGCTGTGATGATCCAGAAAGAGAATGGCCGACCCTAAAACCTGAATGCCGTGTTTCCTTAGCTCCTGAATCATGGCTTTCAAATCGACGCCTTTGGTTTTTGCAAACATCGATTGCTTGGACTCTATGCCGATCCAGACGAAATCAATGCCCAACTTGGCCATGAATTCGACTCCACATGCGGCCACTGTTTCTGCAGAAGAAAAGACACCCATATAGAAGTATTTATTGTCTCTCTCCATCTCCGCAAGCAGCTCTTTTGCGCGTGGGAGGTTTTTCAGGAAATTCTCATCCATGACGAAAAACTCGTAACAGCCTAATTTCTTTTCTATTTCGCAAAGGGCTGCATAAAGTTCTTTTCCTGTATTCAAGTAACCCACATACTTCTTGTCGAAGTGGTGCGAGGTCGCGCAAAACGAGCAGGCGTTAATGCACCCCAGCCCGGGAATGATGACGCCGGCAGTAGCAGGCTGCGGCACGCCCATGATGCTTCGTTGTAATGTCGAATAGAGCGCCGGATGACGAACAGGTTTGTCAGTCTCCTCTCCAAGCATTCTTCTGAACCAGCTGACACCTTCTCCTTTGCTGATATAGTCGCTGTCTACCAGACTTTCGATGCCCGGTATACTCGTGCAATGTCCTCCGATTATGATCTTGGATTTCGGCGACAGTTCTCGAATTAGCTCGACCATTTTTTTTGCTTTGCTGAAATTGGCGACAATTGAAGAGATGCCGATGTAGTCGTATCCTTTTTTCACTTCTTCAATAAATCGGTCGAGCGATGGAAAATCAAGCACCGCGGTTGGTATCTCAAGATTTTCAGCAATAAGGTACAAACCGAAGCTCGGGTGGTTGATTCTAAGTGAGAACAATCCCTGCTCTCTGGTTACCTGGTTGTGAAAAAGCTCCATCACATTCAGACGTCTTCCGTAATTATCGTCTACGCCGAACGGACCAAATACTGATGTTAGAAGCAGTTTCATTACTCTATTTGTACTCCTCGTTATTCAGGGGAACCGATTTTGAAAAATAGGGCACTGAATCGTTTAGGCAAAAGTGAGCGACGACCAGAGCCGATTGAGCAAGACTCGGTAAAACTAATGCCTGCGAGTCTTGAGACCAAACGAGTGGGCAAAGGCATCGGCTGCAACTTTGTCAAAAAGACGCACTGGACAACTCGGCGCGGACCAGTCGCCTTTCTTCAGCCAGGCCTGATAACGACAACCTCCCGCGCAAAGCGGAAGATAGGGGCATTGTTTTTCCTGGCAGACATTCAACACATCAACAGCACGAGCAAACGTTTTTTGCGCATCGCAAGCGGCCGCAAGCTCTCCATTCTTCAAGTCGGCACTTATGCTTCCGCAAGACAGGGATTGTTCAAGCATGGTAAAACTACAGCGGAACAGGTCTCCGTTCCAATCAATTACAAAGCTGTTTTCCTGAGTGGCATTGCAGCTGCCGCATAGTCCTGGCAACAATGGCGTGGAAAACTCTCTGTCAACAACTCGAAGAAATACTTTGGCGATGTTTTTAAGCATTTTCTCCGGACGGTAAGTTCCGACTGCATAGTCTGACATTTTCGGCAGCACTGGTTCCAGAATCATCTCGACATCGTCATTAAGGCCAGCAGCCTGCAAAATATCCAAAAGCGCATCGATAGAGTTCACCGTAGTCTCGTCCACATTGACTGCGACACCGATTCCAAATCCGTCCAAGCTTGCGGCCATCTCCAAATTCGTAAATATCCGGTTGAATGTGCCTGAACCTTTAAGAGTTGGACGTCTCAGGTCATGGACCGCAGGTGGTCCATCCAGTGTGACGCGAACATACGTCAGTCCGCAAGAGCGAAGCTCATGAAGAATCTTGCTGGAGAGGTTCAAACCATTGGTAGTCAAACTGATTTCCAATGGAATGGATAAGCGATCGCAAAGCTGCTTGAATTCTCTTGCATAAGCCAGTCCAAGCTTGTAATCCAAAAGCGGCTCGCCGCCGAACAGACCGAGGTGTACGGCCTTCATGCCGTGATCCATAATGTATTTTTCGGACCATGCGATTGTTCTTTCAACCAAGCCCAGATCGTGGCGTGAAGAGTTATCGCGCCCCGATTGAAAACAATATTGGCATGCCATCTGGCAGCGCGCGGAATAGGCTATTGTGACTTTCAAGCATGAAGGGCGTAAAAAACTCCCGACCATGTTTTCCAAGCACAGTTTTTCCTTGCTCGGTTCAACCAGAAATGCCAGTTTCTTTAATTCAACTGCAACTGCCGCAGGCACTGTTTCCACAAACCTGTCCAGGCGTGCCTCAGCGCCAGTGTTTTTCGCATATCTCCAAATAGGCTTCCTTCCCGGTATTCGGGTAAGCACGGAAGACACACTTCTTGCCGTTGATGCATCCACCAGGATTCCCAAGTCAGTGAGTGCATTGTAAATTAGCCAACTTTCGCTACCTCCCTCAATGGGGACTAGAAAATTGAATTTGCTCAGTCGTTGCATCGGCGGTCCGTCAGCCATCAAGTCTCGATTGCTATTTGATTCTTGTTTTCTGGGTGGGGCGTTTTAATTGCGGACGCATCAAAATCTTTACAGGCATCTCATCCAGTCGGTCTGACTTCTCTTGATTGCAAGCCTGTTTTTTAATTCTTGATACTTTTGGTGAACTGTTAAGTGTTTGCTTCATTGCATCGAGTTCCTCTGCTGAAAAATCAAGTTAACTTCCTCCTGTTTGATCCCGGATCGTTCCGAGGAATGAACACCTGCCAGTGGCCATAACGTGCTTTCCGAAGCATGAGCTCGTCAGGCTAAATTTCCATAGGTGTGGAGTCCGCCCAAATCCAAAAACGTAAATCCGAGATAGGTCAAAATCGTCAATAACAGCCCCAGAAACGCGCACAAAGACAAAGTATCGGTGCCGCAGCAGTTGCGGGAGCGAAGATGGAGATATGCCGCATAGCTGAGCCATGTCGCCAGAGACATTGATTCCTTGGGATCCCAGGTCCAGTATGCCCCCCATGCGTGATTTGCCCAGAGTGCACCGGTAATAATTCCGAAGGTCAGAAGTGGAAAAGCAATGGCGATTGATTTCTGCGATAGACCTTCTGCCAAGTCACTAAGCTTGGTCGGTACGAATGGCCTTTGTGCCTCCCAAAAAAAGAGTCCGAATGTGGCGGCGCATGAGATGCACAGTCCGAGCCAAAAACCAAGCTGTATGGTTTGAACATCCGCCAGCTTCAGTGTGCCAAGACATATGCTCAAAAGGCATACCAGCAAAGCAAGCAGGCATGCAGCGGCAGTCATCCGTCGCCGCCCGCTCCACAAATTCACAATCGACAGTAAACCACTCATGACAAAAAACGCATATGAGACGATCAAGGGTGGAACATGTATGACTCTCCAATAACTGACCAAAGCAGGCATCAATGGTTTGATTGCATGTTGTCCGGATGGCAGCCAACTAGCGTACAGAAATACCAGGCTGACAGAGAGCGCGGTCAGCCAGCCCAACTGAGGCAGGTTCTGCCGGCTAAAGAGCACCATAGAAACCAAAAGAAGACCCCAACTGAAGAGAAGCAGACTCTCATAAAGATTGGTAATCGGGAAGCGCGCAGACTCAGCCGTCCTGACCAGAAGTGAAATGCTCACGCATGTGAAGCAAAACGCAAGCACCACTATCCCTGCTATATAGACTATCCTGGTCTTCGACTTGAAGGCAGAGCCGATCGCAAACATCCATAATGCAGCAATGCTTGACAGTCCGGCGGCATTTACTAAGACAGCTTCAGTGTTCAACGCGGACCACCTCTCTATCGGCTAGACAACCCATAAAGACCTGTTGGCGCATTGCGTGCTTAACTTGCTGCAGATCCGCGCGCATTAGGTGCGCCGACTTTACACCCTTAAAGCCAATAACACACCTAACCACACCTTCCTCGGTTGGTTCAACCGCTGCCCAGACGCGCAGATTGGGAAGCGCGACAAAAAATGAGCCAAGCAAGAATAGGAAAAAGGAAGTGTATGTCACACCCAGACCAGGATCACATTTGAATTTGATGCCGGACTGAGGATGCTTGCGCTCATAACAAATGCGCAAGGGAAAATTCGGCACGGATTGCCCTTCGGACAAAGTTGCCAGAAATCTAGGTCTATCAAAGTCATCTGCCTTCAAATATGCCTTTATCTTGGCATTTTCATCCAGCCTGAGAATCAGCACAAGATCAGAAGCCAGTTTGAGAGTGCCCATCTTGTCGTGCGTCCCATCTTCAATGGGCACTTCCACTTTGCGATCGTT